>CAVFMG010000007.1:34294-39627 GCA_963623435.1 Odoribacter splanchnicus
CCATCAAACTGGCAGAGGAAATCGTGGATCCCGAGGATATCGAGACTTTACAGGATGCCATCGTGGCAGCAGCCAACGAGGCACTGCGCAAGGCCGACGAAGCCAACGCAGAACTCATGGGCAAAATGACCGGCGGCTTAGGAGGATTTCCTTTCTAATGGAACTCTACAGCGGACAGATCAATAAATTAATAGATGAACTGGCAGCCCTGCCCGGGATTGGCAGTAAGTCCGCACAGCGACTGGCTTTTCACCTGATTAATATGCCGAAGGACCGCGTGGATCGACTGGCAAATGTTATGATGGAAGCCAGGGCAAATGTCCGGTATTGTAAGGAATGCTATACCCTGACGGACAAGGAGATCTGCCCGGTATGCGCGAATTCCAGGCGGGATCACCGCACCATCATGGTGGTGGAGAATACCAGAGATCTGGCAGCCTATGAGAAGACCGGCAAATACGAGGGTGTATATCATGTGCTGCACGGCGCCATCTCCCCCATGCTGGGTGTGGGACCGGGCGACATCAAGCTGAAAGAACTAATGGAGCGGCTGCAGGGCGACGTGGAAGAGGTCATTATCGCGACCAACTCCAGCCTGGAAGGCGAGACCACGGCAATGTATATCAGTAAGCTGATCAAACCCACCGGGATCAAAGTGACCAGGATCGCCAGCGGTGTCCCCGTAGGCGGAGACCTGGAATATATTGATGAGGTAACATTACTCCGCGCCTTAGAGGGCAGAGTAGAATTATAGATGAGAATTAAGATGGATAAAAGTGGGAGGGCAAGACAATGGCAGTAACAAAAAGTGTATTTGGGAAAAGCCCTGAAGGCAAGGAGATCTCTCTGTATACCTTAAGTAACAGCAAGGGAATGAAGGCAGAGGTGACGGATCTGGGAGCTATTCTGGTACGTGTACTGGTGCCGGATGCAACGGGCAAAGTGGATGATCTGGTGCTGGGGTTTGACAACGGCGAGAGTTATTACGCCAACAACAGCTTTTTCGGCACAGTGATCGGACCCTGCGCGAACCGTACCGGCGGCGCAGAATATACTTTGGACGGCGTGACGTATCAGCTTGACAAAAATGACGGCGTGAACAATTTACATACCCATAAGCAGTTAGGCTTTCATAAGAGACTCTGGAACGCACAGACCGGCGAGAACAGCGTGACATTCTCTCTGGAAGACGAAGACGGACATCTGGGATTCCCCGGGAATAAAAAGGTATCCGTGACATATTCCCTGAGCGAGGAGAATGAGATTACTCTGCATTATCATGCAGCCAGCGACAAGAAGACAATCTTCAACCTGACCAACCACTCCTATTTTAACCTGGACGGGCAAGGCGCAGGCAGTATTGAAGAACATGAACTGTGGCTGGGAGCGTCTCATTTTACTCCGGTGGTGCAGGGCTCCATCCCTACAGGCGAGGTTCGCACAGTAATAGGTACGCCGATGGATTTCACGAAATCGAAAAAGATCGGCAGAGATATCAGAGAGGACTATGAGCAGTTACTCCTGACGGGTGGGTATGACCATAACTTCGTCATCGATGGGTGGGACGGCACATTACGCCATATGGCCACAGTGAAGGCACCGAAGAGTGGCAGAGTTATGAAGGTTTACACTACCCTGCCCGGTGTGCAGCTCTATGCGGGGAACTTTATCGGCGTGGAGACCGGAAAAGTGGGCGCAACCTACGGCAAGCGCTGTGGCTTCGCACTGGAGACCCAGTATTTCCCAGATACCATTCACCACGAGAACTTCCCTTCCTACGTCTTCGGCGGAGAGAACGGAGATTACGATTCCGTGACTGTATATAAATTTGAATAATGCATATGCAAACTTTGTCGAATTGTTTTTGCAGGAGCGCGACAAAGAACGCTAAAATACCTCCCGTGTGGATGCTATAGTTAGTGATAACTGATAGAAACGGCATGGGAGGTGTTTTTTGTATGGATTTACCGAAGAATATAACGCAGATCGGAGAAGCGGACAAGCACTGCAGAGTCTATGTGGAAGATTATGTGGTATCTTACATAAAACAAATGAACGGGATGGCGCAGAACAAAGATATCGCCATTGCGCTGTATGGCAGACGGACAGTGGAGAACGGAGTGGCGTATCTGTTCGCCTACGGTTCGGCAAAACTGAATTTTCTGCAGAAACCGGTGCGGCACCTGTCCCAGGCGCAGGAACAGGAGATCGAGAAGATTCGGAAAAAGTATTTTCCGGAGATGACATTTTTAGGCTATCAGATCTTGAACGGAGAAATGGTGGAAGGCTTCCAGATCTGTGAGCAGGAGATCTGCCGTTGTGTGGCTGGGTATGCGCAGTTCTATGAAAAAAATGACAGCATGCTGGCGTATATGCTGGAGAACCGTGGCGAAGAGGCAGAGCCGGAGAAGGTAGATCAGGAAAAATATGAGGTCGTGAAGAAACGACAGGAGGAGCGCAGGCAGAACCAGGAGAGCGGACATGCCGTCAGACAGCGGGAACCGGATAACATCATTCCCATGCCGACGGTGGGGCTGCGCCGGATGAAAATGGCTGCCACCGGTGTGTTTGTGCTGTTATGTGTCATGGCGCTGGCACTGATGCGGCAGGAGAACACCGGGGAATCTTTTGGTGAGACTGCCAGGCAGGCGATGAGCAGCCTGATGGAGCAGAAATTACCCGATGCAGTGGAAGAGCAGAATCAGACCAGTACCCTCGTGGCAGAGGACAAGCTGGAAGATGCCCTGCGGCAGGAAAATGCTGTGGCTGAAAGCACAGCAGAGACATCCGCACAGGAGACAGCAACGTCGGAGGCTGTTGCCGGGAATACGACAGAAGTGACACAGGAACAACAGCCGGAACCGACACCGGAATCAACTCCGGAATCGACACCGGTTGTGACGGCAGAACCGGCACAGACACAGGAGGCTGTGGCACAGCCGACAGTTTATACGATCCAAAAAGGTGACACACTGATCGGTATTTCTCTGCGCAATTACGGAAGTAATGCAAAAGTGTCGGAGATCTGTACTCTGAACGGAATTACAGATCCCGATGACATCAAAATCGGACAGGAAATCCTCCTGCCGTAAAAAACTTATTTTCAAAAGGTAAGATTATGGTATACTGTAAATGTTTAGTACACGAAACGGGAGGAAATGCTCCCGCAGGATATATAAATACATAAGGAAAGAAATGCATGGCAGCAGATATCAAAAACTATCTGAAAGAAAAAGAAAAGCGGCAAAAGAGTCAGGACGACTATGAGAAAAAGATCCGCAAACACCGTCTGACCATTGTGTATCGGGTACTTCTGGTGGTGGCAGCGTTGGGAGCGGCGCTGGCACTGGTTATGGTACAGGCGAAGCGGCACATTTACACCGGGTATGATACTGTATCTTCCGTCAACAGGGAAGTGGCAACGGATGCCATAGACATCCGCCTGAAAAACGGAATCCTTACTTATAGTAAAGATGGTGCCCATTGCACAGATGCGAAAGGCAACGTGAAATGGAATCAGACCTACGTCATCCAGGACGTGAAGCTTGCCACCTGCGGAAGTGTGGCGGCAATCGGCAGCTACAACGGGCGTGAGATCTACGTACAGAATACGGAAAAGCAGCTGGGAACCATCACCACGACCATGCCGATCCGCAATCTTACCGTAGCGGAGACCGGCAGAGTCACGGCGACACTGGCAGACACCGATGCAACATGGATCATGACCTACGAAGCGGACGGCAGCAACAGCTACACAGGACAGGCACATATGAACGACGGCGGATATCCCATCTCCATCAGCTTGTCGCCGAGTGGAGAATTGCTGGCGGTCAGCTATCTGTATGTAGATGCGGGCGTGGTGAAATCCAACGTGGTATTTTACAATTTCGGTCCGGTAGGCGCGAACCAGAGCGATTATATGGTCAGTGCCTATACCTATTCCGACTTGGTCGTTCCGAAAGTACAGTTCATGAACAATGATACTGCTTTCGCTGTAGGTGACAGCCGTCTGATGATCTTTGGCGGATCACAGAAGCCGGTGACGACCGGAGAGTATCTCTATGATGAGGAAATCCAGTCGGTCTTCTACAGTGAGAAATACATAGGATTGGTATTCCAGTCGGATCAGGCGGAGACCAAATACCGCCTGGATGTATATAATACTTCAGCGGCAAAAGTGGGAAGCTACTATTTTGATGTGGATTACACGGATATCTTTTTTGAAGAAGATGCCATGGTGATCTATAACGAGTCGGAATGTCAGATCTTCACCATGGAAGGCGTGGAAAAATACAGAGGGAACTTTGGTAAGAGCGTGCGACTCATGCTTCCTGCGGGAGGATCCTACAAATATTACCTGGTTACGGATAATACTATAGATACGATACAGTTAAAATAAAGGAGTATACGAATGAATCTGAATTTATTACTTATTGTTACAGCGGTGATTTTACTTTGCATGGTGATGGACGGCTATAAAAAGGGAATGGTGAGATCCTTGATTTCTCTGATTTCTCTACTGATCACCTGCGTGGTACTGTTCTTGATGGGAAATGCAGCGAGCAGTTACGCTGATGGAAAGTTTTTCAACGTGATTATCACCTTGTTGTTATTGTCAGCCATTGGGTTGGTACACCATTTGCTCAACGTGGTGTTCTTCTCTGCAAAAATGATCTCAAATCTACCTATAGTGCATAGTCTGGACAAATTACTAGGTATTGTGGCTGGAATATTAGAAACTGTTCTAATTGTTTGGATAATATATGCATTTAGCATTTTCAGAGACCTGGGAACGCTGGGACAGGTGATCGTAGATTACACCAGAGACAGCAAGATCCTTACATGTCTGTATGAAAACAATTACCTGGCATACCTGATCGAACAACTCGGACAAAAGCTTCCTTTCTTCGTAAAATAGAATAAAAAAGTGATGATTATCCCCTGCTTTTGCGGAATTTTCGCAGCAGGGGATAATTTGTGCAAAAAATTCAAAAAATAATGTTGACAAGTGGTATATGGGGTGATATACTCAGATTCGTTGTTGAGGCAGTGCTGAGATAACAAAACAACTTATGAGAAGTTCAAAAGATTTCTAAAAAGTTGTTGACAATGTCTGGCAGACGTGGTAATATTAAAATCTGCCGTGAAAAACAAAAGTTTTTCAAGACAAAAAGTTTCTAAAAAAGTTGTTGACAAACGAAAGCGGACATGATATGATATCAGAGTTGCCGCTGAGAACGACAGCAACGAAACACAGTTCTTGCGGAGCAAGAGGTTTTGATCTTTGACAAATAAACAGTAATGCAACCCTGAAAATTCCAAGATTTTCAGAA
>CAVFMG010000008.1:0-39280 GCA_963623435.1 Odoribacter splanchnicus
ACTCAATTATACCAAAATCTGACGGTTTCATGCTATTTTTATGCCAGTTATTGAATTTTCAAGGTGCATAGGCACTTATTCAAGTGCGAAGTTAGTCATTGCTACCGGAGAGCAGCATACGGTTCGTGATTTTACAGAGCGAGCATTTGCAGTAAACGACATTCAGATCCGCTGGGAAGGTACCAGTGTAGTGTAGATGAGAAAGGTTATGATGCACAGACCGGCAAGATGCTGGTATGTGTGAATCCGAAATGGTATCGCCCGACAGATGTGGACAATCTCTGTAGGGAGATCCTACGCGGAATTGGTAGAGATCATGGCAAAACATGACAGAAAACTGGCAAAAAGAGAGAAGGTGTTAAAGGGACAGTTATGAATATAGTATTATTATCCGGAGGATCGGGACAGAGATTGTGGCCATTGTCCAATGATATCCGCTCTAAACAGTTTATTAAAATATTCCGTAAGAGTGACGGGACATTAGAGTCCATGGTACAGCGGATATACCGACAGATCAAGATGGTAGATCCGGAAGCTGTAGTCACGATTGCAACGTCGAAATCTCAGGTATCTGCCATCAACAATCAGCTGGAAGAGAACGTTGGGATTAGTGTGGAGCCCTGCCGCAGAGACACTTTCCCGGCAATCGCCTTGGCTGCAGCCTACCTGAAAGATATGCAGAGCGTAGCTGAGAATGAGCCCATCGTGATCTGCCCGGTGGACCCCTATGTGGAGAAAGACTATTTTGAAGCATTGAAAGGCTTGGGGGATCGTGCGGGAGTATCAGATGCGAATCTTGTACTGATGGGAATTGAGCCTACCTATCCCAGTGAAAAGTACGGTTATATTATACCGGAGACTGCGGAGCCGCTGAGTCGCGTGACGATGTTCAGGGAGAAACCTACCAAAGAAGTGGCAGAAGAGTATATTGCGCAGGGGGCACTGTGGAACGGTGGAGTATTTGCTTTCAGACTTGGATATGTATTGAAGCGAGCACACGATTTGATTGATTTTAAGGATTACGAAGACCTGTTTCAAAAATATGATATATTACAGAAGATCAGTTTCGACTATGCTGTAGTGGAAAAGGAACCCGAGATAGAAGTAATGCGTTTTGCTGGAGCCTGGAGAGATCTGGGAACCTGGAATACATTAACAGAGGCAATGGACAGCAATTGTGTCGGTGAGGGAGTTCTGAATGACACCTGTGAGAACGTGCATGTGGTGAATGAGCTGAATGTGCCAATTCTGTGTATGGGATTAAAAGATATTGTTGTGGCAGCCAGCCCTGAGGGAATTCTGGTATCAGATAAGGAACAGTCCAGCTATATCAAACCGTATGTGAATCAGTTCGACCAACAGGTAATGTTCGCGGAAAAGTCCTGGGGAAGCTTTCGGGTGCTAGATGTACGGGATCACAGCATGACTATCAAAGTGACATTGAACCCGGGACATCAGATGAATTACCACAGCCATGATTTTCGTGACGAAGTATGGACAGTAATTGCCGGAGAAGGTCGTGCAGTGATCGATGATGTGGAACAAGCTGTGAAGGTTGGCGACGTGCTGACTATGAAGGCCGGATGTAAACACACGATTATTGCCGATACGGAGTTGCAGGTGATTGAAGTACAGATCGGTGATGAGATCAGTGTGTATGATAAGCACAAATATTGATTTGCCGAAAAATAAGGGGGAGGAATATTTAACACAGCGAAGGAAGATGATACGAAATGAGAAGACAAGTTAGAAACAGGTTGTTAGCGGGGGTTCTGGCGGCATTGATGGTGGTATCCAATGTGGATACTGCGGTCTATGCGGCAATGAGTGACACAGAGATTACCCAGCCAGAGATTACCCAGGACGACAGTCAGAGCAGTGATCTGGAATCCACCAGTTTCCACCTTTCAATGGAGAATCTGTGGGTGCTGGGAGAAGACGGCAGCAAACTGATTGCTTCTGCAGAGGACACGGACGGACAGACGGTCTATAACTTTTCGGTGGAGGCAGATTATGCACCGTCCTATAAGGCAGGCTTTGATATTGTTTTCACTTGTGAGGCAACGGATTCCGAACGAGGCATGTGCAGCGGGGATTATATAGAATTCTCACTCCCTTCGGCTCTTAAGGATGTCTCTGTGGAGGCGGAGGATTCTTGGTATTCCTGCGATGTGCAGGCACAGGATGGGGGAGAGAGTAAGGTAACTGTTACATTGCAGGAGCTTTCGGAAAACGAGAGTACGTTGACAGGCAGACTGCATATTTCCTTCTCCTTGGAGGAAGCACTGGAAGCAGGGAATGGAACCTGCTCCTTTGACGTGCTTGGAACAGAATATAAGCTGGTATTCGGCGAAGAGTCGGAGTCAGAGCCGGAACCGGCAGCAGACATCGACAAGCTCAGCATCACCTGCTCCGGCATTGAATTTAGTGAAAAACTCGATGGCACAGACTGGCAAGCTTTGGTCAGACCGAACGAGTTTGATGAGAAGATTAAGATTGTTCAGACCTATGAAGTGAATGGCGTAACTTATACCAATACCTACGAGGCCCAGGACAGTGTTCCCAAGGAAGATTTTTATCTGAAATTCTACCATGATGGAAATGGTAGCGGCCACTTTACCATTGTTAATGTTCCTAAGTCGGTGGAAGTGACAGATGAAAATGGAACTACGGTACTGGCTTCGGTTACAGGATATAAGGTAACGTGTGAATGCTCACAGCCATATTATGAAACAAAAACACCCATGGAGTTTAATGAGAGTGCCATTCAAGGCAACACTCTTATTAGCACGTTGGTCATCGGGCTGAAAACACAGACGCTGACCATGCAGCCTACGGTGATACCGGAGGCTGTCGGCGGGCAATTTACCATGGCAGTGAAATTCACCAACCCGCAGCTTAATGGCAATGAATACAGCGGACGTGAGATTTCGAAGGAATACAAGGTAAATGCGGGAAGTCCCACTTCGATTCAGGTGCCGGTTGGTATTTCCTATAACCTTTCCCAGAAGACCACAGAGGGGTATTACTTTGATAATAAGTATGTCGTTACGGCAGGTACGGAAACCACCACGATGAAGGACAGTGCACAGGGAACCATCAGTGAGGGAACGGATGTCACTATTACCACATCCAACACCAGTCAGAATGTTTCCCTGACATTTTATACAAAATGGAATGATAATGAAAATATAAATCGCCCTGCATTGACGGAAAGCAACTTCCGGCTTCTTTTCAAAGTGGGTGATGGCGAATATAAGGAGCTGACGGAGGCTGATTATGCCTCTCTGAATATTGAGTCCGGGAAGGCACCTACCTTTGACAGCTCCCAGTCTGCGCAGCGCACCTACAGCTATAAGGGACTTCCGGCAGCCGATGCCAACGGCAATGCGGTGTCATGGCAAGTAGAAGTGCGGCAAAATCCGGAAAGCTATGTTTCTTCCTATACGGACAATGAGGATGAGCGCACCTTTACTTTTTCGGAACAGACACAGTTCACTGCTTCAATGAAATGGAATGATGCAGATGAGCAGGGCAGCAGGCCCACCACTGATCAGGTTAAGGACAAGCTTCATGTTTATCGCCGGGTAGGCACAGGCACCTATGAAGTGGTGACAGATGCTAAACTACAGATTACGGAGTCAGGCTCCGAATGGAAGCTCAGCATTGAGAATCTACCCAGATATAGCAGTGAGAATGGAGAATATGATTACGTTCTCGTGCAGGGAACCATGGAGGCGGATGGAACGGTTTCACCGGAACAGGTGAATGCATCCTATAAGGCCAATTATGACAATGCTACCGGAAGCTTCGGTAGTGATATTTCCAGATGCCACAATGGCGGAACCATTACGCAGGTGCTGACCGGAGCTGTGAATTTCGAGGCTAAGAAGGAATGGAAGGATCCTACGGGAAGTGCTTCCGTAAGACCGGCCTCTACGGTAACACTGTGGCGCTATGTCGAGAAAGAAGCCACCGACCTTGACGATGCCTATACCAACGGCAAGGCCAGTCAGGTAATTTGCCAGACTACAGATGCACAGGGGAAAGCCATAGAGAATGTTCTCAGCTATAAGCTCTCTGGTGAAGATACGGAGTCGATTATATTTGATACCAGTAAGGTCAGTGGACTTCCTGCAGATTTTACACTGCCAGTTTATGATGACCACGGTTACGAATATGTCTACTTTGTCAGGGAGAGCCTCTCCGGTGAGAATGCAGAAGAATATGAAGTCCAATATTCCGACGGCGAAAAAACTTATAAAAATGGCGCACCCATCAATGGCACCATTACCAACGTGCGCCGTAAAAAGGAAGCTGTTTCCGTCACGAAGCTGTGGCAGAATCCTTCCGGTCTGGATGGCATCAGCGGAGTAAAGGTAAAGGCAGTCATCAAAGCAAGTGCAGATGGCGGAATAACATATGACGAGTTGACGGTTTACTCGGATACTGCAGATTCCTATGAAGTGCTGGAAGACGAAGAAAAGGCAAATGCACAGACCATTTCCGGCTTTACATCTGTCAATGTCCAGGGCGAAAAGGTATATTATATCAATACCTTTAACAGTGAAGGTAAGCCTTATGACATGAGCAGCGCCATCATTGAGGAAAGTATTGACGGATGGACGACGGAAACAACAGAAGGAAAGACGACCATCACGGATCCGGATGGAAATACCTACAACGTGGAGACCTCTGTCAAGGGTGCAGTAACGCTGGCAGACGGAATGACAGAGTATCGCTATACTCAGACCAATACCATTACTGCCAAGAGAGAGTATGATCTGATTAAGATATGGGGCAGTAATATATGCAAGAGCAAAACGGAAATGGAGAGAGTGGAACAGATAGCATCCATTCAATTCAAATTGGAGCGCAGATCCACCAAGAATAAGGCAGACGGTTCACCGGCAGATTATGAGGAGGTAAAGAATCCGGAAGGAGGCAGTGTCTGGACAGTTGATGCAGTGGAGGATAACACATCCTGGAAAGAGACAGCAAAGGAGCTGGATAAGTATGATGAGGAAGGCTACGAATATTACTACAAGGCAACAGAGGTAGGGTTTGTACTAAAGGATGGAACGCTCGTTTCAATTTCTGATGCGAATAAAAACTATTCCTGGTCACAGGTTTATAATCGCACACCGGATCAGACAAAGGTTACCAATGACATAAATGACGAAGGCAGAGGCTTTGTCACGATCAGCAAGATATGGCAGGACAATGGAGACAGCACGGATAATCACAAGGATGTCACGGTACGCATTTACCTGCGCAGCCAGGTGAAGGAGATCCTGCAAAATAGCAGCAGTAACTATGGCACAGAAGATATAGTAAATCTTGATAATTTGGGCTTGAAGTATTACGAAGTCAAGCTGAATAGCTCCGGGGCATTCACAGCATATGTTTCCTACAAGGATGTGGATAAATCAATTCTGGGCAAGGAAGAGGCAGAAAATTCTAAACTGGCCATGAATGATTATCTTGTGCTGGAATACTGTGTAGGCTCGCAGGATGAGGACGGCGCACAGGCGGCAGAGTATACCTATGGACAGCTTTTAAGCGCTGCCGGAAGCACAAACCAATACAGTCTCTCCGGCACAGCTGAAAACAGCAGCCGCTGCTACACAGTAACTACCACGGTTGATCCCAGTGATGCCAGTGTGCTCTTTACCAATATCAGATGCGGCACAACAGAACTGGTTGTGAACAAGACCTGGAAGGATGACAAAAACGTCAATGGACTTCGTAACGATTCCATTGAGTTCCAGCTTTGTCGGGACGGTGATGTCTACAAGAATATTCCGGATACCGTAACGATTACTGCACTGGATGATTCCTGCAATGTATCCTTGAATCATGACACCGGTATTATCAAGGTTTCCACCGCTGCTAAGGCGAATACGGCAGAGAATTGGAGCTTTAAGGTAAGCGGCCTGGAGATGTTCTCCACGGTAGCTGTTCCCTATAGCTACAATCTGGACGAAGTGGCAGAGCAGAGTGAAAATGAGTCCCAGAGCAGCATCAGCGACGAAGGGGACGACAACCAGAGCACAGTCTCTGGCACCAGTACGAAGAAATACAGCTACAGTCAGAAGAAGCTGGATATAACATCGACGGAGAACGGCAAGACACAAACCATTACCTTTGGCTTTGAAAATACAATTTCCGGTACAACAAGCCATACGGCATACAAGTTCTGGAATGATGCGGCCATTGACATTACCAATCGACCGGATCTTTATATCAGTGTGTATCGTTATCTGAAAGATGATTACAATGAGAATCCCAATACACCGGTGGAGCAGTTGAGTAGCTACGAGCCTTATAACCAGTATAAGGATCTGCTGCAGACACCCTATTCTGAGAGCAGTGCCGGAGAGTATGAGACAGATTACAACTGGAAATTTACAGTAGAGAATCTTCCTATGTATGACGCAGATGGTAAGGCTTGGGTATATGTCTTTACAGAGCGGATGAATAATGACGGCAAGACCGTTATGGGCACTTATACCTCCGAGACGCAGACGAAGACGGTGAATGTCGCAATTTTGGGCTCTAATGATACACTGCAGGATACCTACGAGGTATTCACCAATACCATTGTAGGTTCTATGATGGTAGAGGGCAAGAAGACCTGGTCCGGCATCAGCAGCTATCACACAGACAGTCTGCCGGATCCGATCATTACTCTGTATCGCACTACTGATGACAGCATTACCAATCTGCAGGAAATGACCGATGAACAGATTACGGAGTTGGTTGAAAACGGCAGGCTGACCCTGGTGGACACCACACATTTGAGCGGCAGCGGTAAGACGTCTTATTCTTTCCCTGATACGACAGACAAGACCCAGGAGGCGCTGGATCAGAAGGTGAAGGATGGGCTGTTCGTACAGGCAGAGAGTACCTATATGCTGCCGAAATTTGATGCAGACGGTAAACGCTACAGCTATCTGGTGAGAGAGACGTTCGCGGATAACGACTCGATTTCCAGCCAGTTGTATAACGAGATCAACACCAATGGGACCTTATCCAATAAGTTTAGAAATGATATTAACCGTCGCACCATTACGGTAACCAAAAAATGGACCGGCAGAGAGAATCTGAGAAATGAAGAAGCAAAGTATCCTTCTGTTACATACACCCTCTATCGCTATGAGGCAGGTAAGGATGATAATACGGCTGTACAGATCGCAAGCTATCAGATTTCTGCGGCAGAAATAGCAGAGGCAGTGAACGGAGAGGTATCCCATACCTTTACGGATCTGCTGGTATATTCTCCCAGCGGTGCGCAATATTTCTACTATATTGAGGAGAAGGATATTGACGGATATGCCGTTACCTACACGGACGAGGAGGGCATAGTAGATGGAAGTCTGGCGGGCAACAAGATCATCACAGGTCCTGGTAAGACATTGACCATCACAGAGGAACTGCTTAGTGAGCTACAAAAAAATGACCGAATTGATATTATCAGTCTGCCGGATGGATGGGATACGGAAAAAGCACCGGATACGCCGGTTGGCACTACCAACAGTTATACAGAATCCGGACTGGTGAATATAGCCGGTGATAAGCTATGGAACGATTATCTTAATTTTGAAGGATCAAGACCTGATACAATCAGCCTGACACTGAGGAGATATACAGCCAATGAAAAAGGTCAGAACAATAAGGTTGATGAGACTGTTGTAGAACTCGAAGTTAAGGATAAGGCGGATCCCTCAGTAAAGACACCTTATATTGTCTGGGATTATGGAGAGGACAAGAGTAAGGCAGCCAAATGGACCTATACGATCTACAACCTGTCCCGTTATGCAGCCAATGGTATGCCCTACAGCTATTCTCTTTCCGAGGGAAAGGTAGAGGGGTATGCCCAGGCGAAGACTGTCAGTGTGCAGCCGAATAGCCAGGATACTGTTACTATGCCGGAGCTGAAGAATGAATACAGCGGAAGCTATTATGTGCGGAAGGACTGGATGGACGGCAGCAATAAATATAATCTGCGTCCGACCTCCGTCACTGTAAAGCTGCAGCGTACCACACAGGAGAATCCATCCGAAGACAACTGGCAGGATATCGTGGTAACAGACGACCAAATAAAATCAGGTCTTCCCAGTGACACTACCAATGACGATGGAGTAAGGATTGTTTCCAAGACGCTGACAAGTGCTAATGTCATTAAGAATACCAAGAATAATTCCTGGGAATATACCTTTACGAACTTGCCTACAACCGACAAGGATGGAAATACATATCACTATCGCTGTGTGGAGACAGCCATCGGTGGTATAAAGGTAGAGGATGGAAAATGCGGCGCTTATAGCTTGGAGTACACGGTCCAAAATGACAAGCAGACCAATGTGGTAAACACCCTGAGTGACACCACCCTGTATGTAGAGAAGGTGTGGGTGGGAGACAGTAATGACCTGTATCAGTCCAGACCGGATTCTCTTACCTTTAAGCTGCAGAAGCGGAGACAGCAGAAAGACCAGACGCTGGGTGAATGGGAGGATGTGTGCAATGCAGACGGCAGTGCTTATACCTTTACCATTACCAAAGAGGATGAATGGAAGAAGAAGCTGGAGGATCTGCCTATAGCAGAGATTGAAATCGGAACTGGTGGAAAAAGCTATGTATCCTACTCCCTGTATTTCCGTGCAGTGGAGGTTCATGCGGATGATACGGCGGACCAGATAGGAACTAAGCCAAAGGGTGCACAGAATTATATTGATAATACAGATTATTCGGCTAATAGTCAGGCTCACGTTTATAACAGTGATGCCGGCAGCAATATAAGCACAATCACAAACACTCTGAGAACGGACAATCCGTCGGAAAGTGTTAAGGTGAATAAGAGCTGGATAAAGGATGCGGGTTCGCCGGCTGCCACGGCTGTATTTGAACTGCTGTATAAGACAACAACAGAAGAGACATGGCATAGCTATGCAGGACAGGAGGTCCTGCAATCCCTGCAGTCCGACGCTTCCACACAGTCCATCAGCTGGAAGAATCTGCCCAAGTACAATCGGGATGGAGAAGAACTGCAATACAAGGTGGAGGAGCATTCTCTGAGTGGCTATAAGATTATGGACTCTGTGGAAGAGAAGGATGCAAACAATGTTACCAAGTATACCTTCATCAACCTGGAAACTCAGAGCTATACCGTAAAGAAAATCTGGCAGAATGCCAGTGAGGCAGAGAAGGACAGTAAGGGAAGCTTTACGGCAGTATTTAAGCTTCAGAAGCAGATTGACGGTGAGAATACATGGAGTGATGTAACTGCTGTAGATGAATGGAGCGATGTGAACACCCAGGGCAAGACGGGTTATAGTACGGTTACCTTGTCTTCAAAGGACGCCAATGCCACAGAAACGGGCGCATGGCAGAATCTGCCGAAATATACAAAAGAAGGAAAGAAAATCACCTACCGCGCAGTGGAGACCAGCATCAATGGGAAAACCGTGAATGCGGAAACAGCCACAAATGGAGCCTATATGGTCAGCTATTGCTATGGGGATACCGGTAGCAATACGACAGCATCGCATGATGCGCCTGTATTCGGTGATACCCAGACAACGGTGACGAACCGCATGATTTATGGTTTCGTCAACCTGAGTAAAAAGGCAGCCTATCTGTCTCCCAGCGTGCAGGCAAGAACGAAAGAGGATGGGCAGCAGGAAACCGAGGTCAGTCTTGAGGGTGTTACGTTTGATATCTATCAGGGCACCGGAGACAGCAAGAAGCTTTATGTATCTAACGTTACCACAGATGCCAATGGCAACCTTGAGAATACCAACGGCAAGTACGGAAATGAGCAGAAATATCTGGTAGCCGGCAGCTATACGCTGGTGGAGAAAACCACGGTCAGCGGCTACAGTGTATGGAAGAATGGTGTCAGCTTTACCATAGGCACCGGAAGCACCACCCTCGGAAAGCTTGCCGATACTGGAGAGCATGGAACAGCATGGATCAGCACATCCGGCATCGGCAGTCTGGTTCTGATGCTGAAGGCAGATTATGTTGCAGCATCGACGCAGCCAGCCGGTCATGCAATTGGAGATACCTGCAGTGCCAGTACTATTGGTGAACCGGCGTATAATCTGGAAAGCAGAGGGGTTGTAAGCTTTACTAAGGTGACGGATAAAGGTACCACATTGGATACCCATGAGAGAGCAGAAGGTGAGGACAGCGCATACTTTGGCATCTATACAGATCCGGAATGCACGATACAGGTAGCGGGCATGGTTCCCAAGGCTGCCGGTGGAAGCGATGAAGCTGTATTTGTGCTGACCGATCAGACACAGGATGGAAAAACCCTGAACCTGTCAAAGGGTACCGGAGCTTCAGCAGTTCCATATCTGCGAGAGGTTACAGACACAACGCAGAAGAGTACTTATCCGGAGTATAAGTACACGTTGCTGTCAGGAAAGTACTACATCAAGGAGCTGTCCGCACCGGCGGGCTATCAGACAGATACCACTGTCAGAACATTGACGATACCGGAATTACAATTGAGCAGTGAGGAAGAACAGAAGATTCTGACCAACAGCTATATGGAGAATTTGGGGACAATCTCCGGTCTTAACAATCAGCAGTGGCCGAATACGCCAGAGAAGCTGACGGTATACAAGCTGGATCAATTCGGTCAAAATGCACAGCTGGCAGAGAATGGTTATCTGGAACTGACCGTAAACGGAACCGGTAATACCTTCCCTACAGGGGAAACTACCATTCGCCTGTATCCTGACAGCACCAAGGCGGCAACAAAGACAGACGGTACCACTGTGCTGAACAGCTATGTCACCTATGGCGGTACGGGCACTATAAGCGGTTGGACAATCCAGGGACTTCTGGTTGCCGGCAAGAGCTATACATTGTCAGAGCCTGCAGCCAGTGTGCACGGAGACTACAATGTCGCAAAGTCCATTACCTTTACCATGGGCACGGACAGCACTATTACCATAACCGGCGGGGCAGAGGCAAAAGATAATCCGACACAGGCTGGCGGAGAGGATACGGAGAACTATTACGAGTCGGCAGCAGGCGGCAGCACCATTGTTTTGCGGGATACGTCCAAGCAGCTGAAGAATATCCTCATCAAGAAGATCGATGCAAAGACAGGCAGTACCATTGCCGATATTTCCTTCCGGCTTTATAAGTATGACAGTCTGGATGCGCAGGGTAATCCTGTCAATGCGAAGTCGGTACTGCCTGCAAGCACAACCGGAGAGGACGGATATCTGACCACTGATGAAAACGGCATCATTGATTTGAACAAGTGCACAGGAATAATCAATCAGACGAGCGGTCTTACTTTGAACTATGGACTTGAACTTGGCAATTACTACCTGGAGGAGATTGAAGCCGGTGCATCCGCAGATTACCTGCTGTTAGATAAGATTTACTTTAAGATTGAAAAGAAAATAGGAGGAAGCACACTAAATTACAATGATTATGCGCAGCTGAAGGAGGGCGAGGTTACAGACGGCCATGTCGTCATCACTGCGGATACGAATACCATTACGGTGAAAAACGATCATGTGACAAGCAATGCCAAGACACTGGAGCTGACGAAGATAGACAGTGCATCGGCAGAGACGAAGCTGTCAGACGCAAGATTTACCCTGACCTATACGTCCATTAATGATCCTGGAACGACGTGGACAAAGAAGTATGTGACGGATACAGACGGTCTGCTTTATGCTGCAGGAGAGGATTGGACCATCACCACACCTGCCGTGAAGCCGGACATCTCTGCCAAGGGCACATATGTCCTGCGTGAGGTGAAGGCACCTGATGGCTATATTACTAAAAACGATAGTGCTGCAGAAAGCTTTGCCGGAACGAAGGTGCTTGCATTTGCGGTGAATTCCAACAATCGGATAGAAGTTACATATACCAATACGGAGCTGGTGAGCAGTGCAGAAGTAGTGACGGCAGAAGGAAAGCTTGTTCTGCAGGCCGTTGTAAAGAATGAGAAGACGGCATTCCGGGTAGCGAAACGCAATGATATCAAGGATGGCAGGAAGATCGGTGATCCAAAGAATCTGAGCGGTGAACTATTAAGTGGTGCAGTTCTTGAGATTTATGAAGGCACTGAAGTTACAGAAACGCCTGTGAGAACACTAGATGGTGACAACAGCAGCTGGAATGTAGAGGGACTGAAGGAAAATACCGTCTATATTCTGCATGAAAAGAGTGCACCGGAAGGCTACAAAGTTGCAGATGATATTATTTTCAAGCTGTCCGGAGAGGTTTCTGTATCTGCCGCAGAAGGAACAGAGTCAAAGGTTTACGTATGGACCGGAGGCGGTACGCCGGAGGCAGATAATGAGAGCGGATGGAGTGACAGCACAAATTTGGCAGACAATGTTCTGACTATGGTGGATGAAATGAACAGCGTCACCTTCTCCAAGATTAATGTTGTGGATAAAGAGGCAGGGTTGACGACCGCCCGTGGATTGGCCGGTGCCGTATTCGAGGTACATGAGGATGACGGTAAGGGCGGATACAAGGTGGAAAAGGTTGCCTTCTATGCTGCACCTGCAGATACTGAAAAGGTAACAAGTGTGACCACCGGCGCAGACGGTAAGGTAAATGCCTACGGTCTGCCTGTGGACAATGAGGAAGGCAGCGATCCGGTAACCTATCATCTGGTAGAGGTGAAGGCACCGGCAGGCTACAAGCTGAAGACGGATTCCATAGCCTTTACCATGGACAGACAGGGCAAGGTACAGATCATTGAAGGAGATGGAGGCACGACGGTCAGTGATACGGTGACCATGCAAGATGAGGCGATTAAGCTTTATATCCGTAAGATCGGAGACAGCGGAGAACCACTCAGCGGAGCAAAATTCCGGCTTACGGATACCTGCAGCGGTGACTGCGAATACGCAAAAGGGCTGGCAGATGGCTCCACAGCAGGTGAATATACGGTAACAGCACAGAACGGTATTTTATTATTGCCGGTGGGCAAAGTAGCAGTAGGTCATACCTATACGCTGACAGAAACCAGTGCACCTTCAGGATATACCGGCAATGTCGAGCTGAGCTTCCATGTAGCAGAAGATGGCACCATTGATAAATTTAGCTCGAATGGCAGTGCTTATCTGGATGATACAAAGACTACTATCATTGTTAAGAACGAAAAGATTCATTATTCGGACCGTGATGATGAAGACGACAGCAATGCAGAGAATGCCGACGTTGCTAAGAATATCGATGATGTTAATGGTACCAACCGGAATGTGAATGTAAAGAGTGCAAAGAAAACCGGAGATACACAGAATCCTCTGTTCTGGCTCCAACTGGCAGCCGGCGCAGGTCTGTTTATGATTCTCTTCGAGGTGATTGAGCGATACCTGCGCAAGCACAAAAAGGATAAGAAATGAAATTAAAAAAAATTATTTATCCCATTTGTGTGATGGTGATGATACTGGGATTATGGAAGTTCTGGCAGATTTATGACGCATCTGTACAGACGCAGAAGCTATATACGCAGCTGGCAGAAGATGCAAAAGCGGTAGAAGAGACAGAAGAAAAAAGCGGTCAGAGCTTTCTGACCCAGCTGCAGAAGCAAAATGAGGAGCTGGTGGGCTGGATCAGAATCCCCGGAACAGCCATTGACTATCCTGTCATGCAGACTAAGGAGGATAATGATTACTACCTGACGCATGATTTCAGCAGGGAAGAAAATGCACACGGAACACCATTTCTGGACGTAAACTGTGATATAGAGAATTCACAGAATCTCATAATCTACGGACATAATATGAAAGATAAAAGTATGTTCCAGAACCTGATGCAATACAAAGACGCACAGTTCTGTGAGGAAAATCCTGTGATTGAACTTAAGACTCTGCAGGGCAGTGAAGAGTATCGTCTGCTCTTTGTCCTGACGATGTCTGTGGAAGAGATGAGAGAATTTCCATATTATACGTATATTGATATGGAGGATGAGACATATGAGGAATTCATCCGGCAATGCACCGCATATGCTACTTGGCTAAGCAGCGAGGATCTGCCGGCGACGGGAACGAAGCTGCTGACATTGTCTACCTGTGAATATTCCAGAGAGAACGGAAGATTGGCCGTCATTGCACGGAAGATTGACAGCAAGTGAATCAAACTGTTTTGCTCATTGTATGGTAGAATATAGGTCTTTCTTTGAGAACTTCAGGCAGTCGCGTTCAAAAAATTCAGGGAAATGACATCCTGTAAAAAAATCAACTGAATTTCACGGATTCAGATACTATTTTAACCAGTTTGAGTTATTTAGAAAAAACAAAACGCCCACGGCGGATGTTCCGTTCGCTGCGGGCGTTTATGGATATTTCACTTACTTTCTATTTACACTACATTTTCCCCAGTTTGATTTTGACATAGGCATAGTGACTATGATACACTGGATAAGAAAAAGTGGGATAGTGTGCTTTGAGGAAAATGATAAACGTAGGACGAGAAAAGGTTAAGGGAGCGAAATACCTTGGATAAGAGTGAATATACATTAAGAGTGAAAGAGATTAAGGAACTGATCAGTCGAGGCGAATATGCACAGGCTGCAGAAATTGCCGATACCATCGACTGGCGTCGTGTGAGGAGCGTTATGACGTTGTGCACGATCAGTGATTTGTATAAGATTAATCGAAGATACGAAGATGCCAGAGATATGCTGCTTTTGGCATACGAGCGTCATCCTGGCGGAAGAACCATCTGCTATTCTCTGTGCGAACTTTCCATTAAAATGGAAGAGTATGTGCAGGCAATCGAGTATTACAAGGAATTTGTGCAGGTGGCACCCAAGGATACCGGCAGATATATTTTACAGTATAAATTATATGAAGCCCAGGACGTAAGTCTGGAAGAGCGGATCGCCGTTCTGGAAGAACTGAAGAAGAGAGATTACAGAGAGAAATGGGCATACGAGCTGGCATATCTGTACCACAGAGTAGGATTGGCCGCCAGATGCGTAGAGGAATGTGATGAACTGATCCTCTGGTTTGGTGAGGGCAAATATGTTATCAAGGCAATGGAACTGAAAATGCTTCATCAGCCGCTGACTCCGCAACAGCAGGAGAAATACGACCACAGATTTGACGAGCCCGGAAGCTATATTCCGACACAGAACTATGTGCAGGATAACGGTTATAGCGAGAATCAGGGTTATGATCAGAACTATTCTCAGGATTATCCCCAGGACGGATGCTACGACCAGAGTCAGGGCTATGTTCAGGATGATAATTATGATCAGGTATCCGGGGATACGCAGGTCTATGAACCTGTACAGCAGCCGGTGCAGGAGACAGCCGCACAGCCGGAACAGGATGATTTTGATATCCACGTGAAGACGATGGACGTCGGTCAGTATAATACCATCAATCTGCAGGCAGAGCTTGCAGCGGGACTTCGAGAAGTCCTCGGCGATGAACACAAAGAAGACACCGCTAAGACGACCTCCGATTCTATTACCCGTTCCATCGTAGCACCTATGATGGATACGGATTCCGATACTGAATCTCTGGATTATCCGGAGCTTGCAGAAGCCGGTGAGGATGATCTGGAGCCGGAGACCGAACAGATCGAAGGATCGGAAGTATTTTTCGGCGAGACCGGAGAGATCGGTGACCTGTCTCAGGTTCCGGAGGTAGAGACAGAAGAGATTCTGCCGGAAGAACCGGCTCCTGTTAAGAGACCGGATGTCGTACCGGAATTGTCGGAAGCAGAAGTGGAGCCCACAGCAGAGCCTAAGACTCCTGTCGAAGAAATTCATGAAATGCATGAGGTGACCGCACCGGTGGAGCCGCCCAAGGAACTGGCAAATGTACTGGCACAGGAATCCGATGGTCAGATCAGTCTGGTAATGCCTGAAGCGGAAAGCATCGAGAAACAGATTACCGGACAGATGAATATTGAAGATATTCTGGCAGAGTGGGAGCGGAAAAAGCAGGAGAACCTCGAAAAGAGAGAAGAAGAGGTTCGCCAGCATGTACTACAGCAGACCGGTGC
The DNA here is from genome assembly GCA_963623435.1 of Odoribacter splanchnicus. Classification (GTDB taxonomy): domain Bacteria; phylum Bacillota; class Clostridia; order Lachnospirales; family Lachnospiraceae; genus Acetatifactor. The sequence goes on from CAVFMG010000008.1 coordinate 16,012, forward strand.
GATGTTTACAGAATTTGAGCAGGCAGTAAGAGACGGGCTGTTAGAGAAGCTGGAAAAAGAAAAAGCAGCGGAGACAGATGCCGCTGATACTGCGGACACTACCGATACTATTACAGAGAACGATGAAGTAGAGGAACTGGAAGAGATCACGGATGTAAATGCGGCAACCGAAGCGGAGGAGGAACCGACAGAAGAGACTGCGGTGGAAGCCGAATCTGTAGAAGAGGTTTTCGATGAATTCGAAGAGCAGTCTTCCAAGGACTCTGTTGAAGAGCTTTCGGAAGAAACCATAGAGGAAAAAACATCCGTAGAATCGATTTCGAAAGAAAAATTTGCTGAGGAGACCGAGACCCCGGAACATCCAACAGTGGAGAGAGACAAAGCAAAAGTCCGTGCGCTTACCAGAGAAGAACGTGAGTTATATGCTCCCTTTATTCAGAGTAAGTCCGCAAGAGAACAGTTAGTCAAAGCCATCGATAATATCAGCCTGGCTGCCTATACCGGCAATGTGATCATTACCGGAGAAGAGGGCATGGATACCTTATCGCTGGCAAAAAATATGATTCGCGAGATCCAGGCGACCGACAGCAATTTCTCCGGAAAAGTTGCAAAAATTTCCGGACATGCGCTGAATAAAAAAGATGCTGCCGATACACTGTCAAAACTGAAGAACGGTGCACTTATCATCTGCAAAGCATCGGAGATGAACGATACTACGGTGAACATCCTGTATAAAGCACTGCAGCAGGAAAACCAGGGAATCGTGATTATCCTGGAAGACACCAAGCGCGAGATAGACCGTTTCCTGGAAAAGCATAAAAAACTGAAGGAAAGCTTCACTTCTCGGATGGATGTGGAAGCCCTCAGCAATGACACGCTGGTAGCATTTGGCAGGCAATATGCCCGGGAGATGGAATACTCCATCGACGAACTGGGAGTTCTCGCATTGCATACCAGAATTGAAGACATGCAGACCATAGACCATGTGGTTACGGTAGTAGATGTAAAACAAATTGTGGACGAAGCAATTTACCATGCAAATAAGAAAACAATAAAGCATTTCTTTGATGTTCTGTTTGCTAAGAGATATGACGATGAGGATATGATCATTCTTACCGAAAAAGATTTTGTATAACTATTCAGAGCCATGTAAACATTGACAAATGGGCGTCGAATGCTTGCATTCGTAAGAACATTTATCAATGTTTATAGGGCGAAGTAACCACATGAGCAAAAGGAAAGCATTGAAAATGCGATTTTGCGAATGGGGTTCTGAATAGTTAAAAATATATAACGGGAGGCGCAGCTATGACGAAGGAGAAGGTATTTATTTCCGAGACAGACCAGTATCTTTTTGCCCAGGGAACGCACTATGACATTTATAAGAAATTGGGCGCACATCTGTCTGTAGAAAATGGGATGCAGGGAGTCTATTTCGGAGTATGGGCACCAAATGCAGCCCAGGTGAATGTCATTGGCACATTCAATGAATGGAATGAGGAGTCACATCCCATGCAGAAGCTGGGAGAAGGCGGTATCTGGGGGCTGTTCATTCCCGGCGTGGAGGAAGGTACGATGTACAAATACCTGATCTATGCAAGAGATGGCAGAAAGCTGTATAAGGCAGATCCCTTCGCCAATTATGCGGAGTACCGTCCGGGAACAGCTTCCATCGTTACCGATATCACCGGCTTCGACTGGAAGGATTCCAAATGGATGGAAGCCCGTGACCAGAAAGATATGAACAAGGAGCCTATGGCTATTTATGAATGCCATATCGGTTCTTTCATGAAGCATCCCAATAACGGAACTGCGGAAGGTTTTTATAATTACCGTGAGTTCGCAGACCGGATCGTGAAATATCTGAAAGAGATGAAATACACCCATGTAGAACTCATGGGAATTGCGGAGCATCCCTTTGACGGCTCCTGGGGCTATCAGGTGACCGGCTATTATGCCCCCACCTCCCGCTACGGAACCCCGAAAGACTTTATGTATCTCGTTAACGAGCTGCACAAAGCGGGTGTTGGAGTCATTTTGGATTGGGTACCGGCTCACTTTGCCACCGATGCTCATGGATTGGCAGAATTTGACGGACAGTGTATTTTTGAACATTCCGATCCCCGTCTGGGAGAGCATCCCGAGTGGGGAACCAAGATATTTAACTACGGAAAAAATGAAGTGAAGAACTTCTTAGTAGCAAATGCGCTGTTCTGGCTGAGAGAGTTTCACATAGACGGTATCCGTGTAGACGCTGTAGCATCCATGCTTTACCTGGATTACGGCAAAAAGGAAGGTCAGTGGGTTCCGAATAAGTTCGGCGGGAACAAGAACCTGGAAGCTATCGAGTTCTTCCATCACTTGAATTCCGTAGTCCGCGGAACCTACCCAGGATTTATGACCATTGCCGAGGAATCTACTGCATGGCCTAATGTTACCAGTGATATCGGCGGAGAGGGTCTGGGATTCTCCTTCAAATGGAATATGGGATGGATGCATGACTTCTGTGAGTATATGAAGCTGGATCCGCTGTATCGCAAGGGCAATCATTATGCCATGACTTTTGCCATGAGCTATAATGACAGCGAGAACTATATCTTGCCGCTGTCTCATGATGAAGTAGTACATCTGAAATGCTCCATGGTGAATAAGATGCCGGGATATACAGCAGATAAATACGCCAACCTTCGTGTGGGTTATACCTACATGTTCGGACATTCCGGCAAAAAGCTTCTGTTCATGGGACAGGATTTCGGTCAGGAGAGAGAGTGGAGCGAAGAGCGTGAGCTTGACTGGTATCTGTTAGGTGAGAAGCTGAACCAGGGCGTGCATACTTACGTGAAGGAGTTGCTGGAGCTCTACCGCAAATACCCTGCTATGTATGAGATCGACAATACCTGGGATGGTTTTGAATGGATGAATGCGGACGATGCGGAACATAGCACCTATTCCTTCGTGAGAAAATGCTCCAGTGGTAAGAACAACCTGCTGTTTGTATTGAATATGACCCCCATGAAGTGGGAGAATTATACAGTGCCCGTACCTAAGAAGAAAAAGTATAAACTGCTTCTCAACAGTGATGAAGAGCGGTTCGGCGGCTGGGGCAATGAAATCCCCGTAGAGATTATGGCTGAGAAAAAGCCTTATCATTATAAGGACTACTCCATCAGCTTTGATCTGCCTCCCTACGGCGCAGCCGTATTTCTGTTCTAAGTCAGGTTAAGAAAATACGTAAAACAACCGAAATAAAAGATGAGTGTGACCAAGAGGCATGCTCATCTTTTTTCTTAACTATTCTGGGCAATTTTGCGAATGAAGCTCTGAATAGTTACCAGGAGGATAAATAAGCGTGAAAATAACATTTCAGAATCAGACAGTAAACGAAGCAGACAATAGAACAGAAAATACCCGTACAGAGAAAAACACCTGGGGTAAGGATAAGACACAGCGCAATAAAAAAAGTGGCAATGTGAATACTTTCGGGGCAGTGTACGAGAGCGGGCAGACCGCCGTGCCCATGGCAACCATGGGAAATGAAGAGAACAACAAGGGGAAATCCCTGATCGAATTGCAACAGGATGCGGAGAACAGTAACGTGGCACTGCAGCAGGATTATATGACGATTCTGTCACACACGATGTCACAGGAGGACTATGCGAGAGCCTGTGAGGATGGGTTTGATCCGAAAGAACTGGATCAGGACACCGCGGTCACCATCGTAGATAAGATCAAGGCAGAGCTGGTGCGCTCCGGGCAGCAGATTGCAGGATATACAGACGATATCGACATGGATACCCTGGCAGCAGCAGTAGGAAGTGACACGCTGGCGCGAAGCATCGAAGAACAGTTCCGGTCAGCGGATATTCCTCTGACACAGGACAACATAAATGAACTGAAAAAAGCCTGGGATATGGCATCTTCTTTGAAATCACTAGAAGAAGGCGCAGTGGGATATCTGGTGGATAACGGACTGGAGCCGGAGATCTGGAACCTGTATGTGGCAGAGAACAGCGGTGCCAAGGTACAGAGCAATGGTGTTCCGCAGGAACTGCAGGAGCAGATGGACAAGGTAATTGCGGATGCGGGACTGACGGTCAACGATGAGAACAGACAGAAGGCACAGTGGCTGGTAAGTGCCGGACTTCCGTTGACTGCGGATACGTTACAACAGCTTGCAGAGCTGGATACGATTTCCTATCCTGTTACGGAGGATGCCTTTGCACAGGCAGCGGCGGCTGCAATTGCAGAAGGAAAATCCCCGATGTATGCAAATCTTGGCAGACAGGATACGATTTATGAAAAAGCAGATAAAATGCTGCAGGACTGGTTCTCGGATGCAAAATGGGATGCTACGGCAGAGAATCTGGCAGCAAGAAAACAGCTGGAAGAGATTCGTCTGCGGATGACGGCAGAAGTGAACGTGAAGCTTTTGCAGAGTGATTTTTCTATAGACACAGTGCCGATGGAACAGCTGATTGAGGCACTGCGCAAGGCAGAGGCAGAGGTTGCCGGGAAGTATTTCCCCGGGGAATCTCAGGCAGTGGCAAAATATGAGACTTACACCCAGGCGGTTCAGGTGGCTGACGAATTGCCGGGATTGCCTGCCGGGGTACTGGGCCCCTATAGCCTGGAACAGAATACGGCTTCGGAGACGGTTGCCGACTTCCATAAGGAAGGCACGGCAATGCAGAAAGCCTATGAGGAAGCAGGGGAGCGTTATGAGACACTCATGACAGCACCGAGAAGCGACCTGGGAGACAGCATCCGAAAGGCATTTTCCAATGTAGATGATATTCTGACAGATATGTCATTAGGGAAAACACCGGAAAATCAGCGGGCTGTCCGCATCCTGGCATATAACAGCATGGAAATTACACCCGAAAATATCGAGAAGGTCAAAGAAGCTGACAGACAGGTCGGCGCAGTGGTAGACAGACTGACACCGAAAAATGTATTGCAGATGATTCGGGACGGTGTGAACCCTCTGGAGAAGACTTTTGATGAGCTGGAGGCTTATTTTTCACAGAATCCTCAGAGCTATGAGGAGGAAGCGGAGGATTACAGCCGGTTCCTGTATCAGCTGGAGCAGAAAAAGGATATTACGGAAGAAGAGCGGAAGGCATATATCGGCATTTACCGCATGGTGCACCAGGTCGAGAGAGAGGACGGTGCATCGGTAGGCGCAGTAGTGAACGCCGATGCAGAGCTGCAGTTTTCCACGCTGCTGGCAGCTGCCAGAAGCAGAAGAACCTCTCATATGGACTGGAAAGTGTCGGATGATACGGGACTTACCCGGGAGATCCATTTTTCTGAGAATAATATATCCGAACAGATCCGGAGGGGAATGGCAAAAGAGATTCTGACAGATGTGTCAGAGGATAGCGAAAGCAGAGCTGCTTATGCGCAGGAAGGACTGCAGCAGATGCGGGAGGCTGGAAATACAGCGCCGGAAGCCGCAGAACTGCTGCAAAAGGGAGAAGTTCCGGTCAGCGCATCGAATCTGTTGGCGGCACAGGCACTGCTGGAGGATCCTGCGGAACTGTTCGGCGATCTGCGCAGATATAGAGAAAAGTATGATCAGAATGATCAGAATAATCAGAATAATCAGAAAAAGGAAGTGTCCGGGGATACTGCCGGACTCTGGAAGGAACTGGATCAGCCGGATTTTACCGAAGAATACGGCACCATGCTTCAGGAAGCTTTGCAGGATACGGAGACCATGAGTCTGGAACAGGCAGACGAACACCTGGACGTAAAACAGCTACAGCTGGTACATAAGCAGCTGCGTCTGGCAGGAAGTCTGCAGGGCAAGCAGGAATATTTTCTTCCAATGTACCTAGGTGAGCAGCTGGCAGGGGTTCACCTTACTTTACAGCAGGGATACGGTGACACGGGCGTCGTGGAGATCCGAGTGAATGCCGGGGATGAGGAACTGGAGGCACATTTACAGGTAAAAGGAGATGCCGTCGAAGGTTACCTCGTAGGAAATACGCCGGAAGAGGTTACGAAATTGCAGAAGGCTTCCGATATATTCCTTGAATGGATTCAGACAGATACTTCTGCAGACTGGAAAGCAGAGAAACTTTCCATCGTCAGCTCCCGGGATATGACAAGGATGGCAGCCGGAGAGACACAAAATGCAGACACAATAGAGAGCCGGACAGATACGGAACAGCTGTACCGTCTGGCAAAAGGATTCCTGCAGGCTGTCGCAGACAGCAGCGGAAAGTAAGGAGTAACACATGAGAATCAATTACAATGTATCGGCAATGTTATCCAACAATGCCTTATCTACAAATGATGACCTGCTGTCCAAATCATTAGAGAGGCTTTCTTCCGGTCTGAAGATCAATCATGCCAAGGACAACCCCGCCGGACTGGCAATGTCCAAGCGTATGAATGCCCAGATCGAGGGACTGGCTACGGCAAATCAGAATGCAAGCGACGGTGTATCTATTATAGAGATCGCGGACGGCGCAATGACAGAGATCAGTGAGATGCTGCAGCGTATCAATGAGCTTTCCGTCAAGGCTGCCAATGGTACTATGACAGACGATGACCGTGCAACCATCCAGGACGAGGTGACCCAGTTAAAGGAAGAGATCACCCGTATTTCCGAGACCACAGAGTTCAACGGTCAGAAGCTGTTAAACGGAGAATTTGACCTGAAGGGATACACCAACAGTGAAGAAATCAAGGTGAATTATTATTCTACGGATGTTCCCGTAAAAGAATATACGCTGAGTATGTCCCTGAAAAAAGATGCAGACGGTAATTTTGAACTGGACGGAGATGTACAGTTCGGACAAGGCTTTGAGGATGCAGGAAAGCTGAAGACTGAGATGAAGGATAACCTCCTGACAATTACCGGAGAGAACGGTTTTGAGATGCGGCTGGATGTCTCCGGAGCACAGGAAGGAGATTACAATACACTGAAGATCGATGCCACCGGTATCGGCGCGATGCGTCTGCAGATCGGAGCCAATGAAGGACAGGTGCTGGAAGTAAATATTCCGACAGTCAGCCTGCAGAATATGGGAATTGAAGAGATTGATGTAAGCACGCAGGAAGGAGCCAAGGATGCCATTTCCAAAGTGGACGGTGCGATCAAATACGTATCCAGCGTCCGCGGCAGACTGGGCGCATTCCAGAACCGCCTGGAGTCCACCATCAACAGCCTGGATGTTACCAGCGAGAACATGACCGCGGCTTATTCCCGTATCATGGATGTGGATATGGCGGAGGAAATGACTTCTTACACCACTTATCAGATCTTGGCACAGGCAGGAACCTCTATGCTGGCACAGGCAAATGAGAGACCTTCCCAGGTATTGCAGCTGTTACAGTAAAGGCTTTCCGGTTAGAGTGAGGACTTGAAATGACAAAAGAATGTAAACAACAATTTACCCTGCGGATCACCCAGGCAAATGCCACGCAGCTGGTAGTCATTTTATACGAAATGACGTTACAGTATCTTGCGGATGGGGAAAATGCCACAGAAGATGCGCAGTTTTTGGAAGTGGTTCGCAGGACCAGAGGATGCATCAATGAACTTATGAATTCTCTTCACAGAGAATACAGCCCGGCAGCGGAGTTATCCAGCCTGTACCTGTACTGCATTCGCAGACTTGCCGTAAGTGAAGCAAAGTGCGACAGAACGGCTCTAGCGGATGTGCGTAAGGTGATCGCTCCTCTCTGCGATGCCTACAGACAGATTCAGGACCAGAATCCATCCGGTCCTGTTATGAACAATTCGCAGACAGTATATGCCGGACTGACTTACGGCAGGAACCAGTTAACCGAAAACATGGCTGACCAGGGCTCGAATCGGGGAATGCTGGTATAGAGAATCCTCCCGTTCTTCCGGCAAGGCAGCAGCAAGATCGGTCAGATGCTGATACCTTTTTTGCAGTGCATTGATCTCATAAATATAACTGTCGATCAGATCACTTTCCAATGCGTTATCAAAACCCGCATAGGCGATATCCAGAGCCTGGCGGGTTTTTCTTATAGACTCTTTCAGATCCAGGTGGGAGAGATCCTCTTCCACGGTTTCGGAATTCGTATTTACCTGACTAAAAAAGATTTTCATAAATTATCCATCCTTTCTGCTAACAGTATAGGAATCCAAAAGGGAAAATATACCTATAGTGTATGAATGTGGCAGACATTTTTTCCGAAAAACGGGAATAGATTATAGCAACAACCGAAGTAAAGGTGAAATAAAGGTTAAAATGCTATGGAAGGTATTCTGAATCTGGCACTGCGGAGTATTTTCGGTACGATTCTGATCTATTTTATAAATTGGGGACTGGGAACACTGGGGCTTGCCGTGGCAGTGGGCATTAACGCAGCTACGGTTCTGACCGCGGGAATTTTGGGATTTCCGGGGATCCTGGCACTGTACGGACTGGCGGTTTATCGTATGTTTTGACAGACAAAAATTCAGTAAAATCAAGGACTTGCGGGAATATGACAGATTGATTTGCAAATATGATTGTTAAAATGTGCCAAAGATTACTTTTTTACGAAAAAACCCTTGTCAGATAGAAAAACAACGACTATAATCCATCTTACAACCAATCGCGATGGTTGTTCCTGATATCTTATAAGATCTGAAGAGTTCATTTGGGATTACTTCATCCCGCATTACCACTTGTACAGTAACTGAGAGGAGAGTGAGAATGTAACGAATACCGGAACAAAATTAATATTGTGTTTTCTTTTGAGTATTGCCTGCCGCTTTGATTACAAAAGCCGCAAAATCCCCAATGGACTGATACTGGTCTGTCTGCTTACGGGACTGGGGATGAGACTTTGGGAACAGGGACTTTCGGGAATTGGCGGATATCTGGGGAATATTGTATTCACGACGATGGCGTTTTATCTGTTTTTTTACATCGGTGCCATGGGAGCGGGAGATGTAAAGCTTCTGGGCGCCTGCGCGGGATTTTTTCCTACAGGTAAGGTTCTGTATTTTCTGTTTTTCGCGCTGCTGTTCGCAGCAATTTTCGCACTTTGTAAAATGTACCGGGCACGTAATCTATGGGAGCGGCTGGGATATCTTGGAGAATATGTGTGGGATGTTGTCCACTGTAGACAGTGGAAAATCTATTTTGCGGAAGAAAGAATATCAGAGAATGCGGGAATCTGTATGGCGGGACCGATTTTATGCAGCGCACTGCTGTGCATGGGAGGAGTGTATTGATGGAACAGAAGGAAGCGATTATGGTCCTGTATGATCGGGAGGAAGAATATGCGCGACTTCTTTCGGAATTTTTGAAGAGGCAAAAGGAACTGCCCTGGGAGATCCATACCTATACCGGGATGGAGGAACTGCTGGAGAGTGAGAAGACCGGCGAAGTGACTATGCTGGTAGTGGCGGAATCTTCCTGCGTGGAAGAACTGGAGGTACTGCAGCCGGTCTGCCAGGCGATTCTGAACGAAAGCGGTACGCTCAGATGGCATCAGTATCCAAATATTAATAAATATCAGGAAGCTGAGGGCGTATGGAAGGAACTTCTGGAGTTATACGTAGAGGCTGTGGGGATACGGCTGCCGCTTTTATGTGCGGAATATAAGACGAAATTCGTAGGGATCTATTCCCCGGTACACCGATGCCTGCAGAGCTCCTTTGCGCTGACCCTGGCACAGATGATCGCGGAGAAGCATCCGGCACTGTATCTGAATTTTGAACATTATATCGGAATCGCAGATCTGCTTCCGGAGAGACAGAACAGAGATCTGGCGGATCTGCTCTACTTTCTGGCGGGAGATCCGGGTAAATTTTCACTGCGGATGCAGACTGTGATCCAGAGAAAAGGCAGCCTGGACTATATTCCACCCATGCGTAACGGACAGAATCTGCTGGGGATTACGCTGGAGGAATGGAGAAATCTGTTCCAGCGTATTGAAGAACTTGGGAAATACGAATATGTGATACTGGATCTGAGCGAAAGTATACAGGGATTGTTTGAGATACTGCAGATTTGTACGGTGATATATACGCTGACGAAGGAGGACCCGATCTCACAGTGCAAATTGAACCAGTACGAACAGCTGCTGGCATTGTGCGAAAAGGATGCGGTAAAGGATAAAACGAGAAAACTTATCCTGCCGTATTTTCACAGACTTCCGACGGAGCTGGAGCAATATACCCGGGGAGAGATCGCAGAGTATGTAAAACGAGAAATAGGACTGCTGGAAAATTAAAAAGGGAGAAGGATAACTATGGATTACTTGGAACAGAGAAGAAGACTTCGACAGATGGTACAGGAGAGACTGGATTACGGAAGAGATTATACGGATGAAGAGGTGGAGGACACCATCGATGAGGTACTGATGGAACAGGACAGCCTGGAACTGTGTTCTGTGGAATTGCGAAGACGCCTGCGAAAGGAATTGTTTGATTCCCTGCGGAGATTGGATATTTTACAGATTTTCGTGGAAGACAGTTCCGTTACGGAGATCATGATCAACGGTATGGAACACATTTTTGTGGAAAGAGACGGACAATTACAGGAGCTGGACCGTGCCTTTGATTCTATGGAGAAGCTTCATGATGTGATCCAGCAGATCGTAGCCGGATGCAACAGAGTGGTAAACGAAGCATCTCCGATCGTGGATGCAAGGCTGAGTAACGGTTCCCGTGTAAATATAGTCATGAGCCCTATTGCACTGAACGGTCCCATTGTTACGATCCGGAGATTCCCAGACAAGCCCATTACCATGCAGAAGCTGATTGCCATGGAGACCATATCCGTGGAAGCGGCGGAATTCTTAAAAACACTGGTGAAGGCTGGTTACAACATTTTCGTAAGCGGAGGAACCGGCAGTGGCAAGACCACTTTCTTAAATGTGTTATCCGGATTTATTCCGTCGGAGCAGAGGATCATTACCATCGAAGACAGCGCGGAACTGCAGCTCCAGGGACTTCCGAACCTGGTACGTTTGGAGACACGCAACGGCAGTGCGGATGGCTGCAGAGAGATCGGAATCCGTGAACTGATCCGCTCCTCTCTGCGCATGCGCCCTGACCGTATCATCGTAGGGGAGGTAAGGGGTGCGGAAGCCATTGATATGCTGCAGTGTATGAATACGGGGCACGATGGAAGCATGTCTACCGGTCATGCCAACAGCGCGGCGGATATGTTGTCCAGACTGGAAAATATGGTGCTCATGGGAATGGATCTCCCGTTACCGGCGATTCGGAACCAGATCGCATCCGGAGTAGATATTATCGTACATCTGGGAAGAATTCGGGATAAAAGCAGAAAAGTTCTGGAGATCACGGAAGTCGTAGGCTGCGAAAACGGTGAAATCCGGCTGAATCCTTTGTACCGCTTTGAAGAACTGGGGGAGAGCAGTGAAGGAACTGTGGTCGGCAAACTACAAAAAACAGGAGGGCTGCTTCATGAAGGAAAACTTAAAGCGGCGGGACTATCGGAAGCCGTTTCGTAATAAAGCACAATGGATCAAACCTCTGTTGCAGACAGCAGGCATGATTCTGTTCTTTTCCTGGTTCTTTTATCGCTCCTTGTTTGCTGTGGCGATTATGATTATTCCCGGAATCTGGTATTTCAGGAACTGCATCCGGAGACAGCAAAGCAGGAACCAATGGGAGCTGACCATACAGTTTAAGGAGTGTATTTTGGCGGTGGCAAATTCCCTGCGGACGGGATATGCGGTGGAAAATGCTTTTTTGGAAAGCAGGGAGGACATTCGGATGCTTTACGGAGAACATTCGGTGATGTATGGGGAACTGGAACTGATCCGCAGAGGCATGATCCTGAACATAACACTGGAAGAACTGGTGGAAGACCTTGCCGGGAGGAGCGGCTGTGATGAGATCCGGCAATTTTCCGCAGTTCTGACAGTGGCGAAGAGGGGCGGAGGAAATGTCTCGCAGATCATACGGAATACCGCGGAACTCATAAGTGATAAGGTGGACACAACGCAGGAAATGATGACACTGCTCCGGGGAAGACAGATGGAACAGAAAGTGATGGAGATCATGCCATTTGCCATCGCTCTCTATATCGGGAGCACTTATCCGGGATATTTTGCTCCGTTATATCACAACATGACCGGTTATATCGTGATGACCGTATGCCTTGCGATATACATAGGTGCCTATGTGGCAGGCGAGAAGATCATGAACCGTATTGCGGACAGTCTTTGATGGGGGAGGACATGGAGCGGAAGAGAGGTATTTTTGGAATCTGTTACAGAATCGTACTAAAAGCCTATAAGAAACTGCATTTATGGAGAGTGCCGGTCCCGGGCAGAGACCGGGTGAGAACGGATCTGAACCACCTGTACCCAGGGGAGAATCAGGAAGAATGTATCACAGAGTATTACGTAACGAAGTTAACGATGTCTGTTCTGATTCTTACTACCGGGATATGTCTGACTCTCATTGTCGCGGTGGGAAGAAGAGAACAGAATCCCATAGAAAACGGCTGGATGCAGAGAGAGGACTCTGAGAGCAGCGAGAAGGATTATGTCATAACCGCCAAACTGGAAGACGGCACAAAATATACCTTTCCCATCATCGTAGAACCCAGAAAATATGAGGAAGAGGAATTGCAGCAAAGCTTTCAGGCATTTCAGGAAGAACTTCCGCAACGGATTCTTGGGAGAAACGAATCGTTGGACAGTGTTGTTACGGATCTGGAACTGACGGAAGAATATGCCGGATATCCGTTTTGGGTGGAATGGAGCAGTGATGCTTACGATGTGATCGGCGGGGACGGTACTGTGTGGCTGCCGGACGAAGACACTACGGTACATCTGCGTGCGGAACTGAGTTATGAGGATTTTGACCGGACCGTGGATCTTATCGTTACCGTGAAAGCAAGAGAGAGTGCGTTGCGGAGAACGGAAAAGGAACTCATCGAAGAAATGCTGGAAGAATCCCGGATAACCGATCCGGAACAGGAACGCTTTCTTCTGCCGGAGTCGGTGGAAGGGAAAAAGATTTCCTGGGAATGGAAGGACAGCACAGGGCTTTGGATGGCAGTGGGAACATTCTTCACTGCCGCAGCCGTTTTCTTTTTCAAGGACCGGGATACCCATGAACTTGCGGAGAAAAAGAAGCAGGAAGAAAAAAGAAAGTATCCGGAAATCTTACAGAAGCTGACTTTGTACATGGAAGCCGGATTGACGGTGCGAGCGGCATTTGGCAGAGTGGCGGAGGATTATGAACGGGCTCTGGATGCCGGAGCCGCAAAACAGAGCGCATACGAAGAACTGCTGATGGCAAACAGAGAGATCCGTATGGGAATATCCGAAGGCGCAGCATATGAGAATTTCGGAAGGCGGACAGGAGTCAGGGAGTATATCCGCTTAAGCACCTTCCTTGCCCAAAATGTAAAAAAGGGAAGTACGAAGCTGCTGGAACAGTTGCGGGAGGAAGCCAAGACAGCGGAAGAGATGAGGATCCAAAATGCCAGAAAACTCAGTGAAGAAGCATCCACAAAGCTGCTTCTGCCCATGATGCTGCTTTTGCTGATGGTTATGATACTGATTATGTATCCTGCATTTTCCAATGTGGGAGTTTGAAAATATTATTACGAACAGGAGGACAATTATGTCACATTTGAAAACAGTTCGACAGTTTTTCACAGAAGAGGACGGAATGGGAACCGTAGAGGTGATTCTGATCATCGTGGTCCTGGTGGGACTTGTGGTGATCTTCAAAGAGAAAATCACGGATATCGTCAACTCTATTTTCACCAAGATCACGAATCAGACCAAGAAAATATAAGGCACTTTATTTATGAAAGAAAACGGATATATGACAGTGTACCTTGCACTTACTCTGGGAGTATTGATTTCGCTGTGCCTTGCGCTGACAGAAGGCTGCCGGTACGGCGGGATCTGCCTGGAGACGGAATGTGTCATGGATATCGGGATGGACAGTCTGTTGGCGGAATACCACCGGGAATTGCTCAGACAGTATAACATTTTCGCCATCGACTGTTCTTATGGGACTGCTGACGGCACTACCAAAGCGACCGAACAGAGACTTCTGGAATATATGAATCGTAATTTTTCTCTGAAAGACATCTTCTTAGATAAAATTCTGTATCGTGATTTTTTCGCACTGGAGGCGGAAGAGGCAGAGATGACGAAAGCGGCATTCCTGACAGATGCGGAGGGAGAGGTATTCCGCAGGATGGCTGTGAATGCGATAGAAGACGATATCGGAATCGGGATCGTAGAGCAGGTGGCCGAATGGCTGCAGACCATAGAAGCTAAAGGTTTGCAGGACAGGAATATTGCGGAAGAGAAACAGGCAGTGGATGCGCAGATCGAAGAATATGAAGGGAAACACATCGAAAGTCCTACGAAGGCATTAGAGGAAAAACGAAGTGGTGGATTACTTTCCCTGGTTCTGTCAGAGGAAGATATTTCCGATCGGAAAATGGAAGCAGACGATCTCATAGAAGAGCGAATGAAGGAAAACGCGGTCAGTCACGGAAACATTTCCATAGAACAGTCGACCGGATGGGAAGAAACAAAGGAGAGAATCCTGTTTCATGAATATCTATTGCGATATATGGGAAGCTACGGTGCGCAAAAAGAAGACAATCCTCTTTGGTATGAGGTCGAATACATCATCGGCGGAGAATTAAGTGACCGGGAAAATCTGCGCTATGTGATAAACCGTATTTTTGCGGTCAGAGAAGCTGCGAATGCAATGTATCTGTTCGGAAGCGAGGAAAATTATGCTGTGGCAAAAGCACTGGGGGAGGTGCTGGCAGCAGCCCTGATGGTTCCGGAGATCAGTGAATTATTTACGGTATCGCTGATTCTCGGCTGGGCATTTGCGGAGAGCGTATATGATGTGAAAACGCTGCTGTCGGGAGGGAAAATACCTCTGCTGAAAAATGACGACACCTGGCATTATGGGCTTCAGGGAATCCTGCAGGGAGACCTGTCGGATATGGCGGATTCCGATGATCCGGATAAGACACAGGGTATGACCTATGAGGATTATCTGCGGATATTTCTTCTCTTGGAAGACTCCGAAGAAGTTACCTGCCGGGCAATGAATATCGTGGAGCAGAACATACGGAACACGGCAGGAAACAGTGCTTTTCGGCTGGATGCATGTCTTACGGAAATAGAGATGAATGTGAAGGTAAAAAGCCGTTATGGCTATGAACTGGAGATAGAACGAAGAAAATCTTACACACCATCTCTGGAAGAAGAGTAGAAAGGAGGTGGGTAGTGATGTCCTCTTTATGGAAACAATGGCGGATAACTGTTAACAAAAAATATATGAGACCTTCTCCGAAGATTCTCCCCGTAGTCTTGTCCTTTTTTGATCGCTGCATAAAGAGGATATCACTGCCCGCTCTCCGAAAGTGCTGCCTGAAAGGCAGCATGACGGTAGAAGCTGCACTGGTGGTACCGTTATTTTGCCTGTTTCTGATGTCCATGGGAAGCGCCATGGAGATGATAAGACTGCACAATAATCTGGAAGTCGCATTATGGGACGCCGGACGAAAACTCAGTATTTATGGATCACTGTCTGCGGGATGGGAAGATACAGAGCAGGAAGATACAAAAAACCGATCGGAAGCGGTAATCATAGCGTATACTCTGATAAAAGCTCAGATCGAAGAACAGTTGGGCAGGGAATATCTGGAGGAAGCCCCACTGGATGAAGGCAGTAGTGGGTTACAGTTTTTGGAGAGCGCTGTGGACGGAGATATCTATGAGATCAATATGACTTACAGAGTCCGCCCGTTTTTCGTATTCCCCGGATGGCGGGGATTTCGGATGGCAAACCGGTATTATGGTCACAAATGGAATGGCTATGAGATTCCGGGAGCAAAGGATGAGGAGAACTATGTGTATATCACGGAAGATTCCGAGGTGTATCATACAAATGCCTGGTGCACTCATATCCGACTTTCCGTGGAACCGATGGAGGGGGCTAAAATTCCTAAGGGATACAGACCCTGCGAGAAATGTATGAATGGTTTACCCGGGATACAGGAAGATCGTATCTATTTTGTGCCGGAGAGTGGGGACTGCTATCACAGTTACCGTGACTGTCCGGGGATAAAGAGGACGGTACAGAAGATTCCGGCACAAGAGGCAGCAAATTATAAAGAATGCAGCAAATGCAAAGAATACGAAAGGAAAGCTGGGTGAGATCACAAGTATGATCGGAAGAATAGAATGGATCGGAAGAATCCTATGGGGCGGATATCTCGGATGGCTGGGGCTGCGTGACATCCGTGCGAGAGCAATACCGCTGTGGATGTTGATGATTGGGGGACTGGCAGTATTACTGATGACATTGTTAAACGGATGGAATTTTGCTGCTTTTCCTGCGATGATTCCGGGAGCGGTGTTATTTTTATTGTCTGTGCTGACGGACGCGATTGGCAGGGCGGACGGCGTTACTTTACTGATGTGCGGATGGATGTGTGCGGATGGAACCATATGGCTTCTATTCTGCCTGAGCCTGATTTATATTTTTCTGTATTCTATGATTCTTTATATGTTCAAAAAAGATCTGAAAAAGCGTATTCCTTATATTCCCTTTTTATTTTTAGCGTATATAACGACATGGATTCTATGAAGATTGGAGGGGTGTATCCTATGATATTTCATAATTACAAAAAATTAACCCGGGTATCGTCGGGGGCATTTTTTACGGTAGAGGCAGCAATTTTGTATCCGGCGGTGCTGGCAGTAATACTTTTAATGGTATATTTGCTGTTTTTCCAATACGATCGCTGCCTGCTGGAGCAGGATGCGGGGAGAGCGGCGGTGCAGAGTGCCGGAAAATGGACATTGACGAAATCAGAACTGGACGAGTGCATACAAAAAGAGATCATTCATTTTGACGAAGACAAATATATTGCATGGGAGGGAGAGGATGCACAATGGAAATTAGAAAAAAACGATGTGGTTGTCGAGAAAACAGGAAGACTGAAATATCCCTTTTTCGGAATGGGGACGACGGAAAAGTATTGGAGCGCTAAAGCTTCTTTCCGGGTGGATCGAGGTTCTCCGGTATTTTATCTCAGAAGAATCAGGGCAGTAAAAAATAAGACAGAGAAGAGCACGGATTAACGAAAGCAGGAAGGAAAACATTATGTTAAATACAGAATATATCAGAAGCTTAAATGCAAATTATGAGAGATTATTACTGGGTGAGAAACCGGAAGAAAAAAGATATCAGTATTGCATGATCAGCCGGGGCGGTATCAAAGGATTGCTGCCCTGCAGTCTGCGGTATATCGATGGGAATGCATATCTGTACTATGATATTACCTCACGGCAGAATATAGCGCAGCTTTTTGACAAAAAAGTAATGACGAGGAAGTGGCTGACAGATTTTCTATGGAGTATGCGCAGAGTACGCATGGAAATGTCCCGGTTCCTCCTGGAGGAAGGGAATATTGTATGGTTTCCCGGGCATATTTATCAGGATCTGGAGAAGAATGATTTTCATTTTATCTATATTCCCTATTGCTGGGAAGATACCGGATTCCGGGAATTGATGGAATATCTGATAGAACATGTGGATTATCAGGATGAAGAGATGGCAGAATATCTGTATAGAGCGTATGAACAATATGAGACTGCCGGTGAGGTATACCTGCAGAGCAAGTTTTTCGAGGATGCGGAATGTCTCAGAGTACCGCAGGCACCGGTGATCCGGGAGTCGGAGGAGACGAAGCAGATTCCGGCGCAGGAGAGGGAACCGCAGGAGATACCCCGGATAGAGGAGAAACAGAATTATCCGGAGAAAAAGGGACTGTTTTCCCTGTGGGAGAATCGCAGGAAAAAGGAGAAGCAGGAGAGAGAAAACTATAGCAGGAATCTGCAGCTCACCATGAGTGGGTATGCAGTGGCGGAAGAGACGATATATGAAGATGATGATATGGGGAAGACAGTGTATATGGAAGCGCAGCCGGAGACAAAAGAGATTCGCCACAGATTAATGACGGAAGAAGGGAAACTGCTCGTATCGCTGGAACAGGATACTTATACAATAGGTAAGAAGAGAGGGGAAGCGGATCTGGTGCTGGAAGATCCGTCGGTAAGCAGACTGCATGCACGAATCGTAAAAGAGCCGGACGGCTATTATCTGGAGGATATGAATTCCACGAATGGAACTCTGAAAAATGGGCTTCGTATGCAACCGTATGAGAAGAAGAAACTGGAGGAGGGCGATGAGATCACTTTTGGGAAAAAAGTACTGATATATCGATAGGTGTCCAGGTGCCCTTTTGGTTGACGCAGTGATGGGAACGGTGGTACAGTTTACATATTGATAGAAATAATATAGAAGAAGAGTCCCGGGAGGAATACCGTATGAAAAGAAGGCAGGACCTGCCGATCGTCAGCGGAATACTTGTGGCGGTCAATGTTATTGTATATCTGATATGTACTTTTACAGGAGATCTGTTATATAATATAGGCGAACTGGATGCGGCAGCAGTGCTGTTGCGCGGAGAGTACGGGAGAATTGTATATTCCATGTTTTTGCATGCCGGAATCGAGCATCTTTTTAATAACATGGTAATTCTGTTTTTCCTGGGAGCGATGATAGAAAAGGTGACAGGACATATCCAGTTTCTTCTGTTGTATCTGTTGACGGGAATCAGTGCTAATATCTGTTCGCTGCTGTATAAAGTGGTGGCGATGGATAACATGCCATCTGTGGGTGCCAGCGGCGCGATTTTCGGATTGGATGGTGTACTGCTGGCATGGATTCTGTTGAACAGAGAAGATATGCCGGATGTTACCCTAAAACGTGTGGTACTTATGATCGTATTATCTCTTTACAACGGATTTACGGCACAAAACATAGATAATGCAGCTCATGTAGGCGGACTTCTGACCGGTTTTGCGGCGGGATCTGTGCTTTGCGTACTGAGAAGACGAAAAAGAAATCAAGAGGTGTAAGTTTGAACATCAATATTTATTACGGTGGCAGGGGAATCATTGATGATCCTACCATCTATGTGATCAACAAAATGCAGGAAGTTTTGGAGGAGTTGCGCGTACATGTAGAGAGATACAACCTCTACGATGGCAAGACGAATATTACGACATTACCGCAGACTTTAAAAGAAGCGGATGGTATTATTCTGGCAACGACTGTGGAATGGTACGGAATCGGCGGATGCATGCAGCAGTTTCTGGATGCCTGCTGGTTGTATGGTGATAAGGAAGTTATCTCCGGCATTTACATGTGCCCGGTAGTGATGTCTACTACCTATGGGGAGAGAGAAGGCAAACTGAATTTGGCTACTGCATGGGAGATCCTGGGCGGATTACCCTGCAGCGGAATCTGCGGATACATAGAAAATACGGTATCTCTGGAGATGAATGAGCAGTATGTTCAGATCATTGAGAAGAAAGCGGAAAATATGTACCGCACGATCGATCAGAAGATGGCAAGTTTCCCGGCGAGCAATAAAGTCATGAGACAGAAGATCACCATTCCGAAGTCCATTAATCTTACGCCGCAGGAGACGGAACAATTATCGGAGTACGTGTCGGATGACGGTTATGTACAGAGACAGAAGGAAGACATTCAGGAACTTACCAGTATGTTCCGCGGAATGTTAGATAATAGCGGTGCAGACAGCGAAGAGGAATATATCACTGAATTTAAAAAAGCGTTTGTCCCTCAGCCGGGATTTGAAGCGGTATATTCTATTATTATAGGAGAAAAGAAAAATCCCATGTGGATCACGGTAAAGGGTTCTTCTGTGGAATGCGGCTATGGAGAGATGCAGAGCCCCGATGTGGAAATGTCTCTTAATCGGGCAGCCATGGAAGATATTATAAACGGAAGAATGACCTTCCAGAGAGCTTTTATGTCCGGAGTGATGCAGCGAATGAAGGGGGATTTCCGAATATTAAGAACGTTGGACCAAATGTTTCCGTTTGAAGAAAAAGACAGATAGGAGTGTAGAATTAAGATGAAAAAAGACGATTGTATTTTCTGCAAAATTGCAAATGATGAGATTCCTTCCAAAACCTTATATGAGGATGAAGATTTTCGTGTAATATTGGATCTGGGACCGGCGACCAGAGGACATGCATTGATTCTGCCCAAGGAGCATGCGGATAACCTGTATGAACTGCCAGAAGATACTGCGGCAAAGACTTTTGTACTGGCGAAAAAGATGGCTGCAAAGATGGCAGAAAAGTTGCAGTGTGATGGATTCAATATCGTACAGAATAACGGTGAAGCAGCAGGACAGACGGTGAAGCATTTTCATATGCATCTGATTCCCCGCTATGAAAATGACGGACAGCATATTTTATGGAATCCGGGAGAGAGCACACCGGAGGAGCTGGAAAAGATTCGTAAAACCATTACAGAATAGCAGGGAGAAACTATGAGGACGGTAGACGTAAAATTACTGACGCAGAATATCAGGGAAATGTGTATAGAAGCGAATCATTTCCTGTCACCGGATATGAAGAAGGCATTTATGCAAGCAGAACAGCAGGAAAAGGCGCCACTGGGAAAGCAGATCCTGCAACAGCTGCAGCAGAATATGGAGATTGCAGCCCAGGATATGATTCCCATCTGCCAGGATACCGGAATGGCAGTGGTATTTCTGGAAGTGGGACAGGATGTACACTTCGAGGGAGGCAATGTGGAAGATGCCGTTAATGAAGGCGTCAGACAGGGATACGTAGACGGATATCTGCGTAAATCTGTGGTGAAAGATCCTATTTACCGGGAGAATACGAAGGATAATACGCCTGCCATCATTCATTATAGTATTGTTCCGGGAGACCATGTGAAGATTACAGTGGCACCGAAGGGATTCGGCAGTGAGAATATGAGCAGAATATTTATGCTGAAGCCGGCGGATGGTATCGAAGGTGTGAAAAATGCCATTCTGACCGCGGTAAAGGATGCCGGACCGAATGCATGCCCTCCCATGGTGGTCGGAGTCGGTATCGGCGGTACTTTTGAAAAGTGCGCGCTCATGGCGAAAAAAGCACTGACGAGATCTGTAGACGAACGATCGGAGATTCCTTATGTCAGGGAACTGGAAGAGGAATTATTGTTAAAGATCAATAAATCCGGCATCGGACCGGGTGGACTGGGTGGATCCACCACTGCTTTGGCGGTGAATATTAATACCTATCCTACGCATATAGCGGGATTACCTGTAGCTGTGAATATCTGTTGTCATGTGAACCGGCACGCAATCAGAGAAATCTGAGGATAGTGTCTGAGATTATCATAAATGGAGTGTAGAAATGGATAAATACATAAAAGTACCTCTCAGTGATGAAGATGCCCGTTCTCTGAAAGCAGGAGATTATGTGTATCTGACGGGAACCATATATACTGCCCGTGATGCAGCACATAAGAGGGTGCAGGAAGCTCTGGATAAGGGCGAAACACTGCCGATGGAAATGAAGAATAATGTAATTTATTATATGGGACCGTCTCCGGCGAGAGAGGGAAGACCGATCGGCTCCGCAGGACCTACCACAGCCAGCCGGATGGATAAGTATGCGCCGGAACTGTTAGACCTTGGACTGAAGGGAATGATCGGGAAAGGGAAAAGGTCGCAGGCGGTAATCGATGCTGTTGTCCGTAATGGAGCGGTATATTTTGCAGCGGTCGGAGGTGCAGGCGCACTTTTATCCCGTGCAATTACTTCTTCAGAGGTGATTGCTTATGAGGATCTCGGAACGGAGGCAATCCGTAAACTGACAGTTAAGAATTTCCCTGCCATTGTTGTGATTGATGCAGAGGGAAACAATCTGTATGAGACAGCGGTAAAAGAATATAACGAAGAGTAGGCTGGAAGACGATGTATAGAATCATACTCATGGTGGTAAGACTGTTCTATAAGGTGCCGTATTATCTGATCAGAATATGGTGGCTTGGAACCAGGAAGAATTTCGACCTGGAGAAAAATTACGCATTTATCAAAAAGGCAACAAAAGCGGCAAACCGTGCCGGAAGGGTAACAATAGAAAGCTATGGAGTGGAAAACATCCCCGGGGAAAATGGATTTATCTTTTTCCCGAATCACCAGGGAATGTTTGATGTGCTCGTATTTTTGGAATCCTGCCCGGTTCCTTTCTCTGTAGTCTATAAAAAAGAAGTAAGTAATGTCATCCTTTTGAAGCAGGTATTCAAGGCATTACGTGCCATAGCCATAGACAGAGAAGATATTAAGCAGTCGCTTCAGGTGATTAATCAGATGACGGAAGAGGTAAAACAGGGTAGGAACTTCCTGATCTTCCCGGAGGGTACCAGGAGCCGTATGGGGAATCAGCTTCTTCCATTCAAAGGAGGAACCTTTAAAAGCGCTGTCAGAGCCAAATGCCCGATTGTACCCTGCGCACTGATCGATTCTTACAAACCGTTTGACGAAAAGTCTATAGCACCGGTAACGGTAAAGCTGATCTATTTGCCGCCGATCTATTATGAAGAGTATAAACAGATGAAGACTCCTGAGATTGCCGATCTGGTAAAAACAAGGATTGAAGAGGCTATTAGAGAATATTTATAAACAATATCTACAATTAATAAAAAAGCAATTGACAAATGCATAGAGCTTATGTATAATAACTTTTGCGTCACGAAATGACGCGAACAACATATTTGGTAGAGACGATATTCAGATTATGGAGAAATACTCAAGAGGCTGAAGAGGCGCCCCTGCTAAGGGTGTAGGTCGGGCAACCGGCGCGAGGGTTCAAATCCCTCTTTCTCCGTTTACTACCAATAGGAAGTAAGAGAAGAATCTTAAGAGATTGAGATTTCTTTTTTTACGCCTTTTCCACCATTGTAAACGCTTTGAAAAATAAATGTAAAAAGTTGTTGACAAAGCATGAGGCAATGTGGTAGTATGAAACTCCACCGCGAAAACGAAGGTTTTTCGGTTGAGAAAAAGATTTGAAAAAATCGAAAAAAGTTGTTGACAAACGAAAGCGGACATGATAAGATATCAGAGTTGCCGCTGAGAACAAAACGACAACGAAACACAGCTCTTGCAAAGCAAGGGGTTTTGATCTTTGACAAATAAACAGTAATGCAACCCTGAAAATTCCAAGATTTTCAGAAAAATGAATTGCGAGATTCAAGAACAAGCAACTTAGTCGAAAGACGAGTTAGCTACCCGAATTAACAGTAAACAATGCCAGATAAAACTGGCAGGAAAAAACTTTTTAACATGAGAGTTTGATCCTGGCTCAGGATGAACGCTGGCGGCGTGCCTAACACATGCAAGTCGAACGG
>CAVFMG010000009.1:0-37091 GCA_963623435.1 Odoribacter splanchnicus
ATGTCTAATTTTCTCGCATAGGCAGGCGGCAAAACGAATTTACCTTTCAACGCTGAGTGCGGAGAAGCCGTGTTGATATCCGGGGGCTTTTATGGTAAAATATCCTTATCTATAGCAAAAATGCGCACACCCGCGCGGAACGGAGAAAAAATGAGAACTTATCTGGTAACAGGTGGTGCCGGTTTCATCGGCTCCAACTACATTCACTACATGTTCAAAAAATATGACAATGAGATCCGCATCATCAACGTGGATGCCCTGACCTATGCCGGCAACCTGGAGAATCTGAAGGATGTGGAGAAGCGCGATAACTATACTTTCGTGAAAGCAAACATCTGTGATAAGGAAGCCATCAGCAAGATTTTCGCGGAGAACGATATTGACCGCGTGGTACACTTCGCAGCAGAGAGCCATGTAGACAGAAGTATCCGTAACCCGGAGATCTTCGTACAGACCAATGTGCTGGGAACCGCGGTTATGTTAAACTGTGCCAAGGCAGCCTGGGAGCTTCCTGACGGCAGCTTCAAGGAAGGCAAGAAGTTCCTGCATGTATCTACGGATGAGGTCTACGGATCTCTTCCCGATGATGACAATGCTTTCTTCTACGAGACCACACCTTACGATCCCCACAGCCCTTACTCCGCAAGTAAGGCAAGCTCGGACATGCTGGTGAAGGCATATATGGATACCTACCATTTCCCTGCAAATATCACCAACTGCTCCAACAACTACGGACCTTACCAGTTCCCTGAGAAGCTGATTCCTCTGATCATCAACAATGCCCTGCATGGCAAGAAGCTTCCGGTCTACGGTGACGGTAAGAACGTTCGTGACTGGTTGTATGTAGAAGACCATGCGAAGGCAATTGATATGGTACAGGAACAGGGAAGACTGTTTGAAACCTACAATGTAGGCGGACATAATGAGAAGCAGAACATCGAGATCATCCACATCATCATCGAGACCCTGCAGGAGATGCTTCCGGATTCCGATCCCCGCAAGGCACATATCAATAACGACCTGATCACTTATGTGGAAGACCGTAAGGGGCACGACAGAAGATACGCCATTGCACCGGACAAGATCAAGGCAGAGATCGGCTGGTATCCCGAGACCATGTTCAAGGAAGGCATCCGCAAGACCATCGCCTGGTACTTCGAACATGAGGACTGGATGAATAACGTGACCAGCGGAGATTACCAGAAGTATTATAATGAGATGTATGAAGAAAAGTAAAAAATACCTGTCAAATGGGAACGATGAACGTCGTTCCCATTCGGTGTGTTAAAAAACAAGTATAACAAGGAGGACTTTTATGAAAGGAATTATACTGGCGGGAGGTTCCGGAACCAGACTTTATCCCCTGACAAAAGCAATATCCAAGCAGATTATGCCGGTGTATGACAAACCCATGATCTATTATCCGCTGTCAACCCTGATGCTGGCAGATATCAGAGAGGTGCTGATCATCTCCACCCCGAGAGACCTTCCGGTATTTAAGGAATTACTGGGAGACGGCAGCCAGTTGGGTATGCGCTTAGAGTATGCAGTGCAGGACAAACCTCGCGGACTGGCAGATGCTTTTATCATCGGTGCGGACTTTATCGGCGATGACAGAGTGGCATTGGTGCTGGGAGATAATATTTTCTATGGACAGAGTTTCTCTGCTGTACTGAGAAGAGTAGCCGCCAGAGAAAAGGGTGCGACCATTTTCGGCTATTATGTGCGCGACCCCAGAGAGTACGGTGTTGTAGAGTTCGATGAGAACGGCAAGGCTCTTTCCATCGAGGAGAAGCCGGAACATCCCAAGAGCAATTATGCGGTTCCCGGACTGTATTTCTATGATAACGATGTAGTAGAGATCGCAAAAAATGTAAAGCCCTCCGCAAGAGGTGAGATCGAGATCACCAGCATCAACAACGAGTACCTGAACAGAGGAACCCTACAGGTAGAGACTTTGGGTCGAGGCTTTGCATGGCTGGATACCGGTAATCACGATGCACTCCTGGATGCCGCAGATTTCGTGGCAGCCTTCCAGAAGAGACAGGGATTGTATATTTCCTGCATCGAAGAGATCGCTTTCAAGCGCGGATTTATCGACAGAGACCAGCTATTAACACTGGCAGAGCCGTTGCTTAAGACGAATTACGGAAAATATCTGGTAGAGGTAGCAAATGGACTCTAAGCTGCGGAAGATGGCAATTCTGGCTTCCATGGCAGTAATCCTGCTGGTGGCGCTGGCTGTGATGTATGTCAACAGAGAGCAGCTGTCATCCACATCTGGTCAGAACGTGGGAGCGTCCGGAGCACAGAATGCAGGTGATAGCGAAGTCACAGGATCTGTGCCGGAGGGTACCTGGGAGACGGATGCCGCGGAAGCGGATGGCAGAATCGGCAATGATCTGAAAGCATTTTTAAAAGACAATACATTTTTTGATCAGGAAGTCAATCCGATCCTGGAGGCGGCGAAGGACAACAGTAACCGTCTGTCTCTGGTGGCGACTTCTATCGAAAAGGATCTGCGTGTCCAGATCGTCAACAATGAGGGAACGCCGGTGACCGGGGAGAGTTTCTATGTGCGGTTAGACGGCATGGGAGACTACAAGGATCTGGACCAGGACGGCGTGATCTACATCGGAGACCTGGATTCCGGTGACTATTATGTGGAGCTGCTTCCTATCGAGGGCTACAAGGTGCCGGTCAGTGAGACTAAAGTGCATGTAAAAGATAAAGTCGAGTATTTGGCGATTGACGATATCTCGCTGTTGATCAAGACGGAGGATGAAGTCGATGCGGATGCCGAGGACAGCGCTGTGGCAGGAGCTCTGGCGGATGCGGACAAGACGGAGATCCAGAAGCTGCAGACCACCTCTGGCAATGCGAAGGTCGGTATTGATGTCTCTAAATGGAACGGCACCATTGACTGGGACAAGGTGAAAAATGCAGGAGTGCAGTTCGCCATCGTCCGTGCGGGTTACCGTGGTTCCGTTACGGGAAGCCTGGTGGAAGATCCGCAGTTTGTGGCGAACATGAAGGGTTCGGCGGCAGCTGGAATCCCGGTGGGCGTGTACTTTTTTACCCAGGCGACAGATGAGAAGGAAGCCGTGGAAGAGGCCTCTGCCGTGATCGAACTGATCAGAGACTATCGTCTGACCTATCCTGTGTTCATTGACACGGAGGGTGCCGGCGGGAACGGTCGTGCGGACGGACTGGATGCAGAGACCAGAACACTGGTATGTGAAGCGTTCTGCCGAACCATAGAAAATGCCGGATATACGGCAGGTGTCTATGCTAGCCGCAACTGGTACAACAATAATCTGCAGACGGTAAGACTGGAAAATTATCATATCTGGCTGGCGGAATATCGCAGTGTGCCGCTGTACCAGGGCTATTACAAGACCTGGCAGTATACATCCAAGGGAAAAGTGGACGGTATCGAGGGCAGAGTGGATATGAACATAACCTATGAATAGTCAATAAAATAATAAAGAGTGAGGATGAGATAAATGGGCAAGATAACAGTAGAAACCTGTGAAATTGAAGGATTGAAGATTATTACCCCTACGGTATTCGGCGATGCCAGAGGATATTTTATGGAGACCTACAATTATAATGATTTTAAGACTGCGGGAATCCCGGAAATATTTGTACAGGACAACCAGTCTGCATCGAAAAAAGGAGTTCTCAGAGGTCTTCATTTCCAGAAGCATTTCCCCCAGGACAAGCTGGTACGCGTGATCCGTGGTGAAGTATATGATGTGGCAGTGGATCTGCGGGAAGGTTCCAAGACCTTCGGACAGTGGCATGGGGTACTTCTGTCAGAGGAAAATAAGAAGCAGTTCTTTATTCCGAAGAACTTCGCACATGGTTTCCTGGTATTGTCCGATTATGCGGAATTCTGCTATAAATGTACCGATTTCTATCATCCCGATGACGAGGGCGGCATTGCCTACAATACACCGGATATCGGCGTAGCATGGCCCATTCCCGAGGGCATGGAGCTGACTTTATCCGAGAAGGATACCAAGTGGGGCACCCTGGAACAGTACATGAAGGAAAAAGAGCATGAAAAAGAGTGTGAAAATAAGTAAGAAGACAGGGATTGCCCTGTTCTTGACAGCGGCAGTCATCATGGCTCTGCTTATCGTATTCCATAAGAATCCGGGTCCCACTGTGGACCAGAGCCAGGAACTGGCGAAAAAGATCATCTCCTGCGTCGTTATTGCAGCGGCATGCTTTGCGTTTATCCACTGGTATGATAAATTTACCGGACTGCCGGTAGAGCTGTTCCAGAACCGTCATCTGATCTGGAAGCTGGCAAAAAACGATTTTAAAAAGCGATATGCCGGATCCTACCTGGGTGCGGTATGGGCGATGGCACAGCCGGTGGTTACAGTGGCGATGTACTATATCGTGTTTGATAAGATCATGGGAAATACCAGTACACCTCTGCGGGAAGGAGTGGAAGTACCTTTTGTACTTTTCCTGACGGCGGGACTGGTGCCCTGGTTCTATTTCAGTGAGGCATTGAACAACGGTACCAACGCGTTACTGGAGTACAATTATCTGGTGAAAAAGGTGGTATTCAAGATCAGCATCCTGCCGATCATCAAGATCATCGCAGCTACCTTTATCCATGTATTTTTCGTATGCCTCTTACTGATCGTAGCAGCAATCTACGGGTATTATCCCACTATATATACGATACAGATCGTGTACTACAGCTTCTGCCTGTTTATTTTTGTACTGGCACTGAGCTATACGACCTGTGCGGTCGTGGTATTTTTCCGGGATCTGTCCCAGATCATCAGCATCGGACTGCAGATCGGTATGTGGGCAACCCCTATTTTGTGGAACCTGGATGCACTGTCTCCGAAGTGGATCGTGATTCTGAAGCTGAATCCACTGGTGTATATCGTCAACGGATACCGCAGTGCCATCTATGAGAAGGAATGGTTCTTCCAGGACTTCTTTTCCACGATGTATTTCTGGATCGTGACAGTCGTATTGTTCGGACTGGGAGCTGTGATTTTCAAGAGGCTGAAAGTGCATTTTGCAGACGTATTATAACAAAATCATCATGTAAATGGAGAGACTTGTGGGGAGGATCTGCATTGCGAAACTGTTTCGGGGGGAGGGAACAGAAAGGATGAAATTCATTGAAGGGAGTTATGGAAAAACTCAAAAAAGCATGTTTATGGAAGCCGGGGGAAAAACTTCTGGCGATTGGATTCTGCCTCCTGTTATTGACGGCACTGATCCCGTTGTTTCGGCTGACGATTTATGCGGTTCCTTATTATGACGATTATAACTTCGGAAGATTTGCCAGAGCTGCCATGGAGCAGGAGCAGTCGAAATGGGCGGCGTTCTCCGGTGCCCTGGATTGTGCCAGGACCCAGTGGTATGCGTGGCAGGGAACCTATTCTTCTATTTTTTTCATGACTTTAATGCCGGCAATCTGGGGAGAACAGTATTACTTCCTGGGTCCGGTGTTCATTCTGTTACTGCTTTTGGCAGGGAGTATGGTATTTACCTATGTGATCCTGCGGAAAGTCTTCGGAATGGAGAAATGGATCAGCCTGGCAATTCAGGCGGTGATCACGATAGCGGAATTTATGTTTATCTATTCTGCGCAGAGCGGTTTCTACTGGTATAACGGCGGAATTCATTACGTGGGAATGCACGGGTTCTGCCTGCTCTTTTTAGCGGTGGCAATCTGCCTGGAGAGAGCAAAGGGCAGGACTTCTACCGGACTGTTATTCACCGCATCGGTGTTACTTGCCATGATCACGGCGGGAAGCAATTTCGTGACAGCACTGCAGGGGCTGCTGTGCCTGGTAACGATCCTGTTCGTCAGTGTGGTACTGGAACATCGAAAATGGGGTCTGTGGCTGCTTCCGGCTACGGTGGTGTATATCATCGGGTTTGGACTGAATGTGGCAGCTCCCGGCAACTCCGTCCGGGCACAGAGCTATGTGGGCTGGGGTTACGGACCGTTAGAGTCCATCGGCAGATCCTTTTTGGAAGCCGCAAAGCACATCCCGGAGTATACCGGACTGGTGGTTCTGACCGTGATGCTGTTACTCCTGCCTCTGATCTGGCAGGCAGTGAAAAGCACAGATTATCGTTTCCGTTATCCGGGTGTGGTTTTTGTCTGGTCTTTCTGCCTGTATGCCACGGGCTATACACCGAGCCTTTATTCCCTGGGACATGCGGGATTGTCCAGAACCTTAAATGCAGTAAAAATCACGTATTTAATGCTTTTATTTTTAAACGAGATCTACTGGTGCGGCTGGTTTAAGCAGGTACTGGAAAAAAGAGCCGCGCAGAAGAACGCACAGAAGCTGCTTACACGAAAAGGTGCTGCGGTCTGGTGGTTCTATGTGATCGTCGGCGTGATGTGCCTTGTGATTTTCAAGGGATCCCCCAATAAGGCGGGACACTATTCTTCTTACGGTGCCTATTATTATATACACACCGGGGAAGCTTATAATTTCCATCAGGAGTATCTGGAACGGGTGAAGAGACTGTCGGGTATTGCGAAGAATGTTCATCTGCCGGCATATCAGTTTACTCCATGGTTCTTATGCATGGGAGATATCTCCGAGGATGCAAGTAATGAAGCCAATCGTTCCCTGGCAATGTGGTACGGCAAAGACAGCGTAACGCTGATAAGCGAGGATTAGAAATTTATGCAGGACAAGCAGGATAAGAGAAAACTGGCGATCGAGGTCGATAATGTCCAGAAAATCTATAAATTATACGACAAGCCTTCGGACCGTCTGAAGGAAGCTTTTGGATTGGGCAAAAAGACCAAGCACAAGCTCCACTATGCCCTGAAGGGCGTAAGTATGAAAATCTATCAGGGAGAGACCGTGGGCATCATCGGTACCAACGGTTCCGGTAAATCCACGATCCTGAAAATCATCACCGGTGTGTTGAATCCCACTTCCGGACGGGTTCTGGTGAATGGTCGTATTTCCGCATTGCTGGAGCTGGGTGCCGGATTCAATATGGAATATAACGGCATCGAGAATGTGTATCTGAACGGTACTATGATGGGCTTCTCCGAAAAAGAGATCGAGGCAAAGCTGCCGGAGATCTTAAGCTTTGCGGATATCGGAGACTATGTCTATCAGCCGGTGAAGACCTATTCCAGCGGTATGTTCGTCCGGCTGGCATTTGCAGTGGCAATCAACATCGAGCCGGAGATCCTGATCGTGGACGAGGCACTGAGTGTCGGCGATGTCTTTTTCCAGGCAAAATGTTATCATAAATTTGAAGAGTTCAAGAAAATGGGAAAGACTATAGTCTTTGTCAGTCATGATCTGAGCAGCATCAGTAAATACTGCGACCGCGTCTACCTGCTGAACCAGGGAAATATTCTGGGAGAAGGCAGCCCTAAGGCGATGATCGATACCTACAAGAGGGTACTGGTGGGACAGTATGACGAGGCGGAAGCCGCCGGAGAAGAGGCAGGCAGACTTTTAGATGATGAGGATCTGCAGAGAGCCGCTGCAAAAAAGGCGGACGGCAGCACAAAAGCTGCCGCAGAGGCTTCCATGGAGGCGAAGGGACAGAACCCCAACGCCCTGGAATACGGCACAAAACAGGCGCAGATCGAGGAATTTTACATCACGGATGACAGAGGAGTTCCCACCAATGCGATCCTGAAGGGCAGCGTGTTTACGATTCACATGCGCGTGCGTTTTATGGGGCATATTCAGGCACCGATTTTTGCGTTTTCCGTGAAAAATGTTATTGGTGTGGAGATCACCGGTACCAACACCATGATCGAGAAAGCTTTCTTAGATAGTGTGGAAGCGGGAGATGTGAAAAATATCACCTTTACCCAGAAAATGAACTTACAGGGCGGCGAATATCTGCTGTCCCTGGGTGTGACCGGTTACAATCAGGACACTTTCGAGGTCTATCACAGATTGTACGATGCATTGAACATTACGGTGGTGTCGGATAAAAACACCGTAGGTTATTATGATATGGATTCCGATACGAAAGTATGGGATGCGGAGGAGAAATAAGGAATGACAGAGACCATCGGCAAAGTAACACTGAACCTGGATAAGTATCCCGGAGAGGATTATTACTGTGACGGCAGTGTGGAGGACGAGATCTTAGACATCGTAAAAAAATACAGCACCGTGGAATACGACCGGATCATTGCGGAGAGAAAAGAATGGCCGATTCTGTATCATCTGTCTGCACAGCGGGAAAATATCGTGGATTTCCTTCCCATGAAGAAAACGGATAAGGTGCTGGAGGTCGGCAGCGGCTGCGGCGCCATTACGGGAGCACTGTCGAAAAAGGCGGGCGAGGTGATCTGCGTGGATCTCTCGAAAAAGCGCAGCCTGATCAATGCGTACCGGCACAGTGAATGTGAAAATGTTACGATCCATGTGGGCAATTTTACGGATGTGGAGCCGGGTCTGCCCACAGATTATGATTATATCTGTCTCATCGGTGTCTTCGAGTACGGACAGGCATACATAGGCGGCAAGACGCCTTATGAGGATTTTCTGAAGATTCTGCAAAAGCATCTGGCACCGGAGGGCAGGATCGTTATTGCCATCGAGAATAAATACGGTCTGAAATATTTCGCCGGCTGTAAGGAAGATCATCTGGGAGACTGGTTCTCCGGAATCGAAAATTATCCGAACGGCGGCGTAGTCCGTACCTTTTCCCGGAAAAAACTGGAAAGAATTTTCGATGCCTGCGGCGTGGGAGAGCGGAGCTTCTATTATCCGTATCCCGATTATAAATTTATGACGACGGTCTATTCCGACGCATACCTCCCGGGACGGGGAGAACTGTCCAACAATCTGCGGAATTTTGACCGCGACAGAATGCTGTTATTTGATGAAAAAAGTGCTTTCGACGGCATCGTGGAGGAGGGACTGTTCTCTGTATTTTCCAACTCTTACATGGCGATCATCGGCAAGCCCCTGGAACTGAAATATGCAAGATACTCCAACGATCGCGCGGAAGGCTTCCGGATCCGTACGGAGATCTTACGGGATGAAAAGGGACAGCCCACTGTACGGAAATATCCGCTGACAAAGGAAGCGGAAGAGCATGTGCGTCATATGGCAGAAGCTTATGAGAAGTTAAAAAAGCGCTATGCCGGAAGCAGACTGGATGTCAATGTCTGCCACCTGGGAGAGGAAAACGGCACGCCTTACGCGGAATTTGAGTTCGTACCGGGGAGACCTTTGTCGGAACTGATGGACGAATGCCTGGACCGACAGGATGTGGAGGGCTTCCATGAACTGTTTGCGGAGTACCTGGAGCGGGTAGGCTACGGGGAAGAGACACCTGTGGCAGATTTTGACCTGATCTTTGCTAATATTTTAGTAGATGGAGATCACTGGACACTGATCGACTATGAGTGGACCTTTGACCGTGCCATCGATACGAAAGCACTGGCATTCCGTGCCATTTACTGCTATGTGCTGGAGGATGAGAGGCGCAATGCCCTGGAGCTGGATCGGATTCTGGATCGCCTGGAGATCACGGAAAACGAGGCGAGACAGTACAGAGAGCAGGAAATGGAATTCCAGAAATATGTCACCGGACAAAAGCTGTCCATGGGAGAACTGCGGAATCTCATAGGCGGTGAGATCTATCAGCCCACCGAGTGGATCGGGCGCTTCCGGCAGACGGAAGGAGAGCTCCGGATACAGATCTATGAGGACAAGGGACAGGGATTCTCTGAGGAGAATTCTTATTTCCCGGAAAATGTCTATGCGGAAGAGAAGCTGGCGGAGTTCACGGTATCGTTTGACGGCAATGTACATTCTCTGCGGCTGGATCCCGCCATGTGTTCCTGTATGTGCAAGATCCGGGAACTGTCCATGAACGGACAGCCGGTACCTCTGCAGGAGAAAAAGGTATTTATTACCAACGGCAAAATATTAAAATCCGCAGACGGCGCGAAGCATCCCAGCATCGTATTCCCCACAGAGGATCCGAACATGACCATCCGGGTGGATGCCCTGAACCGTCAGGCACAAAACAGCCTGTCCGTAAAAATGGAGATCGTACCGGTTCCCCTGGCGATGGCACAGGATATGGCAGGTGCGGTGAAAAAATTATTCTGAAAAACTTTCTAAGGAGACAAAAAGCTTGGGCATTCGGACAGCGGTAAAGCAGATGCTTGTCAGACAACAGGATAAAAAATATGAAGCGGAGCTTGCAAAACGCCGGGTGACCTATGAACAGTGGGCAGCGGAGCAGGAGGCAGCAAGACCTGCAGTACCCCCGGTGGAAACCGCCCAGGAATTTGTCATTGTCAGACAAAAAAGGGGCAGACTGGCGGAGAACGCTGAGGAGCGGATCTGCGCCTTTTTCGGACAGCATCCGGAGGTGGAGATCCTCTACGGAGATGAAGATCTGTGGGCAACAGGGGCAGAACGCACCACTCCCTGGTTCAAGCCCTGCTGGTCACCGGACACTTACCGGTCGCAATTTTATCCAGGCAGCGTGATTGCCGTGCGGAAAAATCTGCTGGAAGAAGCCGGAGAGAAGGCGGATCATGAGATCCTCTTCGATACTGCAAAAGAGATCCGTACGCTTATGGATCGGCTGATTTGGTCTGCCGGAGGATTTAAGAGAGACTGCCACAGTATCGCCCATATGGAGGAGATCCTGTTCCATGGGGACTGGACGGAGAGTCAGGAGGGAACCCCCTGGGAAGAATATCAGACCGTGGGAGAGTCTGACTGGTTACGAACAGAACTTAAAAAGCAGGCAGAATACATTCCCACAGAGCATAAAGTATCGGTGATCATTCCTTCCAAGGATAATCCGAAGGTGCTGGAGAACTGTCTGCGCTCCCTGACGGGACGCTTAAGGAGCGGGATTCCCATGGAGATCCTGCTGGTGGACAACGGCAGCAGTGAAGAGAACCGCAGATCTATTGAAAAACTATTAGAAGAATTACGTCCCCGGACAGCGGGAATCCAGTATCTCTATGAGCCGGCGGAATTTAATTTTTCCGCCATGTGTAATCTGGGAGCAGAGCATGCGGACGGGGATCTGTTGTTATTTTTAAATGATGATATCGAAGTCTGTGAGGACGACTGGCTGGAACAGATGGCAGAGAGAGCCCTGCAGCCCTATGTGGGCAGCGTGGGGCTGAAGCTGTATTATCCGGATTCTGTGAAGATCCAGCATGACGGTATTGTGAATCTGCCGGTGGGACCGGTACATAAGCTGCAGTTCATGGAGGATGACAGAAGCTATTACTTCGGACGCAACCGTTTTACCTGTGACTGCATTGCGGTGACCGGTGCCTGCCTGTTACTGCGGGCGGAAGTATTCCGGAATGCCGGGGGCTTCCGGGAGGCACTCCGGGTAGCCTATAATGACGTGGAGCTAGGTTTCCGGCTGGTGGAAATGGGATATTGCAATGTGGTGCTAAATGACCGGTATGCGTATCACCATGAATCCTTAAGCCGGGGCAGTGACGAGACACCGGAGAAAATGCGCCGATTGTCGGAAGAGCGGGAACTGCTCTACCAGATGCATCCGGAGTTTCGGGGAGAGGATCCCTATTATCCCATGGGATTAAACAGAGAAGGGCTGGACAGTCGGATCGTACCGGCATATGTGACTGACCGGAATATTTTGCAGGAGCCGGCATGGAACAGTGCGGACAGGGAGAAAGTACTTGGTAATGCCAGACAGGATGATTGCCTGATGGCGCGGGTAGAGACTGCCGGACCGGAGCGGATCCAGGGCTACAGCGTGATCCTCGGAGATGACAATGCCTGCTATGAAAAATATTTGTTGTTATTACCGGAAGAGACGGGAGAGCCTGTGTGGTCTATGAAGCTTTTGCCTGCCTACCGCCAGGAACTGGAAGAGAATCTTCCGGATCAGAAAAATGTGGCGCTGGGCGGATTCTGTGTGGCGCGTGCCGGAGAGAAACTGCCGGTGGGGACTTACACCACTGCTGTGCTTGCGGTGAACCGGATCAGCGGATTGCGGCTGTGGAATACTACGGGAAAATATTTGACGGAGGAAAAACATGTCTGAGATCAATTATAAAGAAGCCTACGAGAGAGAGCACGAGAAATGTGCGGATCTGGCAGACAAGATCGTAGTGCTGGAATCGGAAAAAGAGGATCTGCAGTTCAAACTGGACCGGATCAAGAAAAATAAATTCTGGAAAGCCACCGGACCGGCGAGAAGCCTGATCCATTTCGCACAGAGACAAAAAGACCGTCTGTCCCATTGCGGCGGACCGAAGGACATCCTGCGCAAGATCCGTAATAAAAGCCACCAGAAGAGCCTGATGGAATCCTACGGTACCGGAAGCTTTCCGGATGCAGAGCAGCGGAAAAAAGAGGAAGAGACGATTTTTCCTTATATGCCGAAGATCAGTATTCTCGTTCCGTTATGGAATAATAAGAGAGAATTTCAGATCCAGATGTTGGATTCTGTCATGAACCAGACCTATCCAAACTGGGAGCTGTGTCTGGCGGACGGCTCCGACGCAGAGCATTCCTATATCGAAGAGATCTGTAAGGAATATGCGGCAAAAGCAAACGGTAGGATCGTCTATAAGCACCTGGATCACAACGGCGGTATTTCCTATAATACCAACGAGTGTTATAAGCTTGCCACCGGAGATTATATCGGATTGTTTGACCAGGATGATATTCTGCATCCTTCCGTACTGTATGCCTATGTGAAGGAGATCAACGAGCAGGGTGCGGATTATCTCTACTGTGACGAGACTACGTTCAAGGAAAATGATATTAACAAGATGCTGACCATGCATTTTAAGCCGGATTATGCGCCGGACAATCTGCGGGCGAATAACTACATCTGCCATTTCAGTGTTTTCTCCAGAAAGTTGTTAGAGGGAGAGGAACTGTTCCGCACGGCATTTGACGGCGCCCAGGATCACGATATGATCCTGCGTCTGACCGACAGAGCGGAAAAAATCGTTCATGTGCCCAGACTGATGTATTACTGGAGAAGCCATGAGGGAAGTACCGCCGCCAGCATTGATGCGAAGCCCTATGCCATCGAGGCGGCAAAGGGCGCCGTGGCGGATCATCTGAAAAAGCACGGTTTCAAGCATTTTCAGATCACCAGCACCAGAGCCTGTGCCACTATTTTCCGGATCCGGTATCAGATCTTGGGAGACCCGAAGATCTCCATCGTGATCGCCAACAAGGATCATGTGGCGGACCTGAAGCGCTGCATTACTTCGATTCAGAAGAACAGCACTTGGAGCAACACAGAGATCATCATTGTGGAAAATAACAGCACCACACCGGAGATCAAGGACTATTATTCCCAGTTGTTAGGGCTGTCCGGTAATGACTCCTACGAGGAAAAATGCAAGCTGCATACCGTCTGCGGTCATGACGGCGGTATTCTGCACAGCGAGGACGGACGCATTTCCGTGGTAACTTATCATGGAGATTTTAACTACTCCGCAGTGAATAATTTAGGCGTATCCTATGCCACCGGAGAATATATTCTGCTGCTGAACAATGATACGGAAGTCATCACCGCCAACTGGATGGAAGAGATGCTGATGTATGCCCAGAGAGAGGACGTGGGTGCCGTAGGTGCCAAACTGTACTATGCGGACAAGACGATCCAGCACGCCGGCGTAGTCATCGGGCTGGGAGCACACCGTACCGCAGGACATACGCATTACCGCATTCCGGTACAGAACTTAGGCTACATGGGACGTCTGTGCTATACCCAGAATGCCACGGCGGTCACCGGAGCCTGCCTGTTGGTGAAAAAGAGTCTGTATGAGCAGGTGGGAGGTCTGGATGAGAGCTTCGTGATCTCTTTAAACGATGTGGATTTCTGCCTGAAATTGCGCGAGTTGGGACTTTTAAATGTATGGACTCCTTTTGCGGAGCTGTATCATTATGAATCAATCTCCAGGGGACTGGACGATCAGGGCGAGAAAGCGGAGCGCTACAACAGAGAATCCGAGCATTTCCGGGAAAAATGGAAAGCCGAACTGGAAGCGGGAGATCCGTATTACAATCCGAATTTCTCTCTGGACCGCAGCGATTACGCGCTGAGGGATCCGGCAGTTAGCGGTCGTTAAATTGCTCTTTTCAGTAGAGGGAATCTATGGTAAAATATCACCGGAGAGCGTTTACTGAAAATATTGAAAGATAGCGATAAAACAGGAGGATAGGAAAATGAGTTATATGGACGAACTGAATTTCTGGTTAAATGATGATTATTTTGACCAGAAGACCAAGGATGAACTTCTGGCAATCCGCAACAACGAGGCAGAAGTGGAAGATCGTTTTTACAAAGAACTGGAATTCGGTACCGGTGGCTTACGTGGTGTGATCGGTGCGGGAACCAACCGTATGAACGTATATACCGTTCGTAAGGCAACTCAGGGTCTTGCCAATTATATTATCAAGCGCGGCACACAGAGCAAGGGTGTGGCAATCGCATTCGACTCCCGCCGCATGTCTCCCGAGTTTTCCGATGAGGCAGCAAGATGTCTGGCAGCCAACGGCATCAAGGCATACATTTTTGAATCTTTGAGACCTACCCCGGAACTGTCCTTTGCCCTTCGTACACTGGGATGTACCGCAGGTATCGTAGTGACCGCAAGCCACAACCCTCCTGAGTACAACGGCTATAAAGTATACTGGGAGGACGGCGCACAGGTAACCGCGCCCATCGATAAGGACATCATTACCGAAGTACAGTCCATCAAGGATTATCATACCGTGAAGACCATGAGCAGAGAGGATGCTGTGGCAGCAGGACTCTACGAAGTCATCGGCAAAGATATCGACGACAAGTACATGGTGGAATTGAAGAAGCAGATCATTCATCCCGATGTCATCAAAGAGATGGCAGATGACATCAAGATCGTATATACTCCGTTATGCGGTACCGGTAACAAGCCGGTAAGACGTATTCTGTCCGAACTGGGCTTCAAGCATGTCTATGTAGTTCCCGAGCAGGAGAATCCAGATCCGAACTTTACTACACTGGATTATCCGAACCCCGAGGATCCCAAGGCATTTACCTATGCTTTACGTCTGGCTAAGGAGAAGGATGCAGACATCGTTCTGGCAACCGATCCCGATGCAGACCGTCTGGGTGTCTATGCCAAAGATACCAAGACCGGAGAGTATGTGGCATTTACCGGTAACATGTCCGGTATGCTGATCGCGGAATACATCTTAAGAGAGAAGACCGCTACCGGCACAATGCCCGTAAATCCCGCACTGGTAACCACCATCGTTACCACCAACATGACCAAGCCCATCACCGAAGCTTACGGCGTGAAGCTGATCGAGGTACTGACTGGATTTAAGTTTATCGGCGAGCAGATCAAGCTCTTCGAGCAGACCGGCAGCAATAATTATGTATTTGGTCTGGAAGAGAGCTACGGCTGTCTGGCAGGTACCCACGCAAGAGATAAGGATGCTATTGTGGCTGTAATGTGCCTGTGTGAAGTAGCAGCTTACTGCAAAAAACACAACATGACTCTGTGGGATATGATGGTATCCATGTATGAGAAGTATGGTTACTTCAAGGAGACCCAGTACACCATCACCATGAAGGGTATCGACGGTGCAAGACAGATCGCTGAGATCATGGAGAAGCTTCGTAAGAATCCTCCTAAGGCATTCGGAGATCTGAAGGTAGAGAAGTTCCGCGATTATCAGAACGATGTCATCATCGACATGGAGACCGGAGAGAAGACCACCACAGGACTTCCCAAGTCCAACGTTCTGTACTTCGAGCTTCCCGATAACGCATGGTGTTGTGCACGTCCTTCCGGAACCGAGCCCAAGATCAAGTTCTACATGGGTGTTAAGGGAACCAGCTTAGAGGATGCACAGGCTAAGGTGGAGAAGCTGACCGAGGATGTAAAGGCAGTACTGTAAGACAGTGCTCCATAAATTATTTTAGTTTTCAAAAGAGAGCGAATCGCCCCGGAAAGGGCGGTTTGCTCTTTTATGAAAAGACGGAGGTATCTGTGGCTAAGCTGACAATGGCAAACCTTAAGAAAACTCTATATTATCTGCAACGTAACGGCCTGAGGGAAACCTGGATCTCTGTAAGGGAGCGCCTGACAGAGACAGACCGCTATTTTTTTGTGCCCTGTTCGGAAGAAGAACTGGCAAGACAGAGTGACAGGAAATGGGAGAAACCCCTTACTTTCAGCATTGTGGTACCCTTGTACCGCACGCCGGAGAAGTATCTGGACAGAATGATCACGAGTGTGATGACACAGAGCTATCCTCACTGGGAGCTGATTCTGGCGGATGCCACGGAGGATCGCAGTGTGGAGGAGACGCTTACGAGACAGGGATTCCTGCGGGAACAGTCCGCGGAGGAAGAGATGGAATCTACGGCAGCGGATGCCAGGATCCACTATGTGCACCTTACGGAAAACGCCGGAATCGCCGCCAATACGAACCAGGCACTTCCCTATACAAAGGGAGAGTATATCGGTCTGTTAGACCATGATGATGTATTGACACCGGACGCTTTGTACGAAATGGCAGATGCCATTACCAAGGCACATGACAGAGGTGTCAGAGTTGCTTTTGCCTATTCGGATGAGGACAAATGTGACGGAGAAGAGACAAAATACTACGATCCGAACCATAAAGAAGACTTTAATTACGATTTAATCCTGAGTAATAACTATATTTGTCATTTCCTGGTCATGGACGCAGATCTGATGAAGCAGCTGCAATTCCGGTCGAAATGTGACGGTGCCCAGGACTATGATCTGGTGTTACGTGCTGTGGCGGAAGTGCTTTCCACAGACGGGCTGGTTGGGGAAGAGAGAATTGTTCATATCCCGAAGGTGCTGTACCACTGGAGATGTCACGAGGCATCTACAGCAGCTAACCCGCACAGCAAAAAGTATGCCTACGAGGCGGGACTGAGGGCTTT
The DNA here is from genome assembly GCA_963623435.1 of Odoribacter splanchnicus. Taxonomy (GTDB): domain Bacteria; phylum Bacillota; class Clostridia; order Lachnospirales; family Lachnospiraceae; genus Acetatifactor. The sequence continues at coordinate 16,948 of CAVFMG010000009.1, forward strand.
GCAGGATCATGCCGCACAACGGGGAATCCCTGCGAAGGCTGTAGAGACCAGACACGTGGGATTTTATCGTTTACAGTATACAGACGTATTACAGGACAGACCGGACGTGGCAGCCGTGGGCGGCAGAGTCCTGTCCGGGAAGCATGGCAGGATCGTCGGCGGCAGAATGACCGCTGAAGGAACGGTGTTCTACGAGGGACTGCCGGATGGCTTTGGTGGATACCTTCACAGAGCGGAACTGTCCCAGGACGCGCAGGCGCTGGATCTTCGTTGCATTCGTATCCAGCCGGCTTACCGGGAAGTATTTGAAAGGATTGTGGGAGTTCCCTATACCGAGATCCGGAGACACCCGGGGGAATCACCGGTATTTGACGTCACTACACTGCCAAAGAACACGGATATCCGGACTTTAAGTCTGGAACTGACCAAGGCATTGCGTCAACAGGGAAGATTACTCTATCTGCCGGAATATCCGGGGGAGTTTAAGCAATTATGAGCGAAATAACAGTCGTTATACCAAATTACAACGGAATGAAATATCTGCCGGAGTGTATGACTTCCCTATGTGAAGGGCAGGAGGATGCTCCGGACTACGAAGTGCTGATCATTGACAACGCTTCTGCGGATGAAAGCGTGGAATACCTGAACAGAGAATGGTGCCAGGAGACCTATCCGCAGGTGCGCCTGATTTCGCTGCCGGAAAATACCGGCTTCTGCCATGCGGTGAATCTGGGGATCCGCAAGGCACAGAGCCCTTATGTGATATTGTTAAACAATGACACCAAAGTGGAAGCAGGATTTGTGAAGGGACTGTACGATGCCATCCGGGAGGATGCGAAGATCTTTTCCGTCAGCGCGAAGATGCTGATGTGGGACAAGCCGGAGCTGCTAGACGATGCCGGGGATCGTTACTGTGTCCTGGGATGGGCGTATTCCCGGGGAAAAGGACGTCCTGCGGAAAAATATGACCGAAATATCAACGTATTTTCTGCCTGCGGCGGAGCTGCTATTTACAGACGTTCGGTATTTGAAGAGATCGGCTATTTCGATGAAAACCATTTTGCTTATCTGGAGGACCTGGATATCGGCTACCGCGCCCGAATCTACGGCTACGAGAACCGATATGAGCCTTCGGCAGCCGTACTGCACTATGGCAGTGCATCCACGGGATCGAGGTACAATGTGCGTAAGACGGAACTGTCCTCTGCGAATAATGTCTATGTGATCGGCAAAAACATGCCGCTTTTACAGTGGATCCTGAATCTGCCTTTCTTATTGCTTGGATTTGGCATAAAATTTCTGTTTTTTTGCAAGAAGAGAATGGGAAAACTATACCTGAAGGGATTGCTTAACGGTCTGAAACGATCCGTCGGACCGGTGGGAAGGCAGTCAAAAGTGCGCTTTCAATGGGAACATCTGTGGAACTATGTGAAGATTCAGGGGCAGCTGTACCTGAACGTTTTTCGAATTCTTATGAAATCTTAAGAAATTGCTTCATAAATTCTTAAGTTGAGAAAAAACCACTGTTATTGTAGAATGAAATCGTTGAAAAGAAGCTTTTCAGACTTAAAGATTGGGTGACTCCTATGATAAAAGATAACCAGAAAGTCTTTAACAGGCTTCTTGTGATAATAGATGCGCTGATTACAGCAGCATCCTTTGTCCTTGCCTATTATATCAAATTTTATATATTGAATGACGGCCCGGGAGTCGGTGTCCTGCCGGTGTGGGATTATTACATGTTACTTCCTTTCATTGTACCGGGTTACATGTTCCTGTACTACCGGTGCAGTGTGTATTCCCCGAAGCGGACCGTCCGTCGCAGACATGAGATTTACAGCATTCTGCAGGCAAATACCATAGGCCTGGCGGCATTGATCATCATCTTGTATATGATCATCCGTGAGATCAACTTTTCACGATCCGTCATGGCGATTTTTTATGTCCTGAATGTTTTCCTCACCTCAGTATTCCGTATTTTTATGCGGAAAGCACTACGTTCTATCCGGAAAAAGGGATACAACCTGAAGCATATTTTGCTGGTGGGATATTCCAGGGCGGCGGAGGAATACATCGACCGGATTCTGGGTAATCCTCAGTGGGGATATGTGGTATGCGGTATTTTGGATGAGCACATTCCCGGCGGTACCACTTATAAAGGGGTGAAAGTCTTAGGGACGCTTGGCAATTTGGAATACATTCTTCCGGAAAATAAGCTGGATGAGATCGCTATCACATTGTCTCTGAAAGATTACGACTACCTGGAAGGTGTGGTGGACATCTGCGAGAAATCCGGTGTGCACACGAAATTTATCCCGGATTACAGCAGTCTGATTCCCAGCAGACCTTATACAGAGGATCTGATGGGACTGCCGGTGATCAACATCCGGTATGTACCGCTGACGAATACCGGCAACATGGTGATTAAGCGTGCGATGGATATTGCTGGCTCTATCTTCGGCATTATTATCACTTCCCCAATTATGTTATTATCAGCAATACTGGTAAAACTATCCAGCCCGGGACCTGTGATTTTCAGGCAGGAGCGGATAGGCCTTCATAATAAGTCATTTTATATGTACAAATTCCGCAGTATGGAAATGCAGACGGCGGATGAGGAGAAGAAAGGCTGGACGGTACGGAATGATCCGAGAGTCACGACAATCGGCAGTATATTACGGCGTACCAGCATCGATGAGCTTCCGCAGCTGTTCAATATCCTCAAGGGGGACATGAGCCTGGTGGGACCGCGACCGGAACGGCCCCAATTCGTGGAGAAGTTCAAAGAAGAGATTCCGCGCTACATGGTAAAGCATCAGGTAAGACCGGGGCTGACCGGTTGGGCGCAGGTAAATGGTCTGCGCGGCGATTCTTCCATCAAGAAGCGAATCGAATACGATATTTATTATATTGAAAACTGGACCGTATGGTTTGATATTAAGATTATTCTGATGACGTTCTTTACGGGATTCATCAATAAAAATGCTTACTAATATTTACGTTACAAGGAGAAAACAAAATGGCAACAAATTCTTACAACAATGGCGGTTATGGTCAGAGATCAACAGGAAACGGGAGAAGAACCGCCGGTAATGGGCAGAGACCGGTGGGACAAAGATCAGCGGGATCAAGACAAGCAGGATCAAGACCAACAGGATCAAGACCTGCGGGACAAAGATCAGCCGGCAGCAGTTCAAGAAGAGGAACTTCGAGAAGACGTACCGCCAAGAAGAAAAGAAAGGTTATCATTTTTGCTGTTGAAATCCTGGTAATCCTGATTATGATAGCAGTACTGTATCTGGTAATGACTCATACAAATAACGAGGGACCGAAATTCACCGTATTGGAGACCGAGGAACTCCGGATTCCTGAAGAGGTACAGCAGGACGAGACCATGAAGGGCTATATGAACATCGCCTTGTTCGGTGTGGACGCGACCAAGGAAAGTCAGCTGTATAAGGGCAGCCGAAGCGATAGTATTATGATCGCCAGCATCAATATGGATACCGGTGATATCAAACTGATCAGCGTATATCGTGATACCTACCTGAATATCGGTACCGATTCTTATCAGAAATGTAACGCTGCTTACTCCTACGGTGGAGCAGAGCAGGCAGTTAAGATGCTGAATATGAACCTGGATATGGATATTACGAACTTTGTAACCGTTGGCTACAAGGGACTGAGCGAGGTGATCGATGGTCTGGGTGGTGTCTATATTGATGTAGACTCTGAGGAAATCAAGCATATCAATAACTATCAGATTGGTATTGCAGAGGTTCTGAAGTGTGATTATACACCGGTAACGGAGACCGGTATGCAGCTGCTGAACGGACTGCAGGCTACCGCTTACTGTCGTATCCGTTATACCTCGGGTAACGATTTCAAACGTGCTGCCCGTCAGCGTGAGGTCATCCAGGCAATTGAGGATCAGGCAAAGAAAGCAGATTATGCAACCCTTTCCAAGGTGTTCAACAATGCTATCGGGGATATCTATACCAGCCTGGATTCTAAGGATATCCTGGATCTGTTAAGCAATATTGCAAATTACCGTATTGTGGATGAGGGAGGCTTCCCCGAGGAGAACATGCGTAATACCGGCAACATCGGTGCCAAGGGAAGCTGTGTTATCCCCATTGACCTGGAGAGCAACGTAGTATGGCTGCATCAGTTCCTGTTTGATGATGCAAACTACACCGTTACTGACAGCGTTAAGGAATACAGCAGAAAGATTGAATCCGATACATCACCATATCTGAACAAATAAGAGAACAGGAATACAAGGGAGTCTTCTGAAAGCTACGGGGACTCCCTTCTATTTTTGGAATAAAAACTTGTGCAACAGACGGTGATAAAGTATAATAAACCAGAGATTGGAAAGTTAGGAGCGCTCTGTCATGGAGATTGATGTGATCATTCCACTGTACAAACCGGGGAAAGAATTATTTACATTACTGGATAAGCTTGGCGGTCAGAGCGTGCCGGTACATCAGGTGATCCTCCTGAATACGGAGGAAAAATATTTTGAGCGGCTGATCTACGGGACCAGATTTCTGGAAACCTACCAGAATATCAAAGTATATCACGTATCCAAACGAGAGTTTGACCATGGCGGTACGAGACGCATGGGAGTCAGAAAATCTTCCGCGGACGTCTTTGTGATGATGACGCAGGATGCCATGCCGGCGGATAACAGACTGATCGAGAAACTGATCGAACCTTTGCGCGAGGAAGTGGCGGTGTCCTATGCAAGACAGCTGCCCAGAGAGGACTCCACACCAGTGGAAAGCTATACCAGAGAATTTAATTATCCGGCACAGTCAAGGATTAAATCCGCAGAGGATCTTAAGACTCTGGGAATCAAGACCTTTTTTTGTTCCAATGTGTGTGCGGCATATCGCCGGGACATTTATGAGGAACTGGGTGGATTTGTCAGACATACGATTTTTAATGAAGATATGATCTACGCGGCGAAAGCTGTGGAAGCCGGTTATTCGATCGCATATGCGGCGGATGCGGAAGTGGTGCATTCCCATAATTATACGAATGGACAGCAGTTCCACAGGAATTTCGACCTGGGAGTATCCCAGGCAGAGCACCCGGAGGTGTTCACAGCGTATTCTTCGGAATCCGAGGGGAAGCGAATGGTGAAAGATGTGACAGCATATCTGCGGGCACAGCATATGACCGCAAAATTGCCCCATTTTTATATACAATGTGCCTGTAAATATGCAGGTTATTTATTAGGTAAGAACTATCGCAGGCTCCCGAAAAAATGGGTTCTTGATTTTACTTCCAACAAAGAATACTGGAAACAGAACAGAAAGGATGTATGACTATGTGTGGTATCGTAGGATATATTGGAACGGAACAGGCGGCACCGATCATTTTAGACGGTCTGTCCAAGCTGGAATACCGTGGATATGATTCCGCAGGTATGGCTATTTTTGACGGTGAGAAGATTAACACCAAGAAAGCAGTGGGAAGACTGAAGGTTCTGGAGAATCTGACCCACGGCGGCGAGAACATGAAGGGAACTTCCGGTATCGGACACACTCGTTGGGCAACCCACGGCGCTCCCAGTGATATCAATTCCCATCCCCATATGAATAATGCGGGAACCATCGCCGTAGTACACAACGGAATTATCGAGAACTATATTCCTCTGAAGAAAAAGATGCAGGATAAGGGTTACCAGTTCGTATCCGAGACTGATACCGAGGTACTGGCACATCTGTTAGATTATTATTACAAGGGAAATCCGCTGGAAGCCATCACCAAGGTGCTGCACCGTGTGGAAGGTTCCTATGCACTGGGAATAATGTTCGCTGACCAGCCGGATAAGATCTTCGCAGCCCGTAAGGACAGTCCACTGATCGTAGGTAAGAGCGAAAACGGCAGCTTCATCGCTTCCGATGTTCCCGCTATTTTGAAATATACCAGAACCGTATATTATGTAGACAATCAGGAAGTTGTGGAATTACAGCAGGATAGTCTTCGTTTCTTCTCCGTAGATGAGGAAGAGATCGAGAAGCAGCCGGTCACCATCGACTGGGATGCCAATGCCGCTGAGAAGGCAGGCTATGAGCATTTCATGCTGAAGGAGATCTACGAGCAGCCCAGAACCATCAACGATACCATTTCTCCGAGAATCAAGGACAATGATATCGTCATCGAAGAACTGAATATGAGCGATGAGGAGATTAAGGAGATCACCAAGATCCATATCGTAGCATGTGGATCCGCTTACCATACCGGTGTTACCGCAAAATATGTGATCGAGGGATTGGCAAGAATCCCGGTAGAAGTAGATGTGGCAAGCGAATTCCGTTATCGTAATCCGATCCTGCAGAAGGGTAATATGGTCATTGTTATCAGCCAGTCCGGTGAGACGGCAGATACCCTGGCAGCTCTGAGAGAATCCAAGGAAAAGGGCTTCAAGGTACTGGGTATCGTCAATGTCGTCGGCAGTTCCATCGCCAGAGAGGCTGACAGTGTTATGTACACCTGGGCAGGACCCGAGATCGCAGTGGCAACCACCAAGGCTTACAGTGCACAGCTGACCGCACTTTACATGCTGGCTATGAAATTCGCCAAGGTACGCGGCACCGTAGATCAGGAACGGTTCCAGAACATGCTGACCGATTTAAGATGTCTGCCGGATCAGATCGAACTGTTGCTTGGACAGAAGGAGAAGATCCAGCATTTCGCCAACCGTTATGTGGGAGCAAGAGATATCTTTTTCATCGGACGTGGTATCGACTATGCAATTTCCCTGGAGGGCTCCCTGAAGTTAAAAGAGATCTCCTATATTCATTCCGAGGCGTATGCAGCCGGAGAACTGAAGCACGGCACCATTTCCCTGATCGAAGACGGCACCTTGGTAGTGGCTCTTGCCACCCAGCCGGATCTGTTTCAGAAGACCATCAGTAATATGGTTGAAGTAAAAGCAAGAGGTGCCTTTGTCATGGCAGTTACCATTGAGGGCAACAAAGCGATCGAGAAGGCAGCGGATTATGTAGTATACATTCCCGAGACGAATCCGTACTTCACCAACTCCCTGGCAATCATCCCTCTGCAGCTGTTTGCATACTATGTGGCAGTGGGACGCGGCTGTGATGTAGATAAGCCCAGGAACCTGGCAAAGTCCGTTACTGTGGAGTAGAGTGTAATAACTTATCCATAGAGAGACTGAAAGACTGCTTGCAGGCAGAACAGACTCTCTATGAGGGAATATAACAGGAAAATCCCGGAGAGGTGAAAAACTTCTCCGGGATTTTTTTAGGATTCATAATTGCTTCAGAAAGTTATCACAATTCGGTCACAATTGACGGTTATACTGTGTTCATAAGGTGAGAGGAAGAAATGGTAAAATAATAAAAAGGTAAAAAGAGGTTCTCACTTGCAAGTAAGATAGGAGGAAGCATTATGTACGAGAATGATAATTTTTCCGGTTACGGAACCGGCAATGAAAATACAACCGGTACATTCAGCGGAGCAGATCTGAATGAGACAAGAACAGAAAACAGTTATGGCTATGAAAATCAGAGCAGCACACAGAGTGCTGCGGGAAGTGCCAACGGTTACACCACTTATCAGATGGGCGGAGCCACCGGCAGCAACAATACAGAGCCTAAGAAAGACAAAAAGCGTGGCGGTTATTTCCGGAAGGCAATGGTAAGCGTAAGCCTGGGATTGTTCTTCGGGCTGTTTGCCGGCGTCGGCTTTTATGCCGTACAGCAGGGAACCGGAATGCTCAAGACCGGTACAGACACCGCAGTGGTAGATGAGATCGCCTCCGAGGCAACCACAGAGAGTACCGAGAACAGCACACAGTTAGCAACAAGCGTTACTTATGTGGAGTCCGATATTTCCAACGTGGTAGAGAAAGTAATGCCTGCCATGGTATCCATTGTGAATAATTACACTGAGACAGCCAATGTCTTCGGACAGCAATATACACAGGATGAAGCAGCCAGCGGCTCCGGTATCATCGTAGGCAAGACCGATGAAGAACTGCTGATTGTATCCAACAATCATGTAGTGGAAAATGCCGACACCCTGACCGTTACCTTTATCGATGGCAACGAGGCACAGGCACAGATCAAAGGTCTGGATTCCGACATGGATCTGGCAGTGATCGCCGTATCTTTAAGCGATCTGAGCGATGACACCAAGGATGCCATTACCGTAGCTACTCTTGGCAACAGCGACGAACTGAAGCTTGGTGAGCCGGTAATTGCCATCGGTAATGCCCTTGGCTATGGTCAGTCCGTGACTAACGGTATCGTAAGTGCCCTGAATCGTGAGATCACTCTGGAGAACGGTTCTACCGGTACTTTCATTCAGACGAACGCAGCCATCAACCCCGGTAACTCCGGTGGTGCTCTGCTGAACATGAATGGTGAGGTCATCGGTATCAACTCCAACAAGATCGGTGGTACTACCGTAGAAGGTATGGGATATGCAATTCCTATCACTTCCGCAAGCCCTATCATTGCAGATCTGATGGAGCGCCAGACCAGAACCAAAGTGGCAGAGGATGAAGTCGGTTATATCGGTATCTCCCTGCAGGAAGTAACTTCCCAGATCTCTCAGATGTACAACATGCCGGAAGGCATCTATGTAGTATCTGTAGAGGAAGGCAGTGCAGCAGATAATGCCGGCATTATGAAAGGTGATATCATTACCAAATTTGACGGCAGCAGCATCTCTTCCTACTCTGATCTGCAGAAAACATTACAGTACTATGCAGCAGGTGATACGGTATCTGTAACAGTACAGAGACCTCAGAACGGTGAATATGTAGCAGTAGATCTGACACTGACACTGGGCAGCAGACCCGCAAGCCAGAAATAAACAGGAAACCCTAAATATTTGGAATGTGCCCCGGAGAAACCGTTTGGTTCCCCCGGGGTTTTTGTTTAGAAAAACTTCACTTGTAGCAGGCTGCTTCATTGAGTATAATAAGCGTAGGCATGAGCAGTGTCAGACACGGGTATTACGCAATATGACTGCTTGCAGGCATTACTGCGTAATGGCCGGGGATGATAGGGCGAAGCCCGGATACCTGGGGAACGCCCGGCGTTGCCGAGATACACTGCGGAACAGTGGTAGTAGACAAAAAGGAGAATAACATGACAGATAATTACAATGATGATTATAGAGAGGTGATTCCTGAGGAGGAAAAAACAGAGACGCATCTGAGTGAAAATCAGGACAACGAAAAAAATAACGAAAATACGCAGGTAACGGATAACGCAAAAGAAAATACCACAGAGAAAAAGCCAGAGGATAAAAAAGACAGCAGTGAATACGAGGATGTCTGCTTCATCTGCCGCAGACCGGAGAGCAAAGCAGGCAGAATGTTTAAACTGCCGAACCACATCTGTATCTGCGATGACTGCATGCATAAGACCATGGAGACCGTGAGCCAGTTCGATTATCAGGGAATGCTGAACAATTCCAATGATTTTAACCGGTTGAACGGTCAGAATGGTTTCCCCAACATCAGCTTTGTAAATCTGGCGGATCTCCAGGGAGACGGCGGTATCCCCAACAAGCAGAAGCTTAAGAAGAAAAAGAAGGCGGAAGGCACCAAGCCGGTATTCAACATCAAGGACATTCCGGCACCTCATAAGATCAAAGCCAGTCTGGATGAATACGTGGTGGGACAGGAAAAAGCCAAGAAGGTCATCTCTGTGGCAGTATACAACCACTATAAGAGAGTGGCTACTGACACCATGGATGAGATCGAGATCGAAAAGTCTAACATCCTTATGATCGGACCCACCGGTTCCGGTAAGACCTATCTGGTGAAAACGTTGGCAAGACTGCTGGATGTGCCTCTGGCGATCGCCGATGCCACCTCCCTGACCGAGGCAGGCTACATCGGTGACGATATTGAGAGCGTGGTATCCAAGCTGCTGGCAGCTGCCGGTAACGATGTGGAGAAAGCGGAAAAAGGAATCATCTTCATCGACGAGATCGATAAGATCGCCAAGAAGAAAAACACCAACTCCCGGGATGTCAGCGGAGAAAGCGTACAGCAGGGCATGTTAAAGCTTCTGGAAGGTGCAGAAGTGGAGGTGCCGGTAGGTGCCAACAGCAAAAATGCCATGGTGCCTCTGGCTACCGTGAATACCCGCAATATCCTGTTCATCTGCGGTGGTGCATTCCCGGATCTGGATGAGATCATCAAGGAACGCCTGACCAAGACTGCATCCATCGGTTTCAATTCCGAACTGAAGGATAAATATGATAAGGATACAGACCTTTTGTCCAAGGTGACAGTGGAGGATATTCGTAAATTCGGCATGATCCCGGAGTTCATCGGACGACTGCCCATTATCTGCACCCTGCAGGGACTGTCGAAGGATATGTTAGTGAAGATCCTGAAGGAGCCGAAGAACGCGATCCTGAAGCAGTACCAGAAGCTCTTGGAGCTGGATGAGGTAAAACTGGAGTTCACGGACGATGCCCTGGATGCCATCGCCGAGAAAGCGATGAAACGCGATACCGGTGCCAGAGCCCTGCGTTCCATCATCGAGGAATTCATGTTGGATATCATGTATGAGATTCCGAAGGATGACAATATCGGAAGAGTCACCATTACCAGAGAATACATCGAAGGAACCGGCGGTCCCATCATCGATATCCGCAGTAATGAGATTCTGGAACCTGTGGAGAAGTTGAAGCAGATTCCGGTGGAAGAGAAATAATAATAATAGCCCTGGTAGAACATAAGAAACATGCCAACTTTTCCTTATACGCTGCCAGGGCTATTCGTTTCATAAAAATACTTTCTTTTCTAAATTTATGAAAAATCTTCTTTTAATACAGCTCTTTTTTTCATAAAAACTGCATTTCTAACAACTTTTATGAAATGTAGAACTCTCTCCGCTATGAACAATGCCTATTCATAAGATTGTCAGCAAGGAACGCTGCCAATCTTATTTCATAGACGGCTGTCGCCGTATAAAGTCAAAAGCAAAAACAGTGCCCTGTGAGCGAGCTCCCAGTTCACTGTTTTCGTTTTGACTTTGCATGGCTCGTAGCTATGCTGACATTCCATTTACATCACAAAAAGATTTTAAAACACTATTGACTTTTTCAGGGCTTATGGTAATATAAACATATGAACGGTGGTTCATATGAATGAATATTAAATCTAAATGCAAATCATTAGCATTTAAAAAATAGGAAATGCTGATGGAGAAAGAGGAGGATATTACCATGAAGAAAACTTACAAGATCGAAGTAGATTGTGCAGCATGTGCTCTGAAGATGGAGGACGCAGCGAAGAAGGTAGAGGGTGTTACCGATGCAACGGTCAGCTTCATGACCCAGAAGATGAAAGTAGAATTTGCTGACGGCAGCGATGAGAAGGCTGTTATGGAGAATGTGGTAAAAGCCTGCAAGAGAGTAGAGGATGACTGCGAGATCTATTTATAGGAGGCTCTCGGAAAAGAGGAAGCTATGACTAAGAAGCAGAAAAAAGTACTGGTCCGCATTATCATAGCGGCAGTATTATTGATTATTTTGCATTTTGTACCTCTGGAAGGCATCTGGCTGGGACTGCTGTACCTGATTCCGTATGCGGTGATCGGTTATGATATTCTCAGAAAAGCCGTTCTTGGAATCATGCACGGCGAAGTGTTTGATGAGAACTTCCTGATGGCGGTAGCTACGGTAGGCGCCATGGGACTGGGAGAATACTCCGAAGGCGTAGCAGTTATGCTGTTCTACCAGATTGGTGAGCTGTTCCAGGCGGTAGCCGTAGGCAAGAGCCGACGGAACATCAGCGCCCTGATGGATATCCGTCCGGATTACGCCAACATTGAGGCAGAGGACGGTAGCTTAGAACAGGTAGATCCCGATGACGTAGAGATCGGAACAGTGATCGTGGTACGCCCCGGTGAGAAGGTTCCCATCGACGGTGTGGTAGTGGAAGGTACTTCCACCCTGAATACCAGTGCCCTGACCGGCGAGAGTGTGCCCAGAGAGATCACTGTGGATCAGGATGTGATCAGTGGCTGCGTGAACCTGACCGGTTTACTTAAGATCCGTACCACCAAGGAATTCGGAGAATCCACTGTATCCAAGATCCTGGATTTGGTAGAGAACTCCAGCATGAAGAAGTCAAGATCCGAGAACTTTATTACGAAGTTCGCAAGATATTATACCCCGGCAGTCTGCTACAGCGCTCTGGCACTGGCTATTCTGCCCCCTGTGATCAACCTGATCATGGGTAATCCGGCAGCCTGGAGCACCTGGATCATCCGTGCTCTGACCTTCCTGGTAATCAGCTGCCCCTGCGCCCTGGTTATTTCCATTCCGCTGTCTTTCTTCGGCGGAATTGGAGCTGCAAGTGCCTGCGGTATTCTGGTAAAAGGTTCCAACTATCTGGAAGCGCTGTCTGAGACCAAATATGTGGTATTTGATAAGACCGGTACATTGACTAAAGGTGTATTCGATGTAACGGGTATTTACCCCAGCAAGGATTTCATAGAGGATGAGCTGTTGGAATATGCCGCTTATGCGGAGAGCTATTCCAGCCATCCCATTAGCAAGAGCTTAAAGACCGCTTACGGCAAGGAGCTGGAGGCTGCCAATGTCAGCGATGTGGAAGAGATCAGCGGACACGGCGTTACCGCTAAAGTGAACGGCAAACAGGTGGCAGCCGGTAATGCGAAGCTGATGAAGAGCCTGAATCTGTCCTATACGGAAAATACCGGCGTTGGCACGGTAGTTCATGTAGCGGTGGATGGCAAATATGCCGGATATATCCTGATCTCCGACGTGATCAAGGATGGTGCGAAGGAAGCGATTGCCTCTCTGAAAAATTCCGGTGTGAAGAAATGCGTCATGCTGACTGGTGACAGCAAAACAGTTGCAGAACATGTGGCAGGTGAGTTAAAATTAGATGAGGTACACAGCGAACTGCTTCCCGCAGACAAAGTAAGCTGCGTGGAGAAGCTGTTACAGGACAAGAGCGAGAAGGAAAAGCTGGCATTCGTGGGTGACGGTATCAACGATGCACCGGTATTGTCCCGTGCGGATATCGGTATCGCTATGGGAGCACTTGGCTCCGATGCAGCTATTGAGGCGGCAGATGTGGTTCTGATGGACGACAATCCCGCGAAGATCGCTATGGCAATGCGGATTTCCAGAAAATGTCTGCGCATCGTTTACGAGAACATCGTATTTGCACTGGCAGTCAAGGCAAGCTGCCTGATCCTGGGCGCGCTGGGTATCGCCAACATGTGGGTCGCTATTTTTGCAGATGTAGGAGTTATGGTACTGGCTGTGCTTAATGCTGTGAGATGCCTGCATGTAAAACAGAATTAAACAGCAGGTGAGCGCATGCAGCAATTATTTTCAGAAGTTACAGAACTGTGCAGGGACGAACAATTCCTGCACAGTGTTATGAAAAAATATCATTATGATCCGGAAGAATATCCCACACTGAAGCAACTGTCGGAGCAGATGGTGCCCTGTCTGGAGACAGAGGCGGGATGGCAGGACAAAGATTGCGAAGAGACATTTCCCGGGAGGGATCAGTCTTTTTTTGCTGTAGGAATCACTTTGGGAAAAGGCATCGATGAACTGCAGGAGAACTATCTGCGGGATGAACTGCTGACAGAGAGCTACATGATCGAGGTGCTGTCCAGCGAACTGTTATTAAAAAGCTATCAGGCGTATACGGAATGGGTTGCCGCTCATAGAGATCTGCATGTGGCGAGATTACATTTTCTGGGATCGGAGGGGACTCCAGGGCTGGAAAATCTGCCCGCACTTTTGCGTGAACTTAAGCTGCCCGTTACCTGCAACGAAGCGTACTGCATGATTCCGAAGAAAAGCGTGGTATTCTATGCGGAACTGACGAAAGATGCCTTTACCAAATGTGCCGGAATCTGCCTGGGTTGTGGCAGGAGAGACTGCCCGAACCGCATGGTGGAAAAAGAAAATTTCCCATTGCGTTTCGCGGATATGACGGACCGTCCGTTGCCGTATGGGTATGCCAGAATTTTTTCCAAAACGGATGCAAAATAGGTGGATAGCGCACAAATCGGCAGAAAGTATTGTCCGAAATATTAAAATTCTAATAAGATTTATCAGACGACTTGTAAGTATAAATAAAGTATGGTATGATGCAATCACTTTCAAAGAGGAAAGATATCGTGTGCGGTGTCTTTCCTCTTTTTGTGTATGCAATGAGTCAAACATAGATCTGTGCCTGCACAGGAGGCTGTATTTGACGAAGATACATCATCAAGCGGTTACGTGGGATGGTTTATAGGGTGAGCAAGTGAAGGACTTGGGAAAAGAGGTGGCTTATGGAAGTATTTTTAGAGGTAACGGTACAGCATAAAAAATATCATGCCGGGTTTATGGAGAGAATGCGGCAGCAGCCGGAGATCACATCCTGCTATCAGGTGGAGGGGGAATATGATTTCCTCGTAAAAGCGGATGTGACCTCGGACAAGGAACTGGAAAAGCTGGAGCGCAGCGTGCGGAAGATCAACGGGGTATGCAACGTGCAGCCGGTCTATGCCCTGCAGGAGATTATATAAGTCAGTCAGACGCGTAACAGGGCATTGAAGGTCTCTTCCAGATTCAGCCTGCCGTAGCCCCATTCTCTGTTGGGATATGAAAGACCGGGAGTACGTACAACACCGCGAATAAAATAGCTGCGGATTTCCCGGCTCTCAGCGAGGCGGTTGTTGCCTTCGACGACGGCCCATTGGAAAAACTGTGCAACTGCCCCGGCGGTAATAGCGGCAGCCAGACTGCTTCCGGTACGCCGACCTTTGATGGTGGAGATATTGACACCGGGGGCAGCCAGATCCGGTCGGATCTGACCGGTCCGTCCGAAACCGCGTCCTGATTCTGCATAGAAGCTGTTATTTTCCGCATTATATGTGGAAACGCTAATGACTTCCGGGGTCATAGAAGGCTCTGTCAAAGTCATATCAGGGTCCGGATTGAGAAAATAGACCGGCGCACTTAAAAATTCCGTAATGGGCAGCCACATGTGAAAATTGCCGTTATACAGAGTGCCGGTGCCAGTAACACGGAATGTCCAGATGCCGGGGGTTGGATCCTGCACACGGACAAGAATCAATTCCTCTCCGGAATTTTCTTCTACGAGAGCAGAGTCGATGGTGACTCTGCTTTTTTCGTAGATGAAAGAATAGGTAACACTCTGCTGAAGACTAATCCGGAGCTCTGGTATATTTTCTCCACCGGGAGTGCGTACACTCACATTAAATGCATCCGGCAGAGTTCCCCAGATTTCCAACCAGAAGCCCTGACATCCTTCACTGACCCGAATTTCTACATCCCGGGCGTTTTCCTCCGGGGGCTGACTGCTCAACACACCGTGATAATGGTGAGAAGCATTTCCTTCGTTTCCACCGCAGACAATGGCGGCACGACTCCTGCGGACAGCGAGAGAAGACAGATACCGGGACAGAGCGGAGCTTCCTGCGTGGTCCCCCTGGTTCGTGCCCAATCCCAGACAAATGACCACCGGACGCTCGAAGAGGCGTACGAAGGATTCCGCATATTTGATGCCCAACATAATGTCATTTTCCTGATAGGCAGGGACATTTTCCGGCACCAGATAGAAGCTGCGCAGGTACTGCTTGCATTCCTTGAGCTTCACGACAACAATGTCGGCATTCGGGGCGGCTCCAATATAGGGACTGCCTTGTCTGAACACACTGCCCGCAGCAACTCCGGCGAGGACACTGCCGTGACCGTTCTCGTCCCTGGAGGGAACGATGGAATATGGATCCTCGGAGTGCAACGCCCGGTTGATCTCTTCTCTGCGATATTCGGATCCATATTTTAATCCTTCCGGAGGCGTGCCGGTCTGGATGGTCTGATCCCAGATGGCCAGAATGCGGCTGTTCCCATTTTCATCCAGAAAGGCAGGGTTCCGATAGTCTATGCCGGTATCGATAAAACAGAGGATCACCCCCTGTCCTGTGAGATTTAACGGTGGACGCTGTACCTGCATTATCCCACTGGCAATCAGATTTGCCGGATCAAAAGGGGCGGCACCGGGGGAGGCTTCATCGGTGGGAGACAGCTGCATGAGACCGTAGAGCTTCGGCATATTGTGGTAGGGGAAAAAATCAACCTCCGGATTGCGGATGCTCAGCCTGCTCAGATACAGGATCAGAAATTCCTCTCCGATATTTTCATAACAGTCGATTCCGTCCTGTAGAAATTCTGAGGCGGAAAAATCTGTGATAATGTCATAAGTGTCCTCTGACAGGATCATTTCCTTGCAGTCCATGGCAGTTCTCCATATCATACGAAAGGGTTAGATTAACCTATGTGAGGAGTTCGTCTTTGTTGCATATTCGTTGATACAATGATAGAATAAACAGGATATTACAACAAAAGACAGGGAGCTGTACATATGGAATTTATTCAGAAAATCAGAGCACTGCAGATAGGGAAAAGAAAAACGTTCCGAAAAATTCTTCTTGCAGAGATGCTGCTCATGGTGTTGGGGATCATCGGCCTGTTCGGCAAGAATGCGGTGTATGAATATCCCACAGAAGAGGTAGCGGTAAATACAGAAGTTTACCAAAGCGATATGACCATAGAGCATATTTCGTTAAAGCCCGGACTTTACCGGATCCAACTGCATTATGATACGGATACCAATATGAAGAACTTCTGCATCATAGAGGATGACACTGTGGGATACCGGATGCTTCGCAACAGCGGGGAACATCTCTACCAAGGATTACATGATACGGATTATCCGTTATGGCTGCTGCAGAAGACTGATAATATAAGAGTGACTGTGACCTATGGCGGAGAAGGCAGCTATACGGTAACGGGGCTTACCATTCGGGAAACCAACGGTCTGGCAGTTATTTTCCTGTTCTGTGTTGTATTTTTCTTCATTCTGGGGAATCTGTTCTATACTTATGTGCAGTACGACAGAGCGTATTCGCTGTCTGCTTCACAAAAAGGAATTCATTTCGGCCTGGCACTTCTTTTGCTGGTCAGTTCTCTGCCCTTGCTGCAGGATACCATACTGTCCAGCGGAGACCTGGTATACCATATGCTGCGTATGATGGGGATCAAGGATGGCATTCTGGCGGGACAGTTCCCAGTGCGGATCGCGCCGAAATGGCAGCAGGGCTACGGCTATGCATCCTCAATCTTTTACGGGGAGACACTTTTGTACGTTGGGGCATTGTTCCGGTTGATCGGCTTTTCCTATATTACCAGCTATCGACTGTTCCTTTTGTTCATCAACGCACTTACCATACTGGTGGCATATTACAGCTTTCATAAAATTTTTGAAGACCGCTACATTGGTCTTTTATGTACAGTACTTTATACTTTGTCGGTATATCGTCTCTCCAAGACGTATATCTGCGGATCGCTGGGTGAGACTTTCGGAATATTGTTTCTGCCGCTGATCGCCTGTGGATTTTATCTTGTGTTCATACAGGACATTACAAAGAAACAATATCGTTATTCCTGGATCCCGCTGACGATAGGATTTACCGGGCTGGTGCAGTCGCACCTGCTGACGGGAGAACAGGCAGGCGCATTCACTATTCTGCTGTGTCTGATCCTGATCAAAAAAGTATTCCGCAAGGAGACGTTCTGTTCTCTGGCAAAAACAGTAATCTACAGTGTGTTGCTGAGTGCATGGTTCTTAGTGCCTTTTGCTGATTATATGCTGCGGGGCGATTTTGTGATCCAGCATGTCTCCGGCAGAGTGATCCAGTATAGGGGACTGTATCTGACCAACCTGTTATTTACCTTTTTCCGGAACGGCAACAATGTGTTCTATTCCGACAACGGAATGGCAGACAGTCAGCCTATGGGAATGGGAATCGCACTGACTGTGGCACTGCTGCTTTGGGCGGGAATGCTCTTTTTCCGTAAAACCACGCATCTGCGCAAGGAAGAAAAGGCGCTGGGCAAGATCGCCGGAGGCTTTGCCGTTCTGGCTATGTGGATGTGTCTGTCGATCTTCCCCTGGGATAAGATTCATAGTCTGAACGATATTACCGCAACCCTGGTGTCCAGCATTCAGTTTCCCAACAGATTCCTGACCATTGCAACACTGTGTGCGGTACTGGTGGCAGGCGTTGTGGCAAAAGAGATCAGGGGACAGTATGAGGCGCACGGATTGCAACTCTATTTTGCCGGAATGATGGTATTGACTTTGTGCAGCAGTATTTATCTGATGGATGATATGCTTCAGACGGCTGACGATTATCGGATCTACGGAGAGGAAGGAATGGGAAGCGGCTATATTGCCGGAGCGGAATACCTGCCCTATGGAGCAGATGCCTCCCAGTTCTGGACGCATGACCCCTATGCCGGAGAGGCCGTGGACATTACAGACTATCATAAGGATGGAATCAAAATAGAGATGCACTGTCAGAACCGGGGCGGGGACACAGAAAACGTGGAATTACCGCTTCTGTATTATTATGGATATCGGGCATACGACAAGACTACCGGACAGGAACTGACGATCACCACCAGTGATAATTATGCGGTGTGTGTGGAGATTCCGGCAGGCTATGCCGGAACGGTTCAGGTGACATTCAGGAGCCCCTGGTACTGGAGAGTGGCAGAGGCTGTGAGCTGGCTCAGCCTGCTGGGCCTGATCGCAGGTGTGACGCTGGAGAAGAGACGGGAGAGGAAAGCTTCATGAAGATAACGGAAAAATTAAAATTCAAAGGAAATGGTATTTTCTGGTGCCTGGTCGGTATTTTTCTGACAGGAGCGCTTCCGCTGTTTACAAATTATTGTCTGAATTCCGCAGAGGTTCCTTACCAGCTGGTCCGCATTGAAAATATGAAAGACTATCTGTCAGCGGGAATCTTCCAGATGGCAATGCCGGTAAACTGGCAGTATGAGCATGGTACGGCCGGACTGGACGGAAATCTGTTCTGGCTGCTTCCGGTGCTGTTACGAAAGATGGGAGCTACGCTGGAATTTGTTTACCGGGTATTTTTATTATGCATTTACGCAGTGACGGTGTGCATTTCCTACAAGGCACTGGAAGAAGGCTTTCAGAATAAAAAAACAGCGGTGATCGGTACGGCGCTGTATTGCTGGGTACCGTGGTATTTGGATGCGTTGTATGGAAGAGCCGCCATCGGAGAGGCTTTAGGTTACGCTTTTCTGCCGGTGTTATTGCTGTTTCTGGTGAGGGCAGTCGGCCAGAGAAAGGGCAAATTGCCGCAATGGCTTCTGCTCGCTATAGCGGTTACCCTGTTGCTGCAGTCTTCTTTTGCAGTTCTGGAAGTGGGAATGCTTCTGTTAGTGTTCTGCTGCGTATATTATCGCAGACAACTGCTGGGAAAAGACGGCTGGTTAACATTGGGAAAGGCAGCGGTGGCAACACTGGTGTGCAATCTGTGGTATCTGCTGCCGATGTTAAGATACCTTGTGGCATACCGCGACGTGGCAAGATATGTGGGAAGCCGTCCCTTTCAGGAAAAGGGAGCTTTTCTCCTGCATTATCTGACCTTCTTTTTCCAGGGAGGCGCCACTTACGATTATAAGAGCAATGGATTTCAGGGAACGGCAGCTATTGGTGTCGGTCCGGCACTTACGGGACTCTTCTTTTTCCTGCTGTGGCTGAAATTCAGTGGGTCGCTGCAGAAGAAAAACAGTAAAGAAGACAGCACCGCGGGACTGTTCTGGTGCGGAATGCTGGGAATCCTTCTCAGTCTCGGAAGCTTTCCCTGGGATCTGCTTCGGCAGAATGCCGTGTTCCAGGTGCTGACCTTCAGTATGCAGTCTCCCGTGATCTTTATGATCCCGGCAATCTGCGGACTTACGTTTATGGGATGCGGTATTTTGAAAGAATACCGGGAGGGAAAATCCGCAACAGAAGCCACCATCCTGGAGATAGTGGTACTTGCGGTGGCATTTGTATCGACACAGTTTCTGACGAATAAACTGCTGATTGACAGAGCACCTCTGTGGATCCGCCAGAGAGAAGACCTGCCGGATGTGGTTCTGATAGAAGCTCCGCAGTTCCAGATGAGTACCGCAGCCGGTGCAGCGCAACTGGGAGCAATGGCGATTAGCGTTCTTGGCATTGTGGGAATCGTTATATACTGTATACTTACACA
>CAVFMG010000010.1:0-36401 GCA_963623435.1 Odoribacter splanchnicus
GGCGGCAAAACGAATTTACCTTTCAACGCTGAATCCGTAGGATATGGCTTGCTATTGTGACGGATTCCGCTTATAATGGAAGATTGTAACGGAATAACTCTGAATTGAGGTTTTCAATGAATATAGAAGTAGACGGATATAATATATGTGTAAAGACAACCGGCACCGGGGAGAAGAACGTAGTGATCCTGCAGGGCTGGGGCACCGACCTGGGAGTGTACGATTCTGTGACGGGAGCCATCGATGGCAGCAAGTACCGGGTGATCCAGTTCGATTTCCCGGGCTTCGGTGGCAGTGACGAGCCGAGGGAACCCTGGGATGTGGATGGATTTGCGGACTTTTTCTGCAAATTCATGGAAGCGATGCAGATCAAGCAGGCGACACTCATCGGGCATTCCTACGGCGGTCGTGTGATCATCAAGCTGGCAGCCAGAGAGAGCATCCCCTTTGAGATCACGAACATCATTCTGATCGACAGCGCCGGCATCCTGCCGAAGAGATCCGCGGCACAGAAGTGGAGGATCCGCAAGTACAAGATGTTAAAAAAAGTCTTGAACATGAAGCTGATCTACGCCATGTTCCCGGAAGTGATCGACGACTGGAGGAGCAGACAGGGTTCAGCGGATTACCGCAATGCCACCCCGATGATGCGCCAGTGTATGGTAAAGGCAGTGAACGAGGATCTGACGGAGCTGCTTCCGAAGATCCGTCAGGAGGTACTGCTCATCTGGGGTGATAAGGACACCGCAACTCCCATCCGAGATGCACATATCATGGAAGAGAAGATCCCGAACTGCGGACTGGCAGTGATTCCGGGAACCGGGCATTTCTCATTCCTGGAGAAACCGGCACAGTTCCGTGGAATTATGGAGGCTTACCTGAAATGATCGTACGAGCAATTGTGGCAATCGTGCTTGCCGTTCCAGCGTATTTTTATGCAATGCGTTATAACATGCATATGTTCCAGCTCAACGGCTATAAGAATAAAGAACATCTCCAATGGCTTAGGAAAAATGCAAGACTCCAGTGGATCCTGTATTTCGGACTGGTACTGGGCGCAGTGACCTGTGCGTTCCCGTATTTGGCACTGGAAATCTTCGAGTACCTGGTACTGCTTCTGATCTTCGTGGTATATCGTGCCATGAAGCGGATGCATACGAAGAAGAAACTGGTATACACCGCCCGCGTGAAGCGTATGATCGCCACGGAGCTGATCCTGACTTTAGCGGTATTTGCGTTTACATGGGTTTTCGCAGGAACGAACCGGATTCCGGGACTGTGTCTGATCCTGGTATCGGTGCATTTCTTCTGGAATATTGTGGCGAATGTAATCAATCACCCCATGGAAACCGGTATCAATCAGCATTATATTAACGATGCCAAGAGGAAACTTAAGAGTGTGCCCGAACTTACCGTCATCGGTGTGACCGGCAGCTACGGCAAGACCAGTGTGAAGTTCTATCTGCAAACCTTACTGCAGGAGAAATACAATGTGCTTGTGACCCCGGAGAGCTTCAATACTCCCATGGGGGTGGTGCGGACGATCCGCGGTTCGCTGAAGCCTACCACGGAGATCTTCGTCTGTGAGATGGGTGCCCGTCATGTGGGGGATATCAAGGAGATCTGCGATATGGTGCATCCTCATCACGGTGTGATCACCTCCATCGGACCGCAGCATTTAGAGACCTTTTTCAATATGGAAAATATTCAGAAGACAAAGTTTGAGCTTGCGGATGCTTTGCCGGAAGGCGGTATGCTGTTCTTAAACGGCGATAATGACTTTATCAGACAGCAGGCGGCTTCTCCTTCTTATAATAAGAGCCCGGAGAAGATCTTCTATTATTCCGAGACGGAAGGGGCAGGATACTGCGCCAAAGATGTGAAGGTATCCCAGCTGGGCACGGAGTTCACAGTGGTGACCCCGGAGGGGGAGAGCGAGCACTTCCAGATGCGTCTCATCGGTGCCCATAATGTCATCAATGTGGCAGGTGCCATTGCGGTAGCTCATAAAATGGGCATGACGCTCAGAGAACTTCGTATTCCGGTACGCCGGATCGAGCCGGTGCCCCATCGTATGCAGATGCGGGAACACGGTCTGGTGACCATTATTGACGATGCGTACAATTCCAATCCCGTAGGTTCCAAGGCGGCAGTAGAGACACTTGCCATGTTTGATGGCTTACGGATCCTGATCACACCGGGTATGGTGGAACTGGGCGATAAGGAAGCAGAATACAATCATAAATTCGGCGGCTACGCGGCAGACTGCTGCGACTATATTCTGCTGGTGGGCAGACGTCATACAGAGCCCATCAGAGAGGGCGTGCTGGAGAAGGGCTTCCCGGAGGAAAAATGTCAGGTGTTCGACAAACTGGAAGAGGCAGTATCCTATGCCTATGCCATCAAGGGGCAGGGACATAAGTATATTTTGTTAGAGAATGATTTACCTGATAACTATTTGTAAACTATCCAGAGGCAGATAAATATCGTTAAATTTCGTCGAATGCTTGCATTCTTAAGAACATGGATAGTTTACAGAGAAAATCAGGAAAATTTAGGAGGAAAAATAGATGAAGACAAGAGTAGCAATGCTGTTCGGCGGCAAGAGTGTGGAACACGAGGTATCCGTGATCTCCGGCATTCAGGCTGTCATGAACATGGATACGGACAAATACGAAGTGATCCCGGTCTACATGACCAAGCGCAATGAAATGTACATCGGCGAGGAAATCGGCAAGATCGAATCCTACAAAAATATCGACGAACTGCTGAAAAAGTCCCAGAGAGTCATCATGACCAACGAGGAGGGCAAGGTATTCCTGACTCCTTTCCCGGTGAAGCTGTTCGGCGGGAAAAAGCCGGTAGAGATCGACGTGGCATTCCCGGTCGTCCATGGTACCAACGTGGAGGATGGAGCTTTTCAGGGTTACCTTAAGACCATGGGCATTCCTTTCGTAGGCTGTGATGTGACCGCCTCCGCCATCGGTATGGACAAATACATTATGAAAGCCGTATTAAAAGAATGTGATGTTCCGGTTCTGGATGCACAGCTGTACACCCTGGCAGACTATGCGGAGATGGAGACTCTGTTGGATAAGGTAGAAAAGGGACTGGGATATCCCGTGATCGTAAAGCCGGTCAACTTAGGTTCCAGTGTAGGTATCAGCGTGGCGAAGAACCGTGTGGAACTGACCCATTCCGTAGATGATGCGTTCAAGTATGCCACCAAAGTGCTGGTAGAGCATGCCATCACGAACCTGCGGGAGATCAACTGCTCCGTACTGGGTGACGAGAATGACGCTATCGCTTCCGAGTGTGAGGAACCCTTGCATACCAAGGACATCTTAAGCTATGAAGACAAATACGTCAGCAATGCCAAGGGTAGCGGCTCCAAGGGTATGGCAAGCGTATCACGTAAGATCCCCGCGGAACTGTCTCCCGAGAAGAGAGAAGAAGTACGGGAACTGGCAGTCAGATCCTTCAAGGCGTTAGGTTGTAACGGCGTCTCCCGTATTGATTTTATGATCGACGAGGACAACGGCAAACTGTACTTTAACGAGATCAACACCATCCCGGGATCTCTGGCATTTTATCTGTGGGAGCCGGTGGGCGTTCCTTATAAGGAACTGTTAGACCGGATGATCGGACTGGCACTGAAGAGAGCCCGTACCGAAGAGAGACTTACCTTTACCTTTGATACCAATATCTTGAACTCCGCAAGCTTTGGTGGATCTAAGGGCGGAAAATTATAGATTCGAGTTAGCTAATTTTTAATAAAAATTTTAGCACTCACCTCTTGCGAGTGCTAAAAAACGGTGCTAGTATAATCTATGTAAGAGAAAGCGACTGCATCAGCAAAAGGAAACCTCGAAGAGGCGGTTTTGCGAATGGGGTTCTGAATAGTTACAATGATTTTAAGTGGTCAGCCGCGCAGGAAACTGAGTGGCTGACCTTTTTGTAAACATGGATACAGTCTTAGTTGTGTGGCTCACCGGTTGGGCAGAATGGAGGGAATATGACGAAGACAACGAAAAGAGATTATTACGAAGTACTGGGGGTTGGCAAGACAGCTGACGCCGCAACGATAAAAAAGGCATATCGTAAATTAGCTAAAAAATATCATCCGGATACCAATGCCGGCAATCCGACAGCAGAGGAGAAGCTGAAGGAGGTCAACGAGGCTTACGATGTGCTGGGGGATGAAAAAAAGAAAAAACTGTATGATACTTATGGTTTTGCCGCTTTTCAGGAGGGATTTAATGAGGAAGCAGCCAGACAGTATCAGGAACAGGCAAGGAACGGAGGCTTCCATTACAGTGGAGGCTCCGGCGGGTTCGGGTCCGAGGGATTCGGAGGCTTTGACAACGGCTCCTTCCATTACAGCACCGGCGGCTTCGATGGTTTTGGCGGCGAGGAGGACATCTTCGACAATCTGTTCGGACAGTATTTTAATGGGCAGAAAGGTTCCGGACGGGGCAGTCGTGCAAACTATAGCAGTAAGGGTCAGGATGTGGAATCCGGCATTAACATTAGCTTTGATGAGGCAATGCACGGCTGCGACAAGACATTTACTTTACGAGATCCAGTCACAGGTAGGTCCGAATCTGTGCAGGTACACATTCCGGCAGGAATTGATACCGGCAAGAGCATTCGTCTGAAAGGCAAGGGCGGTGAGGGGTATTCCGGCGGAGAGAGCGGCGATCTGTATCTGAAGGTAACGGTAATGGAGAAGCCCGGTTGGGAGAGACGGGGACAGGATTTGTATACCACAGTCAATATCCCTTATACCACCGCGGTATTAGGCGGTGAGATCCGTGTGCCCACGTTATACGGTGATGTTATGTGCAAAGTAAAGGAAGGTACTCAGTCCGGCAGCAAGATTCGTCTGAAAGGCAAGGGCGTGGTGTCCATGAAAGATAAAAACATCCATGGTGACCAGTATGTCGTGATACAGATCCAGGTACCGAAAAGCCTGACACCGGCAGCCCGGGAAAAGCTGCAGGAGTACAAGAAAGTCAGCGGGTTCTAAGGAATCCGCTGCTTATTGAGAACTATTGAGAAAAAAACAACTGGAAAAATAAAAAGAGTTCTTATATAATACTGGTTTAACGAGAAAACCGTATTATTTAACACCACATAACACAGGAGGGAAATTATAATGTTAAAGTGCTTAAAGAAAATCGACAAGGCTAAAACCGGTATCTTCGCAGCAGGCGTTCTGTTCGGAACCGCAGGTATCAAGATTCTGTCCAGCAAAGATGCGAAGAAGCTGTACACCAACTGCACCGCAGCTGTTCTGCGTGCAAAAGAGTGCGTAATGAAGACCGCTACCACCATCCAGGAGAACGCTGAGGATATCTACGCAGAAGCTCAGCAGATCAACGAGGATAGAGCAGCACAGGCAGCTCAGGAGTTCGACGGTGAAGTAGAAGAGACCACAACAGACGCTGAATAATCCCTTTTATGAAAGCAGGCATCAAATATGAAATTTGTAATCAGACATGAGATAAAGGGGAGACTCAGAATTCACATTTTGCAGAGCCGCATGAGCTTTGCACAGGCAGATGCGCTGCAATACTATCTGGACGGGCAGGACAATATCGTCAGTGCCAAAATTCAGGAGCGTACCCAGGATGTTACGGTAGTCTATACCGGCTCCAGGGAAGACATCCTGAAGACACTGGAGAGATTCAGCTATCAGACCACAGATGTGCCGCAGAATTATCTCGACAATTCCGGCAGAGAGATGAACCGGGATTACAAGGATCAGTTGATCAATAAGGTCGTGATGCACTATGGCATCAAGCTGTTTCTTCCTATGGATATTCGTTCCGTGATCACCACGGTGAAATCCTTCAAATATCTCTGGCATGGAATTAAGACCCTGGCGAAGGGCAGGATTGAAGTGTCGGTGCTGGATGCTACCGCTATCGGTGTCTCTGTACTGCGCGGTGATTATAGCACTGCAGGTTCTGTCATGTTCCTGCTTGGCATCGGCGAGATCCTGGAGGAGTGGACCCATAAAAAGTCCGTCGGTGATCTTGCGAGGAGCATGTCTTTAAATATTGACAAGGTATGGGTCGTAAGTGATGGACAGGAGATCCTGGCGCCCGCCACTTCGATCAAATCCGGTGATCTGGTACGGATTCACATGGGCAATGTGATTCCTTTCGATGGTACGGTGACCGACGGAGAAGGCATGGTGAATCAGGCTTCCCTGACCGGAGAATCCGTCCCCGTGAGAAAGGTCATGGGCGGAACCGTATATGCCGGAACTGTAGTAGAAGAGGGCGAACTGACCATTCGTGTCAAGGAGACCGGCGGCTCCAGCAAATACGAGAAGATCATGACCATGATCGAGGAATCCGAGAAGCTGAAATCCTCTCTGGAGGGCAAGGCAGAGCATCTTGCAGACAAACTGGTTCCCTATACTTTCTTAGGCACCGGACTGGTATGGCTGTTCACACGGAATGTGACCAAGGCATTATCTGTGTTGATGGTGGACTTTTCCTGCGCGTTGAAGCTGTCCATGCCCCTGGCGGTACTGTCTGCGATCCGTGAGGCAAGTACTTACGAGATCACGGTCAAGGGCGGCAAATACTTAGAGGCTATGGCAGATGCCACCACTATCGTATTTGACAAGACAGGAACCCTGACCAAGGCACAGCCTACTGTGGCGGATGTGGTATCCTTCAATGACCAGTCAGCGGATGAATTGCTTCGGATTGCAGCCTGTTTAGAGGAGCATTTTCCTCATTCCATGGCGAAGGCAGTGGTACGTGAGGCAGCCCGTAAGGATCTGGTACATGAGGAACTGCATACCAAAGTGGAATATATCGTAGCACACGGTATTTCTTCCACACTGGAAGGCAAAAAGATCATCATCGGAAGCTATCACTTCGTATTCGAAGATGAACAGGCACAGATTCCGGAGGGCAAAGAAGAATTGTTCGAGCAGCTTTCCGAGGAATATTCTCGTCTGTATATGGCAATCGATGGAAAACTGGCAGCAGTAATCTATATAGAGGATCCTCTGCGAGAAGAGGCACCCGAAGTCATAAAACAGCTGAAAACTCTGGGCATCGGCAAGGTCGTAATGATGACCGGTGACAGCGACCGTATTGCAAAATCTATCGCAAACATTGTCGGAGTGGACGAGTACTATTCCGAGGTGTTGCCTGAGGACAAGGCGAAGTTCGTAGAGCGAGAGAAGCAGGCGGGCCACAAGGTCATCATGATCGGTGACGGTATCAACGATTCTCCTGCACTGTCTGCCGCAGATGTGGGCATTGCGATCAGCGAGGGCGCACAGATCGCCAGAGAGATTGCAGATGTGACCATTGGTGCGGATAATTTACAGGAAGTAGCGACGTTGAAGGAGCTAAGTGATGCTCTGATGGCGCGAATCCGTAGAAATTACCGCATGATCGTAGGCATCAACACTGGACTCATTGTCTTAGGTGTGGCAGGAATCATTCCTCCTACCACTTCCGCACTGCTGCACAATACGTCCACACTGTGGATCAGCACTAAGAGTATGAAGAACCTGTTAGACAGAGAAGAAACCACATGAGCACAAGGAAATCCCCCAAAGAGTGATTTTACAAATGGGGTACTGAATAGACAGTAAATATAGAAGAAAGCCGCTGCATATCAGGATA
The DNA here is from genome assembly GCA_963623435.1 of Odoribacter splanchnicus. Classification (GTDB taxonomy): domain Bacteria; phylum Bacillota; class Clostridia; order Lachnospirales; family Lachnospiraceae; genus Acetatifactor. The sequence continues at coordinate 7,662 of CAVFMG010000010.1, forward strand.
TACTTGCAGTGGCTTCTCTTTTTTTGATATCAATATCCACGGATCACTTCGCTGCATAGCAGCTCTCGTGCAAGCACGGGCTGTTTTTATAACTTTTGCCCCTGATATTGATAGAATGTACGGTGCTTTTGTAGGAATTATATGTTGCATATTTGTATATGCTTGTATATAATGATATAATAATTCCTAGTTGAGTGCTAGAGATAGGAGGAAGTATATGTCAGAACAATTATTACAGGTGCGTAACTTGTCCGTCAGTGTAGAGGACAAGCCCATCCTTCATGGAATAGATTTAGAGGTACGTCCCGGAGAGACTCATGTACTCATGGGACCCAACGGTGCCGGTAAGTCCACCTTAGGCTACACCATCATGGGAAGCCCCCGTTATGAGGTGACCGGTGGTGAGATCCTTTTTAAAGGAAAAGAATTACTGGAGGAGACCGCAGACCAGAGAGCGAAGGACGGTATCTTTTTATCCTTCCAGAATCCCTTAGAGGTACCCGGTGTGTCCCTGCGGAACTTCATCCGTAATGCGGTGGAGCAGAGAAGCGGTTCCCGCATCAAACTGTGGACATTCAAAAAGGAACTGGAGAAGGCGATGGAAGTATTGCAGATGGATCCTTCCTACGGCGATCGTGACCTGAATGTAGGATTCTCCGGTGGTGAGAAGAAAAAGGCAGAGATCTTACAGTTACTTATGTTAAAGCCATCCCTGGCGATCCTGGACGAGACCGATTCCGGACTGGATGTGGACGCAGTACGTACCGTATCCAAGGGTGTGGAAGAGTACCAGAAGGACAAAAAGGGTGCACTGTTAATTATCACCCACAGCACAAGGATCTTAGAGTCTCTGCATGTGGATAAGACCCACGTACTGGTGAACGGTAAGATCGTGGCATCCGGTGACGCTTCTCTGGTAGACGAGATCAACGAGCATGGTTTCGAGCGTTTTCTGGAAGCGTAAAGGAGGTCGACGATCCGAATGAGTGAAAGAGAAAAGACTTATGTGGAAGACGTCAACAGAAGCATTTACGATATCCGTAACGAAGAAAAAGACGTCTACCGCATTCAGAAAGGACTGACGCCCGCCATTGTGGAAGAGATCTCTGCGAAAAAGAACGATCCCGCATGGATGGCTAATTTCCGTCTGCAGTCATTGCAGATCTATAATGAGATGGAAGTCCCGGACTGGGGACCATCCATCGAGGGACTGAACATGGAAGACATCGTCACCTATGTCAAGCCCAATACCCATATGAGTGCCAAGTGGTCTGAGGTGCCGGAGGATATCAAGGACACTTTTGAAAAACTGGGAATTCCCCAGGCGGAGCGGAAGTCTCTCGCAGGCGTGGGCGCCCAGTACGATTCCGAGCTGGTATATCATAATGTCAGAGAAGAGGTGGCAGCCCAGGGCGTAGTCTATACCGATATGGAGAGTGCCCTGAACGGGGAATATGCCGATATGGTGCGGAAGCATTTCATGAAGCTAGTTACCCCCAGAGACCACAAATTCGCAGCGCTGCACGGTGCTGTATGGTCCGGCGGTTCCTTCGTATATGTACCCCCCGGAGTGTCCGTGACGATCCCATTACAGTCCTATTTTCGACTGAATGCACCGGGAGCCGGACAGTTTGAACATACCCTGATCATCGTGGATGAAGGCGCTTATCTGCACTTTATCGAGGGCTGTTCCGCACCGAAGTATAACGTGGCGAACCTCCATGCCGGCTGCGTGGAACTGTTTGTCGGGAAGAATGCAAAGCTGCGTTATTCCACCATCGAGAACTGGTCCAAGAACATGTATAACCTGAACACCAAGCGTGCATTAGTGGAAGAGGGCGGTACCATCGAATGGGTATCCGGTTCCTTCGGATCCCACGTATCCTACCTGTACCCTATGAGCGTGCTGAACGGTAAGGGCGCCAGAGCGGAGTTCACCGGCATCACCTTCGCGGGAGCCGGACAGAACCTGGATACCGGTACCAAGGTGGTTCACAATGCACCGGAGACCACTTCCTATATCAATACCAAGTCCATCTCCAAGGATGGCGGTATCAGCACCTTCCGAAGCTCCGTAGTCGTGAAGAACAGCGCGGCGAAGAGCAAATCCGCTGTATCCTGTCAGTCCCTGATGCTGGATGACAAGTCCCGTTCCGACACCATCCCGGCAATGGACATCCGTACCCAGGATGCCGATATCGGACACGAGGCGAAGATCGGCAGAATCAGTGACGAAGCCGTGTTCTATCTGATGTCCCGCGGTATCTCCGAAGAGGAAGCCAGAGTCATGATCGTCAGCGGCTTCGCAGACAACGTATCGAAGGAGCTGCCGTTAGAGTATGCGGTGGAGATGAACAATCTGATCCGCCTGGAAATGAAAGGCAGCATCGGCTAAGGAAGGAGGACAGAATATGGAAAAAGAATATAATATGACCATCAATCGACTGCCCTCCAAGACGTGGAACTGGCTTCGCATGAACGAGACGCAGTTGGATAAAATAGAAATTCCCGCAGCAGGAGAGGCGCGCGTCACCCTGCCGGAAAAGATAACGACAGTAGAAAATGAAAATAGTAAAACCTGGAATGCCGATTTTGCAGGGATTGCCTCCGGTATGGGAGAAGATATGGACGGTCTGCTTGCCGAAGCAAAAGTGCAGGCAGCGCACTACGAAGTGCCCGCAGACACCGCAGAAGAGCAGCTCCTGCTCTTGGATTACGAGTATGCGCAGAACAGCTTACAGGCGGGAGCCGTAGCAGTACGCGCAGGCAAAAACAGTGAGATCACCGTGATCGAGGACTTTGCTTCCGACCAAGAAGCAGCCGGTCAGGCAGCAGTATCTACCAGACTGTATCTGGAAGAGGGCGCGAAGATCCGCCTGATTCAGATTCAGCGACTGGGCAGTGAGTTTACTTTTATGAATGACATCGGTGCCTTATGTGAGGAGAAGGCGTCCTTAGAAGTGATCCAGCTGATCCTGGGCGGTAAGGACACTTATCTTGGCTGCAAGACCACCCTGCAGGGCAGAGAGAGCAGCATGAATGCCGACACTGCTTATATCGTAGACGGTAACGGCAGACTGGATATGAATTACGTGGCACTGCATGAGGGCAAAAAGACCCAGAGCAATATGCAGGCAGGCGGCGTGTTGAGAGATCACGCCTTTAAACTGTATCGTGGTACCATTGATTTCAAATGGGGTGCCAAGGGTGCCGTAGGCAATGAAAAAGAAGATGTGCTGTTACTGTCCAACGATGTGGTGAACCAGACCATTCCCCTGATCCTCTGCGCGGAGGAAGATGTGGAAGGCAACCATGGCGCTACCATCGGTAAGCTGGATGATGAGCTGCTGTTCTATTTAGAGAGCCGTGGCATGAACAGAGAGCAGATCTATGAAATGATGGCAATGGCGAAGGTAGATGCGGTCTGCCGCAAGATCCCCGATGCCGCCACACAGGCAAAGGTACAAAAGTTCCTGGGCAGAGCCGCGGAAGAGGAGGAAGTATGAGTACTTCAGTCAGTGAGATCCGTAAGGATTTTCCCCTGCTTATGAATAATAACGTCATTTATCTGGATACAGCGGCGACTTCTCAGAAGCCGTCCTGCGTCCTGGAGGCAGAGAGAACATTTTATGAAAAATACAATGCCAATCCCCTGCGCGGACTGTACGAGCTGGGAGAGGCTGCCACCGAAAAATACGAAGAGTCCAGAGAAGTTGTCCGTGGATTCATAGGCGCCAAAGAGGCTGCGGAGATCGTGTTCGTCCGCAATGCCACGGAAGCCCTGAATCTGGTGGCATACAGCCTGGGTTCCCTGGTATTACAGCCCGGGGATGAGATCCTGGTGAGCATCATGGAGCACCACAGCAATCTCCTGCCCTGGCAGCAGGCAGCAGCGAGAAACGGAGCGTTGGTGAAATATTTAGAGTGCACCGAGGACGGAAAATATACCGAGGAAGCATTTAAAGAGGCACTGAGCGAACATACGAAGATTGTGGCAATGACCCAGGTATCCAATGTACTGGGATGCAAAAATGATATCAAACGTTTTGCACAGCTGGCACACGAAGCGGGAGCTTATTTCGTAGCGGACGGTGCCCAGAGCGTTCCCCATATGGCGGTGGATGTACAGGATCTGGATGTGGATTTCCTGGCATTTTCCGGGCATAAAATGTACGCACCCATGGGAATCGGTGTATTATATGCGAAGAGAGAACTGTTAGAGAAGATGCCCCCGTTCTTATGCGGTGGTGAAATGATCGATTCTGTCAGCCGCACCGGAGCCGTGTGGGCGGAAGTGCCCCACAAGTTCGAGGCAGGTACGGTAAACGGCGCCGGAGCCTATGCACTGGCAGAGGCGATCCGCTATGTGCAGAAGATCGGCTTTGATTTCATCGAAGAGAGAGAAGCGAAGCTGACCAAAATGTTGATGGACGGCATGAAGGAGATCCCTGCGGTACACATCTTAGGATCGCAAGAAGCGGAGGATCATCACGGCATCGTGACCTTTAAGCTGGACGGCGTGCATCCCCATGATGTGGCATCTATTTTGGACGCGGATCATATCGCGGTCCGGGCGGGACATCACTGTGCCCAGCCACTGTTACAGCATCTGAAAGTATTGTCTACCACCAGAGTAAGTTTAGGTGTCTACAATACGGAAGAAGAAATACAGGCATTTTTAACAAGCCTTGCCGGAATAAGGAGACAGATGGGCTATGGAGAATAAGACTTTTTACAATGAGATTCTGACGGAGCACAATCTGCATCCGTATCACAAGCACAAGCTGGAGGATGCCAATCTGGTGTTAGAGGGTGTCAACCCCAGCTGCGGCGATGATATTTTTCTGGAACTGAAGGTAGTGGACGGCGTGGTAGTGGACGGATCCTTTGAAGGAGATGGCTGTGCCATCTCTCAGGCTTCCGCAGACATGATGCTGGAGCTGGTCATCGGCAGGAGCAAGGAAGAAGCACTGCATCTGGCAGATCTGTTCCTGAAGATGATCAAGGGAAGCATTACCGAGGAAGAACGGGACGAACTGGAGGAAGCTTCCGTATTGCAGGATATCGCCCACATGCCTGCCCGGGTAAAATGCGCTGTGCTTGGCTGGCATACCATGCAGGAACTACTGAATGCAAAGGATAAATAAGGAATAGAAAAGTGCATCTTGCACAGTCCTATGGGATACGCCACAATAAATGTAAGTATGCGAAAAACGGGGGGACTGCGCATGGAGATCGTAATCGTAGCCGGTATCATCGGACTTAGGGTAGCTGATCAAAATCAGCTGCTTTTTCTGCAACGAAATCCTGGTAAAGAGATTAAATTTGTAATGGTATAAAGGTTAAATCTGTACCTTGGAAAAATGTTTTTAGAGGACTATTATATAACGATAAAGTACGAATTTATAAAAAATGTATTAAGAAATGCTTAAAAAATCATTGCATTCGATACGTTGGCGTGCTAAAGTTAACAATGGCATGAACGTAAATGTAATCGATTATGCATGCTTAAAAGGAAAGCAGAATGGAATCACAAAAGACACTTACTCCCGAGGAGGCGTTAGCGCGCGTCCTGCGATCTTATCAGACTTACTACAATATTAAAGATACGGCTGTTGAACCGCCATTCGCAGCCGAAGCGGTCTTCGGATCCCACAATGAACAGTATTTTCTGGTTAAGAAAGCGAAGGTGGCAGATATTGACACCAACGAGACCGTGTATTTTGCCACAGAGGATTCCTTAACGAAGGAACGCCTTCTGGAACTGGATTCCATCGCCTGGGAGCGGGGAACTGCCAATGTGCAGCCCTCATCCAATCACAGGAACAGTGATGTGGTCCTGATCATTCTGACCGGTCATGCAGATGAGGATGCTCTTGCACAGGTGAAAAAGTGCAAACATTATCAGAGCTATCTCTGGGGATTTCATGGCTGGAGTAATTATCGTTTGATTGTCGCCGAACTTTCTTCGGGTCGGATCGTCCACAACCGCCACGGACAGATTCTGAAGAAGCTCGTGAAAAAGGCAATACAGTAAATACAAGGGACAGAAATTCCAAATATCGGGCATGCTTGCATGGCAAGATATTTGAATTTATGGACCGAAAAACTGTGAGGAAGTAGTAATTTACGAAGTAAATTAACGGATTCCGAACAGTTTAGAATTGCGAGAGCAGCATTTTGCGGAGCAATTCGTGTATTTACAAAAATTAAATCTGTGTATAAGAAAAGGAGAAACACAAATGACAGCATTATTAATTGTTTTAGCCGCTATTGCATTATTATTTATCGGCTATGTGTTCTATGGCTCCTGGCTGGCAAAACAGTGGGGCATCGATCCTACCAAGAAGACTCCTGCTATTGAGAAGGAGGATGGTGTGGATTACGTCGCAGCTAAGCCCGCCGTACTGATGGGACATCATTTTTCCTCTATCGCCGGAGCAGGTCCGATCAACGGACCGATTCAGGCTTCCATCTTCGGATGGGTTCCCGTATTCCTGTGGTGTATTATCGGTGGTATTTTCTTCGGCGGTCTGCAGGACTTCGGTTCATTATTTGCATCTATCAGACATGACGGTAAATCTGTAGGTGAGATCATCGAGGATTCCATGGGATCCAGAGCAAAGAAGCTTTTTATCATCTTCGCACTTTTAGTGCTGATCCTGGTAATTGCTTCCTTCGTCAACATTGTAGCAGGTACTTTCCTGACTGTGGCAGACGAAGCTGGCAAGACTGCTTTCGGTTTTGTGACCAATCCGACCGGTAACCAGTCTACTGCCATGATCTCTCTGTGGTTCATTGTTTTGGCTGTTATCTATGGTTATGTGACCAACAGAATGGGCGTGAAGACTCTGCCCGCTACCATCGGTGGTGTCATTGGTATCGTACTGATCACCGTTTTTGGTCTGAATATTGGTTTTGCCATGAATCGTATCGCATGGATCGTATTCGTAGGTGTGTACATTGCAGTGGCTTCCCTGGTTCCTGTATGGATTCTGTTACAGCCCCGTGATTACCTGTCCAGCTTTCTGCTGTACGCTATGATCGGTCTGGCATTTATCGGTGTGGTTGCAGGTGCTGTCACCGGTACTGTTGCATTTGACATTCCCGCTTTCACCAGCTGGGAGCCCAAGGAAGGACAGACTCTGTTCCCCATGCTGTTCATCACGGTAGCATGTGGTGCATGTTCCGGCTTCCACAGCCTGATCGCTACCGGTACTTCTTCCAAGCAGTTAGCTAACGAGAAGGATGCCAAGGCAATCGGTTACGGTTCCATGCTGATCGAGTCTGCTCTGGGTATCATTGCGCTGGTAGCAGTCGGCGCAGTATATCAGAAATACTTAAACGGTGAGTTCGGATCTCCCGCAGCTGCATTCGCTGCCGGTATCGCATCCATGTTCGGCACTGAGACTTCTAAGGCATACAGCACCATTTATGCACTGTTAACTCTGTCTGTATCCGTATTCGCACTGACCAGTCTGGATACCGGTACTCGTCTGAGCCGTTTCATGTTCTCCGAGCTGTTCCTGAAGGAGGGCGAGGCTAGTTACAAGGATGCTAAGGGCGCACGTAAGTTGCTGGCTCATCCTCTGTTCGGTACCGTGCTGATGGTTGTTATCGGCTGTATTCTGGGCGGTCTGTCCTTAAGCCAGATCTGGGGTCTGTTCGGTGCAGCCAACCAGCTGCTTGCAGGTATCGCTCTGATGGCAGTTGCTGCATGGCTTGGTGAAGTAGGCAAGAACAACAAGATGTTCTTCTTCCCTATGATCTTCATGCTTGCTGCAACCCTGACCAGCCTGGTAATCACTGTCATCAATAAGTGCAAAGCAATCGGCGCAGGCACCGCTGCATGGGGTGACTGGTTCCAGTTATTCTTCGCTGTTGCAATGGCAGTACTGGCAATCTTCCTGGTAGTGGAAGGTGCACAGACCTTCGCTAAACAGATGAAAGAAAAGAAAGCGAAGAAGGCAGCTTAAGAATAAGTACAATTACGAAAGAAAATAATAGAATCCTGGAGACTGTGAAAGTCTTCGGGATTTTTAATGTTCAAAAAAGGCAACCGCTACGGCACCGGGACCTACATGGGTTCCGATGGTGGCACACAGGGTGCTGATGGGGAGCTCTTTGGTGTAATCTTTCCAAAGATGTTCGCTGTCACGGATGAGGAAGTTACTGCCGTTTTTGGAACCGCGGGCTTTGCCTAACATAATGATCTCACCGTCTGAGACTGCGACTACGGGCTTGATGGACAGTGCACCGCCGATAAATGCCACGGTGGAGGAGATACGACCGCCTTTTTTGAGATATTCCAGGGTGTCTAAGAGCCCCATGGTGTGGATTTTGTGTTTCTGCGCGTCTAACACTTTTACGATTTCTGCGGCAGGCATGCCCTGATCCTTTAACTGCATGCCATATTCTATGAGGATCCGTTCGCCGATGGTGGCATTTAAGCTGTCTACAACGAAGACTTTGCCTTCATAATCTTCTGCGGCGATCCGGGCGCTCTGGCAGGTGCCGGACAGCTTGCCGGAGATCGTGATGACGATGACGGTCTCCCCGGCGGATACCGCTGCTTCGTAGGCTTCCTCGAAGGTACCGGGGGAGATCAGACTGGTGGTGGGCAGAGTATCACATTCAATGAGCTTTTCATAAAATTCCCGGTGACTGATGGTGACACCGTCGGCGTATTCCTCCTCGCCGAAACGGATGTGCAGAGGCAATATCGTAACATCCTCTCTGGGGTTATTCATATCGGACGCAGAGTCCGTGATAAAACGTATTTTTTCCATAATATAGTTTTTCCTTTTCTTTTTCTATTTTTGCTCTGTGGAGGGCTCTGACGGAAGCTCCCGAAGATACTGCTCCAGATTGTGGGAGATGCGCTCCAAGGAATCGTAGAAGCTGATCCGCTGTTCCTCTGTCATGCCGTCCCCGCCGTGCGCCAGTGCGGAATAGATCCGGGTACTGATCTTCTCCACAACGGTATGTCCTTCTTCTGTCAGATAATACAGTGTACGGTAGGAACGCTTATGCTCCGGCAATTCGCAGGAGACCAGCCCTCTGGCACCAAGCTGGCTTAAGGTGCGGGAAATAGCTGCTTTGTCCTCCTTGCACAATTCCGTCAGTTGTGTGGCGGTCAGCCCTTCCGGATGCTTTCCCAGATAATACAGGCACATAGTGTAGCCGGCTTTTAAGTCCAACTGCCCCATTTCCAGTTCTTTCAATTTCTGCAGATAACGGTGCAATTCCGTGATGGATACGACAAATCTTTCAAAACGATCCTGCATAATGTCCTCCTATGAGATGTTGACAAAACAACAACCATACCGATGGTAGCATAAAGATGTTGACATGTCAACAAAAAGCAAAACAAAAAAATACCTTATCCATTAAGATAAGGTATTGGTAGAAATAAACTATGCAATTTCGAGCCGCTGCTTTATTTTTCGCACATCATTTTCTAATACATTAAGACGGACACGAACCAGTTCATCGTCCTCTTTGACTTTTAATGCCTGATCAAATTTCCTGGATAAATCCAAATGAGCTTCTGCGATAGTACAGATATTACGGGAGACTTCATTCTCAAGAGTCAGTTCTATATTAGTAATCCGGTGTTTCATATCAGCAAACTCATATTCCAAATTAGATATTCGGTGTTCCATATCAGCAAACTCATATTCCAAATTAGATATTCGGTGTTCCATATCAGTAATCTGATGTTGCATATCAGCAAACCGACATTCCAAATTGGAAACTCGTTGCTCCAGGGAATCAAGACGCTGTTCTACCTTATCAAGACGCTGTTCCACTCTATCAAGCCTCTGATCTATATTGTCTAATTTAATTACGATTGTTTCTAATAATTCTCGGTTGGTCATGAACTTTCCTCCTGTACATGTATACTAGCACAGTCTGGAATCACTGGCAATTGTGCAATACAGAGAAAAGATTCGTTGTGCATTATCACTATAAAAACTTTGATAAATAGTTAGCAATCTCAAAAAAACGCGATATATCTGGTGAAAGGGGACTGATAATAATGAACAATACATATCGGAAAGAATTCTTTGAAAAAATATTCGCGACTAGTGTACTGAGAATCTGGCGATGGAACACTGGATTATGATGATATTGTGCTGTGTGCCCATTTATGTTATGCTAGGAGCAGGAATATCCGGAGAGATCCGGAAGGCAGAAAAAGCGAGGAATACAGCATGCTCAGACCCAGCATCGGCATCGATTGGGACGACGTTACCGCCCCGTTTAACAGTATTGCCATTGATATGGCGAATGAAAAATATCATCCGGAGGAACCCTACCGCCTGGAAGAGATCACTTCCTGGGCGAATGAAGGCAGGACTTCGGTAATCAAAGAATTTTACAGCGATCCGGAACTGTACAGCCGGCAGATCCCCACGGAGGAGACAAAATGTGGGATCCGCCGGCTGATGCAGATTGCGGACGTTTTTTTTATTACGGCGGTGTCTCCGCATTTCATGGGAGTGCGGGCGGAGCAGATTATGACCCAGTTCCCGGAACTGCCTCCGGAGAATATTATTCTCGGAAGCGCCAAGGATCGTGTCCATTTTGATATTGTACTGGACGACGCCATTCATAATATTTTAGAGAGCAAGGCGGAGTACCCGGTGCTGATGCGGAAGCCCTGGAATGCCAAAATGACAGGACTTTTGTCTGTGAATACCATGTCGGAATTCGTGTCTCTGGTGAAACAGATCATGAAAGCTTCCACCTCGAGGACGGAGAAAATGGTACCTCCGGCGGTGTTAGCCCTGGTAGGTCCTTCCGGCTCCGGTAAACGGGAGATCACGGAAGCACTGTGCGGTGGCAGCGGTACAAGCATGAATGCAGACTTTCAGATTGAGGGTAACTTCGCACGCCCGGTGAATTACTGTACACAGCCGGGGCGGTACGGGCATAAGTACGTCCCGGAGGGAGATTTCGACCGGATGGACTTTTTTGAGAAGACCGCCTATGCCGGGGTGCGGTACGGCACAAGAAAAGAAGACATCCAGGAACTGCTGGAGCAGGGAAAATATGCCGTGATCCCGGTAGATATGTGCGGCGCCATTGCCATGAAGCGCGCTTTCCCAACCCACATCATCTATGTGGCGAGAGATAAGGAAAAGCTGATTGCCGATATCATTGATTCCGACTATGACACCGAGGAAAAGACACTGAGGATCCTGTCCATCGACGCGGAGAAGCGTAACCGCAAGATCTGTGACTATGTGGTTCATAACGATACAATAGATGGCGACTGCGTAAGTGGAGCGGAAGAGATCAGAAAGCTGATTTTGATGGAAAACGGAAAATACTGAGAAATGAGGGAACAGTATTGCCCGGAATATTAGCCGGAATGTGTAAAACCTGGATGGAGAAAGAACAGGGTTGAAATCTATGGAAGAAAAACAGCTGAAATACTATAAAATGCATCATGACCTGCAGGAACAGATCCGCCGCGGCGAGCTGCGGGCGGGGGACCGGGTGCCCTCGGAGAACCAGCTGGCGGCAGCTTATCAGGTGAGCAGGCAGACCGTCCGCAAGGCGTTGGCGATTCTGGAGCAGGAGGGAGATATCTACGCGGTACACGGCAAGGGAACGTTCGTGTCGGAGCGGGTACGCCCGGAGCACAAGTCCCAAAATATTGCCGTGGTGACCACCTACCTGTCGGATTATATTTTCCCCCGGGTCATTCAGGGGATTGACGATGTTCTTACAGCGCAGGGGTACAGCATTTTATTAAAAAATACGAGAAACTCCAGAAGCCAGGAGGCAAAATGCTTAGAGGAACTTCTGCAGAAAGATATCGACGGAGTCATCATTGAACCCAGCAAAAGCCAGATCAGCTGCAGACATCTGCACTTGTATGAACGGCTGGAGGAATACGGCATCCCCTATGTGTTTATCCAGGGATGTTTTGACCGGATGGAGGACAAGCCCCAGGTGCTCATGGATGACTGCAGGGGAGGATACCTGATCACGAAATACCTGTTGGATACCGGACACAGGAATATTGCCGGTATTTTCAAGGCGGATGACATCCAGGGGCAGAACCGTCACAGAGGTTATGTACAGGCATTGCAGGAGAGCGGGGTATTATATGACCCGGACAAGGTGATCTGGTTCCACACGGAGGATCGTAAGGTACATCCCCAGGAGGGGATTTGGCGCCTGCTGTCCAAGGGAATACAGCCGGAAGCCATCGTCTGCTATAATGACCAGATCGCCATGCAGGTCATTGCGGCACTGACCGCCAGAGGGCTCCGGGTACCGGAGGACATCTCCGTCACAGGGTATGATAATTCCTACATGGCAATGGGCGGAGAGCATCATCTGACCACCATCGTCCATCCTCAGGAGAAACTGGGGGAAATGGCGGCACAGCTGCTGTTGTCGCTGCTGCGTGGGGAGACGCTGAAAGCGGAGGAGAGAAAAATTCTCATTCAGCCGGAACTTGTAGTGGGAAATACAACTTGTTAGCAGAAGCATACAAGTTGTAAAATGGTAGTATCAAATTGTATTCAACTACAGGAGGTATTACTTATGTTACAGACAAAAAACTATCAATTCTGGTTTTGTACGGGATCTCAGGACTTGTATGGGGACGAGTGCCTGGCAAAAGTGGCAGAGCATGCACACAAGATCGTAGACGCCCTGAACGCTTCCGGCGTATTACCCTATGAAGTAGTATGGAAGCCGACTCTGATCACCAACGAGCTGATCCGTCGCACCTTTAATGAAGCCAATCTGGATGAGAACTGCGCCGGTGTTATCACCTGGATGCATACTTTTTCTCCGGCAAAATCCTGGATTCTGGGATTACAGGAGTATCGCAAGCCCCTACTGCATTTCCACACCCAGTTCAATGAGGAACTTCCCTATGACACCATCGACATGGATTTCATGAATGAGAACCAGTCCGCGCACGGTGACAGAGAATACGGTCATATCGTGACCCGTATGCGTATGGAGCGTAAAGTCGTGGTAGGTCACTGGTCCGACCCCGTAGTACAGGGCAAGATCGCATCCTGGATGCGCACCGCAGTCGGTGTAGTGGAGAGCAGCCATATCCGTGTCATGCGTGTGGCTGATAATATGCGTAACGTAGCAGTAACCGAGGGCGATAAGGTAGAAGCACAGATCAAGTTCGGCTGGGAAGTAGACGCTTACCCTGTAAACGAGATCGCAGAGAGCGTGGATGCTGTTTCCGCATCCGATGTAAATGCTCTAGTGGATGAGTACTATGAGAAGTATAATATTTTATTAGAGGGAAGAGATCCCGAAGAGTTTAAAAAGCACGTAGCGGTACAGGCACAGATCGAACTGGGATTTGAGCGTTTCCTGGAAGAGAAAAATTACCAGGCAATCGTTACCCATTTCGGAGATCTGGGCGCACTGAAGCAGCTGCCCGGTCTGGCAATCCAGAGACTGATGGAGAAGGGTTACGGATTCGGCGCAGAGGGCGACTGGAAGGTAGCTGCCATGGTACGTCTGATGAAGATCATGACCGCAGGAATGAAGGATGCCAAGGGTACTTCCATGCTGGAGGATTACACTTACAATCTGATCAAGGGCAAGGAAGGCATTCTGGAAGCACATATGCTGGAGATCTGTCCCACCATTGCAGACGGGCCCATCAGCATCAAGTGCCAGCCCCTGTCCATGGGAGACAGAGAAGATCCTGCGAGACTGGTATTTACCTCCAAGGAAGGACATGGTATTGCGACATCCCTGATCGATATGGGCAATCGTTTCCGTCTCATCATCAACGATGTGAACTGCAAGAAGGTGGAGAAGCCTATGCCGAAGCTTCCCACAGCGACCAACTTCTGGACGCCCGAACCGGATCTATATACCGGCGCGGAAGCATGGATCCTGGCAGGTGGCGCACATCATACCGCATTCACCTACGATCTGACCGCAGAGCAGATGGGCGACTGGGCAGCTATGATGGGTATCGAGGCAGTCTACATTGATAAGGATACGAAGATCCGTGAGCTGAAGAGAGACCTTATGCTAGGAGAAGTATTTTATCGATAAGATTTCCAAAGCAATAGATACAGCTGAATTGACTATATAAAAACCGATGGTATTGACGATAATTCGCCAGTACCATCGGTTTTTTTGAATTGGATCAGTATGAAATCAGTTACTTACCTAACTGTGAGGGCTTGGAGACCTTCACTTCATTGCTTTTCACTTTCTCGTTATCCAGAACCTTCTTTGACTCATTCTGTTGCTGTTTCTCAGCCTCCATGGCAGTGAGAACTTTATTAACAGCATTCTTGCAGAAGTTTGCATTCCGAACCTTCGGGAAGAGGGTGCTTAATTTCGTTAAGGATAATTTATCTGTGGCTTCCTCAATATCCGGAGCATTTTCTAAATCATCAAAATCGATTTCTTCCGGCTGGTTCAAAATATCGCGAACCTCATCCGTCTCTGCCAGTCTGCTTCTGACCTTTGCATAGCCTTCCGGATCTTTCTCCTTTAAATTCTCCAGACAGCCGGCTTTGCCATTGTGCGTGGAGCGGTACAGCTCGCTCATGTTGTCCAGCATGTAGTCACTAAGCAGTGTACAGCACATGTCCTTATCCAGAATTTTTTCGTCATATGCTCCAAAACTATGTGACTTGCTATCTATGCCTTTGATCAGAGACAGCATGCTTGTGACAGTTATTTTGTCATCCTCCAAATTGGGCTCGTACTGGTAAATTGTGGGGAGCAGACTGTTTTTGCCTGTTGAGCTTGCCATGTTATTGATCAGCTTTTCTCTGGCGTCCGGAGCAATACTCATGAGATGCTTAAGAGGAGAGCTGGAAGCGTTGTCTGCCACTGAATTGCCCTTCAGATACGATTTTTCCCGCTCAAGCATCTGATCTAACGCATGATCGGCGAGTGCCCTACTGCAAGATTCCTCGGAGAGAATTGCTGTGTCCAGAACACTCTCAGCAGTCGGTATCTGTCCCAATAATTTTGTAATGTCATGCAGAGGGATTGAATCGTTGTCTTTTACACCAGCATTTTCCAGAATGGTGTGCATCAGGCTGGAATCCTGGATTTCCGTACGGATAACATGTTGGTAATGGAACGGAAGATCAGCCATTTGTTCTCCCAGCGCCTGAAATACGTGTTCTTTGTCATTCTTCAATGCGACTACACTGTCAAACATAAGCTCACTCATGAACTGCTTCGCATTGTAAGTTTTAAAGAAAGGTTTCTCACTAACGAAATCCGGTTTATTTACCTGCTTCAACAAACCTGACAAAGCAGGGAAGGAGATCTGACCATCAACAGCAGCATTGGATATCATTTTCTTCAGAGAATCTGATCCCTTAATGAAATCTCTGATTGCCTGGGCAGGTTCTTTGCCGCTGTTCATGTAATCTTTGACGACAGCTTTACGATCTTCTGTGAGCTCGGGTTCGCTTTCGTTCTCAACATCGGGTTCATTAACAAGATTGTCTAACTCTGACTGAGACACTTCGGTAAGAGGTTTACCCTCCGTGAAGGTATCCTTCACGAGGCTGTCCATCTCCTCGGGGGACAGTTCGACGTGATCTCCGGGATTCTCCATGAACTCTGTGATGCTGTCTTCCGTTTCTTTCTCCAGATCCTGACCGAGCTTCTCTATCGCATCCAGTGCCATGTCGGTGCTGTCTTTACCACTCTCCATGATCTTTTTGACCCGACGTTTTCCGGCAGACATGATCGTCTCCAGCGGACCGGGCTCGCCTGTTTTGCTCGCTGCATGCTCCTGGCGGACCATATTATCCAGAATCTGATCAGTCAGAAGTGCTGCACACTGGTCGTATGTGAGCAAATTATCAGACAGATCCACGGAATTAACGGGAAGGTTATGTGCCTGTTCCAACAGAACGTTCATTTCCGTCATGGATATCGGACTTCCTTCCGGTACAGCCTTAAGTAAGGAATTTACCGTATAGGACTGCTCCAGATTCTGCTGCAGAGCAGCGAAGATACCGGGATAATTCTTCAGCATATCAGTCAGAGAACCGTCAGCTTCCACGGTATGATCATCAGCTTCCTTACAGAGTGCGTCATATAGGAGAACCGCACTTAAGATGGAACGGCATTCTTTTGAACTGAAATCCTTCCCCAATACCATATGCTCCTTAAGAGAATCAGCAATATGGGCTTGCGCATATGCTTCTATATTTTTGTCTGCATGAGAGTACTGCTTATCTAGCGCATCCAGAGCATCCTCTTCATTGTCCGGATCAATTTTAAGGTCAAACTCGGGATGTTCTTCACTGAACAGCGGGTCTTTATCAAACATTTCTGCGGACAGTTCAGCAGAGAGCTGATCAGGATCCATATTCAGCAGGTCATCTGAGAAGATAATATCCTCATCGTCTGAGGGCTGAGCGATAGCAGGGTCCACGAAAACAGGCTGCTCGGCCATAGCGGGATCTTCCACAGTGGGCTGTACAGGTTCAGCGTGCTCCTCAGCAACAGCTTCTTCGCGCCGCTTGGTCTCCTCGGGAACAGTCTGTTCGTGCTCCTCAGCAACAGGCTCTTCCGGCTGAGCAATAGCAGGATCCACGAAAACAGGCTGTTTTGCCATAGCAGGATCTTCCACAGCGGGCTGTTCTGCCATAGCAGGATCTTCCACAGCGGGCTGTTCTGCCATAGCAGGGTCTTCAGGTTGCTCAAGTTCCTTAGAAACAGGTTGTTCAACCATTACAGGATCTTTTGCAGCGGGCTCTTCAGCCATTGCAGGCTCTTCGACAGCAGGCTGTGCGGGCTCCACGGGCACCTGTTCTTTGACAACAGCTTCAGCCTGGACCGGAGCTTCTGCCTGCACTGGCGCTTCAACTTGAACCGGAGCTTCAGCCTGCACTGGCGCTTCAACTTGAACTGGAGCTTCAGCCTGGACCGGAGCTTCTACTTGAACCGGAGCTTCAGCTTGCGCCTGCGCATGAGCCTGAGAATTTCGGATCCGTGCATTCAACTGTGCTGCCATATCCGATCTTGCGATCATGTGTCTTCTGGTCTGCTCATCGACAGGGACGCGTCTCCCATATCGTTCGGTAGTGAATTCATTCAGAGTAACTCTTGCCTGTCTGGTCAGCTCTAATTCCTTTAATTTTGTCCGGGCGAATTCACGGATCTTCCGGGCAACCTTCAGACGTTCCTGCTCATAACTGCTTCGGTCATCATCATCTACAGCTTCCTCACCCTGTCCGGCGGCATTCAGCATATCACTGTCTTTTTTGTAGATCAGGTATTTCTCTGTGTCCTCTAAAAGCTTGCGGAAGCGGGCTTCAGCCTCTGCGGTATCCTGTCCGGCCTGAAGCTCTTCTAATTCGCTGATGGCTGCGAGACTGCTCTTCATGGCCTTGAAGGCAGAGGAGCTTCTGATGAACATGGAATCGGCAGCACTCAGCTGATCTGTGAAGACCTTCTGCTGGTGCTTCAGCGCGAAGTTGAACAGAGCTTCCGGCTTCTCATAGGTCAGATTATCTACGTTTACTTTGCCGGCTTCCTTCTGGCTGAGGACGATGGTACGTCCGTTCAACTGGTAAGCTACGGGGGATCCCTGTGCCAACAGATTATCAGAAGATTTCTCGTTGGTATCTGAATCCAGGCTCATATTGCTTGAAGTGTTCTGCTCTCCGAAAATGGTTACAAAGTCTGGCTGATCAGCATAGCGCTGTGTATACTTCACCGGAAGACCGAACAGCTGCAGGTATTCATCCGCTTTATCTGCCAGTGGCATTATTTTATTGTCATGGTAGAAACTGAAGTCATATATATAATTAGCAAAGGCGGAATGCAAGAATCCTCTGCCAAGAGGATATGCAACCCATTGACCGTCAGCTTTTTGCTCGGGATTGTTGAAAAGCTTGTGCAGCTCAGGGAGCGTATACTTGTCGGAATGCTTGGCAATAAATTCGTCTGTAATCTCCTGCACCAATGGATCAGAATCGTAATGGGGTATGGGAAGGTTCAGATTCTCAGCCACTTCCTCTTCGTCCATGATAGCTTCATGGTTCTTGATTACACCGGTGGAGTCAGAAAAATCATAATCCTCCATGACATCGGGATCCAGTATGCTGTATAAAGGATTCGCAATTAAATTGAACCGGCAGATGCCTACAGCAGCCAGGTTCTCATAGCGGGATGTATCACCGGCCTCACGGAGCTCTTCAGCGGTATACAGTCTTGGCATCTTCGGATCGTTAGCACCTTCTATGGTCTTCTTGAATTCTGCTAAAAAGTGAGATGCTTCCTTCAGCTTCCAGAAATTGGCAGCCAGTTCCTCGGCCGGAAGGGAAGGATTGTAGCTTTGCTCTACACGTTTTACAATATTAGTGTATTCACGATAACGTTCCATCGTGATGACACCACGTCTTCTGGCATAGGCATTGAGAATATCGTCCTTAGTCAGCGGTGCATCCGAGGTAATACCATATTGTTTCCGGAAAGCCTTATCCTGTGCGGGGTCTACCGCCAGAATCCTTGCTTTCATGCTGGCATGAGAATCCCAGTTTGTGCTACCGTTAAAGAGAAAAGCAACTTCATCATTGACTGCCTTGAACCTGGCCTGCTCCTTCGCAGTAAGCTCCACACCCGGTATCGGGCTGAGGAACAGACGCTGATCATCCCGGGAATACGAGGCACCGTTTTTCTTATACTCATCGAGTCTCGTCTCGCTGATGATGAGATGCTTGGTCATCATGCTGCGGACAGCGGCAGACTGTTCACTTCTTCTGCGCTGCTCCGAAGCACTGAATCGGGGCAGACGGCGAGCCTTTTTGGGAATTCTCAGAGGGGAGCTTTCGATAAAACGAATCGCATCACCGGAATTCCGGAAGGGTGATATTACTGTCTTTTCTAAGAAGAGATTCATCAGCTCTAACATCTCTTCATATGACATATTCATCCTTTGACCGCGCTTCACAATTTGTCCAGCAATTTGTTCAAAATTTCCATATAAACTCATATAACTTCCTCCTTAAAGGTACATTAGGTTCGTGTGTCAGATGTTTTGTTCAGGTTCTGTACGTTAATCTGAAATGATCATAACATATAAAAAGGGACAAAAGGTAGACAAGTTTGTAATCTTTTGTATTTTTTTTCTTCCGGAATTTGTCTTCCTTTTGTCTCCGTTCCGGGAGTATAATGAAGTCAACATGGTAAATGGCACAACACAGAGGAGGAACAAAGATGCCGAAATATCATATGAGAGATGAACTGAAGGCGATGCCGGGCGAGTATCGCCAGGGTAAACGACATAGTAAGGAAGATCTGGGAACGTACAGACAGCGGATGATAGACGATCTGGAGGAGGAACCGGATGAACTTGTGCTGAAGAATGTACTTCCTGAAAAACTGGGAAAGTACAGAATTGATGCCGGACAGCAGGAGGAGCGTAAGCAGCTTAGCAGGCGCATGAGGGAAAAAAAGGTGTATGCTTATACTGCGCAGGTAGGGCGACAGGATCCCGAGATGCCTTCTCAGGTGATGCAGATCAGAGGTGTGATACACGACTATCTGCTATCCATCGGTCAGGAAGAGCTGGATAAGGAATATGAGGAGGTCATGACTTTTCCCACGGAGACGATTGAGGAAGCTGCGAAACGCATCCTGGCGCAGGATACGACCGGTGAGATGGATCAAGAGGATGCCAGAAATGAAGCACTGGACGAACAGCATCAGAAACGTTATGACAGAGGCGCTATGCTGATGAAGCTTTTGGAGCCTTTGAAGGGGATCACTCCGGAGTCCCTTGAAGATCTGTCGGATGAAGAGGCAGAGAAAAATTATGTTAAGTACCATACCATGCTTGAGCTGGTAATAGTATTAAGGGAATTATTGAAGAAGGCGGATGACGATGGAATCGAGATCTTTTTTACAGAAGATCAGAAGAGAATCGGCCAAGAGATGCTGGACTATCTGGAGCCACTGATGCGGATTGAGAATCAGACGGATCTGATCTGCAATCCCTATTATCAGTGTCTGGATACTAAGGCAATCTCTAAGAGCCTGGATGCGAAAGGTAGCTTGGATGAATTTACCGGAGTATTTAAAGGCGTCGACGACACACTGAATATGCTGGGAGGAGATCTGGACAGCGCTGTCCGTGACAGCAGAAGAGAAGCAATCAGACGAATGCATGCGGAGTTACGTAAACGTGCAATCAATCCGGATACAGCAATCTACACACGCATGGTGATGCCGGAGGAGGAACAGGGAGAAACTGGTATCAACACGGCTAAAGCACAGGAAGAGAGGTTTGATCCGGAGTCGCTTAAAGGTACGAATTATATCTATGGCGGCGGCAAATTTTTCGTCACACAGAATGACCGACAGGTAGAGATGTGCGTGAAGATGGACAGACAGCATGACGGAATGCAGCGGGAAAATACGATATATTGTGAGCTTTCGCATAATACTGCTGTGCTGAAAATCAAAAAGGCTGTTTCAAGGATGGGCTTTAGTGGTCGTATCCGTTACAGCTACCCGGAAGGTGGAGCCCTGAATCTAAAGGATCCGGACACGATAGAATATCTCTACAATGGCGGGAAGGTTATAGTCACAGCAGATAATGCTGAGGTCATTCTGTCAGTGAACGGGAAGAATAACTATCAGGTATCGAAAAAATTCACTCTTGGACATGCTTTGATCAAGACCAGGGAATGGCTGGAAATTATAGAGATACCGTCTAATGAAGCAGATTATACCAGAGAGGATGGAACTACAATTGATCTGGAGAATCCGGATGATCTGAATGAATTCTGCGCAGGAACAGCTGTGATCGTCACCTATGGGAACAAGCAGGTACGCCTGACTTACGATGCGAAGAAACACAGCGTTGTCTCAGAATATACAGAACGTCATAAGGAGAATCAGGCGATTGAGCAGGCGGCCGGTGATAATGAGAGCAGTTGGGAAGCGCGGGATATTTACAAACAGCTGGGACACTCCTATAAGGAGGGACTGAAGGCAGTCTATGATCTGGTCAAGGATGCTGATCCGGCATTACTTAAGAGTTCGGAGCAGTACAAGAGCATGCGCCGCAGCCTGAAGGAACTGAAGGAGTATATGAAGCAGAATGCCATCGAAGAGCCCGGCAGCCAGAATGCGAAGGAGAACCGGCGCAGGCTGAAGGAACTGACTGCTCAGGTGTTTCATGCTGCAAATGCATATATAACATATAAGGGAGAAGGCGGTACGGATTTTGCCCGCAGACGTGTGGCTGCTGCGAAGGCTGTGAAGGAGTTCGCAAATCATCAGCTGAATCAGCTGGATCAGCTGGCTATGCTTGATATTAAGCTCCAGACGGCAGAGGGTAAGGAATCTCTGGAAGTGCTGTTGAACAGAAGGAATCTTAACGATGCGGGCAAGTTCCAGGAGGCAGGTAGAAAGTATGCTCTTGGAGAGGGAAAAATAGTAAAAAAGGAAAAGATAGCAAAGAACATTTATTTCATGCTGGGCGAGGACAAGATCAAGGACCTGTATCATAACCTGGAGCTGGATATGCCAGGTGACCGCAAGACAGTCCTGTCCAAACGTGCACAGGCGGAGGCAGAAAAACTCATGGGCTATATGGTCATAGAGTCTGTATACCGTGAGGATCTGAAAAAATATAGTGCAGATCAGACAGAGAAGAGTCCACTCACTCAACTGATTGAGAAGGATAATATCAGCACAAAGGATATGTTGAAGCTGGTTACTGAGACACCGGCTTTCCAACGGCAACTGAATGGTCTCACCAGAGCCGGTCTGTACCGCTTTGTGACGGACCCGGGGCACACAAGCTTGAAAAATCTCGCAGAGGCAGTCAGGGGTCAGGTGACCCAGGCATCAGCAGACAAAGCTATCGAATCAGCCAGACAGGAAGCGATGAACCAGAGCAGAAAACAGTCGGAAGCCGGCAGGGTGGCAAAGCCAAGATAACAGGACTTTTTTCCGGTGAGGGGTAAAGTAATTTCGATTCCGTCCGATACATATGGTGAAGTAACTATTCTGCCCGGGATAGTTACCTGTGAAACACCATTTTCGTAAAAGGAGGAGTCGAGATGCGTATTGAAGCATATACACAGGTACAGCAGCTATATCAGTCTCAGAAGGTGAACCGTACACAGAAGACACAGAAGACGGCACACACGGACAGACTGCAGATCAGCAGTCAGGGCAGGGATTTCCAGACCGCTAAGGCAGCAGTGGCAGCGGCACCTGACATCAGGGAAGAGTTAACGGCTCCCATTAAAGAGAGAATCCAGAACGGTACTTATGAAGTGGATGATGCAAGCTTTGCGGAGAAGCTGCTTCGGACACAGGAAGAAATGAGGTAGTTCCTTGGCTAGTTTAATGGAGAACCTGATAAATGTACTGAACAGGGAGAGTACGGAGTACGAAGCTCTGCTTCAGTTATCACAGCGCAAGACACCGATTATTGCAGGCGGTGATCTTGCACTGCTACAAAAAATCACGGACGAGGAGCAGGAGCTTGTCAGCAGAATCCACAATCTGGACAAACAGAGAGCGGGAGTGACTGCGGACATAGCCGATGTATTGAACAGGGATGTTAATGATTTGAAATTGCCGAAGCTGATCGCCATGTTGGCCACGCGCCCTGTGGAGCAGCAGGCACTGGCAGATGCACATGACAGATTACAGGCAGCGGTTCGGGGACTGAAGCGCGTAAATGAGCAGAACAGCGAATTGTTACACAGCGCGCTGGAGATGGTGGAGTTCGAGATGAATCTCCTCCAGTCAGCTAAGACAGCACCCGAGACAGCCAATTACAATCGGGGAGCTTACAACGCAGGCGATACCATGGGCGTTATGGATCATGGATTTGATGCCAAGCAGTAAGAAACATATCCCGGGGATCGTAAGATTCTCTGATACAGAGGTGAAAGCTTATGCCATTAATGGGTAGTTTATATATAGGTACGTCCGGATTACAGACAAGTCAGAATGCGCTGAATACCACAGCGCATAATCTTTCTAATGTGGACACCACAGGCTATACCAGACAACAGGTACAGCAGTCTAACAGAGCGTATGTCACGTTATCTACAGACCCGAAGTCTATTGCCAATAAACAGACGGGTCTTGGTGTCACATATTCCCGTGTAAAACAGGTCAGAGATTATTTCCTGGATAAGACATACCGCAAGGAATCAGGACGCAGTATGTTCTATGAGGTGTCCACGGAGGTTTTAGAAGAAGTAGAGAGCCAGCTGGGAGAACTGAACGGTGAGGCATTCCAGACCACCATGACAGACTTCTGGACAGCCATCCAGGAGCTTTCCAAGGATCCTGGCAGTTCCGTGACACAGGGACTGATCGTACAGAGAGCTTCCGAATTCATACAGAGAGCCGGCGCAGTGTACGATGGATTAAGCTCCTACCAGGACAACCTGAATACACAGATCAAACAGAATGTAGACAAGATCAATCAATACGGCAATCAGTTATTAACATTGAACGATCAGATCCGTGCCATTGAGAGCGGCGGCATCGAACATGCCAACGACCTGCGGGATGCAAGAAACCAGATCCTGGATGAACTGGCGGAGCTGACGAGCATGACCTTTTCCGAGGACCGTTACGGCAGTGTGTCCGTACAGATTGAGGGCGTGGATTTCGTAAAGGACGGAACTTGCTACGAGATCGCTTTGAAGACGGATGAAGCCACCGGCTTCTATACCCCGTTCTGGCCGCAGGATGCCACCTACACCGTAAGGGCTGACGGCACCAGAGATTATAATATTGACGGTGCAGAAGTATTTGACCTCTCCATCGAGATCTCTTCCGATTTGGGAACTGATGTCGGCGGACTGAAGGCAATGCTTTTAGCAAGAGGCGATCACAGAGCCGATTATACCGACCTGGCAGAGGGCAAATATGACAGCGTATCCCAGTCAGTCATTATGAATATTCAGGCGGAATTCGATCAGATGATCCACAATATAGTGACGAAGATCAATGATATCCTGGCGAATGCAGCCGGAGTACAGACCGGAGACCTGGAACTGGCAGATGGCACAAAGCTTACAAATGCAAAGTATTGTGAGGTGGATTCCGACGGCTACATGCGCATGGATGACGGGACTCCGATCCAGCTATTTACCAAGGTGATTACAGACGGTTATCGCAAGGTGAGCGGCACAGACGGCAAGGACTACTGGGTTATGAATGAGGAAAATGCGAATAGCCCTGAGAGTCTCTATACCATCGGCAATCTGCAGGTTAATCCTACACTAATGCAGGAACCTTCCAAACTGGGATTTCGTCTGGCGGACGGTTCCGAGGATAAAACTACGGCAGATGCATTGAAAGCAGCATTTACCGAAGAAGCTTATACACTGAATCCCAATGTACAGAAAAAGACTACTTTTGTAGATTATTATACGGATCTGGTATCCCAGGTAGCGAATTCCGGATATGTGTTCCGAAGCATTTATGAGAATCAGGTCAGCACCGTGGAAGCTACACAGAGCGCCAGAGAACAGGTTATCGGCGTGTCCACGGATGAGGAACTGTCCAATATGATCAAGTTCCAGAACGCATACAACGCATCCAGCCGTTATATCAACGTGATCAGCGAGATGCTGGAACACATTATTTCCACGCTGGGTGTTTAATGCGCAAGAATCAAGGAGGTAAGAAATGCCCTCACAATTTTTTGGATTAAATATTGCATATACAGGACTTCTGGCCAGCAATGCTGCCATGAACACCACTTCCAATAATATCGCCAATGTGCAGACGGAAGGCTACAGCAGACAGCAGGTGACGCAGCAGGCATCCAATGCCCTGAGAGTATTCCAGACCTACGGCTGTGCCGGCGCCGGTGTAGAGACACTGGCGATCGAGCGTATCCGGGATGAATTCTATGACGGAAGATTCTGGGATAACAACGCACAGCTGGGCGAGTACGATATGAAGCAGTACTACATGCAGCAGCTGGAGTCCTATTTTGACGACGACGGCAAGAGCACCGGATTCAAGACCATCTTCGATCAGCTGATGGTGACCGGTATGCAGGAACTGTTAAAGGATCCAAACAGTGCCACTGCCAAGTCCCAGTTCGTAGGCTATGCCGGAGCCCTGACCGAGTACTTCAACGGCATGGCAGGCAACCTCGAGAAAGTACAGAAAGATATCAACCAGGAGATCAAACTGAAGGTGGATCAGATCAATTCCATCGCCGGAGAGATCGCCACTTTGAATAAACAGATCAATACCATCGAACTGACCGGAACGAAGGCGAATGAGCTGCGTGACCGCAGAACGTTATTGATCGACGAACTGTCCAAAATCGTAGATGTGGAAGTCAAGGAGACTCCCATCATCGATGCCAACAATGAGAACCGCAAGACCGGTGCGAACCGTTACATGGTAAAGATTGCCGGAGGACAGACACTGGTAGACGGCAGCGATTATAACGGTCTCGAATGCGTGGCGAGAACTTCCTATGAGAAGGTGAACCAGAGCGATATCGACGGACTCTATGAAGTATACTGGGCGGACGGACAGAAGTTCAACCTGTACAACGCTTCTATGGGTGGAGATCTGGCAGGACTGATCCAGATGCGTGACGGTAACAACGGTGAGAACTTCACCGGTCAGGTGACAGCCACTGGTACGACGACTACCGCAGACGGCAAGACCCATGATACCGTAACAGTAAAAGTAACCCAGGCGTATCTGCAGGATCTGAATAAATGTAATCTGTCGGATCAGGGCGGTGTCATCGATCTGGGCAATCAGGAATTCTACTATGATTCCTGGGAATATACCTGTGAATATGATGCAAATGGGGAAGCTACTTATACATATACCTTTACCTTATCGGACAGCGAGAAGAATCCCCGTGGCGTTACCAATGACCGTGTAGGCAAAAAGGCAGAGATCGGTACGAGCCTGTCCTATCAGGGAATCCCTTATTACATGAATCAGATGAATGAGTGGATCCGTACTTTCTCTCAGAAATTTAACGATATTCTGACTTCCGGATACAGCGGAAGCGGAGATCCCGGTGTGAAGATGTTCACCGGTAATGCAGCCACCGGCGGACAACAGTTTTTCCTGGATGATGAAACCAAGAGATATGACAAGCAGGAGAAGACAGCCGGAAGCAAAGTTACGGTAAAAGTAAACGACGACAGTTACTATCGTCTGACTGCGAAGAATTTTGATATTCTCGATGCCATGGAGCAGGATCCCAGTCTGATGGCGAACCGTTATGATGCAGCAGACGGTGTAGAACAGAATGATCTGCTGAATGATCTGAAGAATCTGGCAACGGATAAGAGCAAGATGAGTTTCCGCGGATGTAATGCTTCCGAATTTTTACAGAGTATTCTGTCGGATGTGGCATTGAATGCGTCCAGAGCCAATACCTTCTATGCAAGCTTCAAGGATATTTCCAATACTATCGATAACCAGAGAATCTCCATCTCCGGTGTAGATGAGGATGAAGAAGCCGTGAACCTGGTAAAATATCAGAACGGATACAATCTGGCATCGAAGATGATCCAGACACTGACGGAAATCTATGACAGACTGATTCTGGAGACCGGAGTCTAGTTTAGAAAGGAGGCAACTATTCGGATCCCCACATACGTTCACAAAAGCGCACGTAACCGTGCTTTCTCGCTGCTACGCAGCTAATTTTGCTCACGTGTGTGGTGGTGACTCTATTCGAGTCACCATTCGAATCAGAAAACTGTTACTTATATGCAAGCATAACGTACCAGTTATTCTGATTCTTAGGATCCTGAATAGTTACGGAGAAAATGCGAATCACGAATAAGATCATGCAGCGTAATAATCTGTCCAATATCAATACCAATAAAGTATATCAGGATAAGCTGAGCACACAGATGTCCACACAGAAGAAGGTGAGCCGTCCTTCCGATGATCCCGTGGTAGCCATCCGCGCCCTGCGCCTGCGCAGCAACGTAACGGAGGTGACTCAGTATTACAGCAAAAACATTCCGGATGCGGAGAGCTGGCTGGATGTAACGGAGGATGCACTGAAGAACCTGACAGATATCATGACCAACATGATCAAGCAGTGCACCAAAGCGTCCAACGGAGACCTGACATCCTCAGACCGTCAGATCATTCTCGAACAGCTGAAGGCACTGGGAGACGAGGTGTACAGCACTGGTGATGCCGATTATGCAGGACGGTATGTGTTCACCGGGTACCGGACGGATACTTCTCTGAGCTTTGATAAAGAATATAATACCGAATACGAGATTACAGAGCAGCTGGATAACAATTCCATCACACAGCTGACCAAGGTAAATACCGGGAACCTGAAGGATATTACGGCGGCGAATTACAACGATGCTACTTACGGCGCAATTACCGATCAGGAGATCAGTTCCACGGATGTGTATCGTATCCAGCTGGCGTATGATAATTGTAAAAGCACAGACGCGGCACCGTCCATTTCTTTCTATGAGAAAAACGCGCAAGGTGAAATGGTAATGGGAAATCCGTCATGGGATTCCAAAATGTTTCAGGTAGTCTCATCCACCGCAGACCCCTATTCTATGGCGGCAAAGGATGATGATGCGCTGATCTATGTACCGGATACCGGTGAGATTCTGCTTGGCAAGAATCGTTATCAAAAATTGATGGAGTGTAAGGATGATCCTTCTTCTTCCGATAAAAATGAAGGTGAGATCCGAATCACTTATCAGAAGGATCACTGGACCAAGGGAGATCTTAGACCGGAGCACTACTTTTATTGCAAGAGTGCGGAAGATGGCAAGACCACAGAATATAACAGCGGTTACCTGGATGGCACTGCCAAGAAGCAGGTCATTGAATACGATGTAGGCTTTAATCAGACCATTCAGGTGAATTCCACCGCAGATGAGTGCTTCCAGCATGGCATCGGACGCGCAGTAGATGATCTGGTACAGGCAATGCAGGATGTAATCGACTTAGAAACTGTGAAGACCAGGATCGAAGGCTTGCAGGAGAATGCTACCGGTAAGGATGCAGATGTTCTGGCAAAACAGATGGAAGCTGTGGAAAAGGCACTGACCCTATCCAAGGATAAGTGCCAGAAGATGTTTGAAAGCGGCATTACCACCTTCCAGGGTTACCTCGATGATGCGAATCTGTGCATTACCAACTGCGGTACCAGAAGCAGCAAGCTGGAACTTATTGAAAATCGTATGAAGAGTCAGAAGACTACGTTTGAAACATTGCAGAGTGAGAATGAGGATATCGATATTACAGAGACAGCCATTGATTTACAGAGTGCAGAATTAACCTACGAAGCAGCACTAATGGCAACCAGTAAAGTAATGCAGACTACACTGTTGAATTACATCTGATTTGGTAACTATTCAGAATCTCATTCGCATAATAAATAGCAGGTTATGGAAAGGCATAGGTTTTTTTATGAAGATTAATACAAAAATATTTGGTGAAGTAGAGATAGCTGATGACAAGATCATCACTTTTGATAAAGGGATTATCGGATTCCCAGAACTGAAGCATTTCACCATGCTGCATGATGAGGAAAAGGGCAGCAGCGCCGGAATCCGTTATCTCCAGTCCATCGAAGAGCCGGGATTCGCCATGCCGGTCATGGATCCCCTGGTGGTGAATCCGGAATATGATCCCGAGGTGGACGATGAACTGCTCACAGGGGTAGGCAAACTGACTCCCGAGAATATTCTCGTCATGGTCACCGTGACCGTGCCC
>CAVFMG010000011.1:0-33244 GCA_963623435.1 Odoribacter splanchnicus
GTTCTGGAACAAGATCTGGCCCTTCTATCTGAAGAAAAATCAGCAGACCAAAAAGGGCGGCATCATTAGATCCAAGAAAGATTTCACTGTGGGAAATATAGCACTGAGCATGGATGCTTTCTGGATGTGGGTGAAGATCGTTGTGGCATGTATTCCCGCAGTTGTCTACGGACTGTTATTCGATGATGCAGTGAGCGAAGCCTTCAAAAAAGAGATCGGAACAAGCGGTGTAACCGTTCAGGTCATCGTAGTAGCTGTGATGCTGGTACTGGTAGGTGTTCTGTTTATCGTGATCGAGAACTGGAATAAGAATCGTGTACCGACCACCACGAAACTGTCACAGCTGACTTACAGAGATGCATTGATCATCGGATTGTGCCAGCTGGTGGCAGCGGCACTGCCCGGAACCTCCCGCTCCGGAGCTACGATTTTAGGAGCTATTGTCATCGGTATCTCCAGAACGGTAGCAGCGGAATTCACCTTTTTCCTGGCAATTCCCGTTATGTTCGGAGCCAGTCTTCTGAAGGTGCTGAAGTTCGGATTCGCGTTTACGGGAATGGAACTGGCATGCCTCTTGATCGGTACCGTGGTATCCTTTATCGTGTCCCTGTTCGTGCTTCGTTTCCTGATGGGATATATCAAAAAACATGACTTTAAAGTCTTCGGATGGTATCGTATCGCACTGGGTATCGTTGTATTACTGTACTTCCTGGTATTCGCATAACAGTTGACAATTATAGGGAAATGGAATACACTACCCTTATCGAGCGCCGTAATACGGCACTTGTGAGGAGAATGAAAATATTTTTTGTACAAGATTCGTACAGAAGGGAGACGGTAACATGGCAGTAGCTAAGAAAACTGTAGCACCTGTAGCAACCAAGGTGGAAGCACCTAAGGCAGAAGTGAAGAAAGCAGCACCGACAACTCCAGTTAAGACAGAAACTAAGACCGCTGTGAAGGAAGCTGAGAAGGCACCTGTAGCAAAAGCTGAAGTAAAAACACCTGTAAAGGCAGAGGCTAAGAAGCCCGCAGCCAAGAAAGAGACCGCTAAGGAAGCACCCGCGAAAAAGCCTGCAGCTAAGAAGGCAGAGTTAAAGAGCGAGATCAGCGTTCAGTTCGGCGGAAAGTCTTATTCTCAGGAAGATCTGCTGAAGATCGCAAAGGACGTATGGAAATACGACCTGAAGCAGAAGGCAGCTGATCTGACCAGCGTAGAGCTGTATGTAAAGCCCGAAGAGAACATGGTTTACTATGTAATGAACAAGGAAACCACCGGAAGCTTCTACATATAATTATCCAGAGTCAGATAAAATGAGCAAAGTATACGTCGAATGCTTGCATTCGTAAGAATACTTGCTCATTTTTATATGACGACGTAACCTTATGAGCAAAAAGAGAGCACCGTAGGTGCGTTTTGCGAATAAGGTTTTGGATAATTATATGGGTGGTGATCTACCAGACCCCAAAGTTGAAATAATCACTTTGGGGTCTTTGTATCATTATTGATCAAAATGTTAAAGGATGACAGAATGCAGAAAAAATCAGAAAAGATTATTTTTACATTATATCTGCTGGGATTTCTGGCACTGGCGCTTACCATCGCCCTGCTGCAGCCCCTTGCCAATACACCGCCGCTGTTCGGCAATCCTCCGGATGAACATGCGAGATATCTGATTCCGCAGTTTATCTGTAAATACGGTAAGATTCCCACGGGATGGGAGGAAGAGGTGCGGATTCCGGCGTATGGATTTTCCTATGCGCTGTATAATGCATTTCCCTATATTGTGCAGGGTTATATCATGCGTTTTGTCAGTCTGTTCACAGAATCAGAGATCGCGCTGCTCTACACCGCGCGCCTGGTGAATGTGACCTTCGGACTGCTGATGGCGATCGTCGTATATTTTATAGGTAAGAGAGTCTTTCAGGATGACCGATTCCGCTGGCTGTTCTGTTTTGCGGTGACCTATCTGCCGGAAGGGCTGTTCATGCATAC
Organism: Odoribacter splanchnicus; assembly: GCA_963623435.1. Taxonomy (GTDB): domain Bacteria; phylum Bacillota; class Clostridia; order Lachnospirales; family Lachnospiraceae; genus Acetatifactor. Next base: position 1,997 of record CAVFMG010000011.1, read on the forward strand.
CTATGTAAATACGGATTCCTGCTGCATGCTGTCCACGGCAATGATGGTATATGCCCTGGTCTGCGTCTATCAGGATGGCATCAATGCCCGCAACAGCCTGTGGATGAGCGGAGGCATTATTTTATGCGCGCTTTCTTATTATAATGCCTACGGATATATCGTAAGCTGTATTTTACTCTTCCTGCTGTTTTTTTTACGGAAAAAGGAAGGCGGCTATTCTTATGACTGGAAGAAAATGTTGAAATACGGCTGCTTCATCGCGGCGGTGGTGCTGCTTGGCATCAGCTGGTGGTTCATCCGCAGCTATATTGTACTGGACGGGGATCTGTTAGGTCTTGCCACCCGAGAGAAAATGTCGATCCAGTATGCGATAGAGAGTGTGAATCCGCTGACTATGCAGACGTATCAGTCCATGGGCTATACAGTATTTGAAATGTTTCGGGAGCGTTATACCCTGTCCGGACTGTTCCACAGCTTTGTGGCGGCATTCGGCTCCATGTCCATCTACGGAAGCATCTGGCTGTACCGGGCGTATAAAGTATTTTTCGCCGCAGGAGTAACCGGAGCACTTCTGTATCTGATCCGTTATAAAAAACGGCGGAAGATATCCGGAAGAGAGTGGTTCTTCCATATTAATATGTTATATTGCATTTTCATGCCGGCATTTCTGACGATCTATTATGCGTACACTACGGATTATCAGAACCAGGGGCGTTACCTTCTCCCGGCACTGATTCCGCTAATGTATTACATGATCAAGGGAATCCAGAAGCTTTCGGAAATCACGATCAAAGGCAGAGCTTTTCCGAGATGGCTGGTAAATACAGGCATAGCGGCATGCTTCCTGCTCATCATCGGAGGCACAATAGATATGGTATATGTACGGGCACTTCCCGTATATCTAGAGACAGGACTGGTACTGAAATAGTACCGGTCTTTCTTTATTTTGCGAATGGGGCTCTGAATAGTTTTTTTAATATTTTGTTTAGAATTATTTTCCGGAAAATCAGTTGACAATAATATCCTATAGTGCTATTTTAGGGTAAGAAGATGTTAGCACTCCTTTTAGATGAGTGCTAATAATTCCAAAGGGAGTGATGGAATGCAATTGGATGACAGAAAAACAATTATATTGCAAGCCATTATCCGGAACTACTTGGAAACGGGAGAGCCGGTAGGTAGCAGGACCATTTCAAAATACACGGATCTGAATCTAAGCTCGGCAACCATTCGGAACGAGATGGCGGATCTGGAGGAGATGGGTTATATCATACAGCCGCACACTTCCGCAGGAAGGATTCCTTCCGATAAGGGATACCGCTTCTATGTGGATACCATGATGACCACCAGAGAGCAGGAAGTCAATGAGATGAAGGATATGCTCTTAGAGAGACAGGATAAGCTGGAGAACCTGTTAAAGCAGGTAGTCAAGATACTGGCTCAGAACACACAGTACGCCACCATGATCAGCGCTCCGCAGGTACACCGCAACAAGGTAAAGTTCATCCAGCTGTCCCGGGTAGATGCCGGACAGATCCTGGCAGTCATCGTTGCCGAAGGCAATGTGATCAAGAACAACATCCTGGCGGTGAATCAAGAACTGGATGATGAGACACTGTTGAAGCTGAACATTCTGTTGAACACCCACCTCAATGGATTATCCATGGAGGAGATCAACCTGGGAATGATCGCAGCGATGAAGCAGCAGGCGGGAATCCACAGTGAAATCGTCAGTGAAGTGATCGATGCTGTGGCGGATGCCATCAAGGCAGACGAAGACCTGGAGATCTACACCAGCGGTGCGAACAACATTTTCCGGTATCCGGAACTTGCAGATCAGTCCAAAGCAAGTGAACTGATCAATGCTTTCGAGGAGAAGCAGCAGTTAGGCGGTCTGATCCAGGAATCCCTGGCAGATGAAGGCAACGCAGGCATTCAGGTGTACATCGGAGATGAGACACCGGTGCAGGGCATGAAGGACTGCAGTGTTGTCACAGCTACTTATGAATTAGGCGAAGGCATGAAGGGAACCATAGGAATCATAGGTCCCAAGAGAATGGATTACGACAAGGTCATCGGAACTCTGCGAACGGTGCAGAACCAGCTGGATGACCTTTACCGCAAAGAATAGACAGATTCCAGAAAGGAAAGCAAGAATGGCAGATCAGGAAAAAGAAATATTAGAGGAAGAAATGGAACAGGATCTTTCGGAAGCCGAAGAGCTGAAGGAAGAAGAGATTGAAAGTGAAGAGCCTGCAAGCAAGGAAGATAAAAAGGCAGCAAAGAAACAGGCAAAGTTCAGTAAAAAGGAAGATTCCTACAAAGAAAAGATCGATCAGCTGGAAGACAGAGTAAAACGTCAGATGGCGGAGTTCGAGAATTTCCGTAAGAGAACCGATAAAGAGAAGCAGGCAATGTTCGATACTGGTGCCAAGAGTGTGATCGAGAAGATCCTTCCGGTGGTGGATAATTTTGAAAGAGGGCTAGCAACGGTTCCCGAGGAATCCAAGGAAGATCCTTTTGTAGACGGTATGAACCGCATCTACAAGCAGCTGATGACGGAACTTGAGAACATTGGTGTGAAACCCATCGAAGCCGTCGGACAGGAATTTGATCCGAACCTTCACAACGCAGTCATGCAGGTGGAGAGTGATGAGTATGAATCCGGTGTTGTAGCCCAGGAGCTTCAGAAGGGTTACACATACCATGACATGGTTGTAAGACACAGCATGGTAGGCGTAGTACAGTAACAGCGTTAACAAGTATTTTTCAGAATAGAACATAACAAAGAGAGTAAAAACAGGAGGAAAATATTATGAGTAAGATTATTGGTATTGACTTAGGTACAACCAACAGTTGTGTAGCTGTTATGGAAGGTGGTAAGCCCACCGTTATCGCAAATACAGAAGGCGCAAGAACCACACCCTCTGTTGTAGCATTTACCAAGACCGGTGAGAGACTGGTTGGTGAGCCTGCAAAGCGTCAGGCAGTTACCAACGCAGAGAAGACCATTTCTTCCATTAAGAGAGATATGGGTACCGATCGCGGTCGTACCATCGATGGCAAGAAATACTCTCCTCAGCAGATCTCCGCAATGATCCTGCAGAAGCTGAAAGCAGATGCAGAGAGCTATCTGGGTGAGAAGGTTACCGAGGCAGTTATCACTGTTCCCGCATACTTCAACGATGCTCAGCGTCAGGCTACCAAGGATGCCGGTAAGATTGCAGGTCTGGATGTAAAGCGTATCATCAACGAGCCTACCGCAGCAGCACTTGCTTACGGTCTGGACAATGAGAAAGAGCAGAAGATCATGGTATACGACCTTGGTGGTGGTACCTTTGATGTATCTATCATCGAGATCGGTGACGGTGTCATTGAAGTACTGGCTACCAACGGTGATACACACCTTGGCGGTGATGATTTCGATAACAAGATCATTCAGTGGATGCTGGATGAATTCAAGAAGGCAGAAGGCGTAGACCTTTCCGGCGATAAGATGGCTATGCAGAGATTGAAGGAAGCAGCTGAGAAGGCTAAGAAAGAGCTGTCCAGCGCAATGACCACCAACATCAACCTTCCTTTCATTACCGCAACCGCAGAAGGACCCAAGCACTTTGACATGAACTTAACCCGTGCTAAGTTCGATGAGCTGACCAGAGACCTGGTTGACAAGACCGCTGTACCCGTACAGAACGCTATGAAGGATGCAGGTCTGAACTACTCCGATCTGGGTCAGGTACTGTTAGTAGGTGGTTCCACACGTATCCCTGCTGTACAGGATAAGGTAAGAGCTCTGACCGGTAAGGAGCCCAGCAAGTCCCTGAACCCTGATGAGTGCGTAGCAATCGGTGCTTCTGTCCAGGGTGGTAAGCTTGCGGGTGATGCAGGTGCCGGCGATATTCTGTTACTGGATGTAACTCCTCTGTCTCTGTCCATCGAGACCATGGGTGGTGTTGCTACCAGACTGATCGAGAGAAATACGACCATTCCTACCAAGAAGAGCCAGATCTTCTCTACCGCAGCTGATAACCAGACCGCTGTAGATATCAACGTAGTACAGGGTGAGCGTCAGTTCGCTAAGGATAACAAGTCCCTCGGACAGTTCCGCCTGGACGGTATTGCACCCGCTCCCAGAGGAATCCCTCAGATCGAGGTAACCTTCGATATCGATGCCAACGGTATCGTAAATGTATCCGCTAAGGATCTGGGTACCGGTAAGGAACAGCACATCACCATCACTGCCGGTTCCAACATGTCCGATTCCGATATCGAGAAGGCTGTCAAGGAAGCAGCTGAGTTCGAGGCACAGGATAAGAAGCGTAAGGAAGCTATCGAGGCAAGAAATGAGGCAGACTCCTTCGTATTCCAGACCGAGAAGGCTCTGAACGAAGTAGGCGACAAGGTTCCCGAGAGTGATAAGACTCAGGTACAGGCTGATCTGGAAGCTGTTAAGGCTATCCTGGAGAGAACCAAGGATCAGGAGATGAGCGACAGCGATGTAGATGAGCTGAAGGCTGCAAAAGAGAAGCTGACCCAAAGTGCACAGTCTGTATTCACCAAGATGTATGAGCAGGCAGCACAGGCACAGCAGGGTGCTCAGGGCGCAGCCGGTCCTGACATGAATGCACAGGCTGGCGGCAGCAACGCAGGTTCTTCCGCAGATGATGATGTCATCGACGGAGATTTCAGAGAAGTATAATTAAGCTTCACAAATAGTGCAATTCGTGGTATAACAGTAAATGCTGTGTGACAGTGATTGCAAATAACAGGGGGCACAGGGTATGCGAAAGCGTGCCCTGTGCATAACCGTTTTTAGATTTATGTGACAGAGGTGTAGAAATGGCAGAGCAGAAGAGAGACTATTATGAGGTCCTCGGTGTAGATAAGAATGCAGATGATGCTGCAATTAAAAAAGCATACCGTGTACTGGCGAAAAAATACCATCCCGACATGAACCCCGGAGACAAGGATGCAGAGCAGAAGTTTAAAGAAGCTTCCGAGGCTTATGCCGTGCTGAGTGATCCCGAGAAGAGACGTCAGTATGATCAGTATGGTCATGCGGCATTCGACGGTGGTGCCGGAGGAGCCGGTGGATTTGATTTCAACAGTGCTGATTTCGGAGACATTTTCGGAGACATTTTCGGAGACCTTTTTGGCGGCGGCAGAAGCAGAGGTGCCAGAAACAACGGACCCATGAAGGGCGCCAACTTACGTACCAGCGTTCGTGTTACGTTTGAAGAGGCAGTATTCGGCTGTCAGAAAGAGATCGATCTCACCGTAAAGGAGACCTGTAAGACCTGTAACGGTTCCGGTGCAAAGCCCGGTACCAGTCCCGAGACCTGTACCAAGTGTGGTGGTAAGGGTCAGGTAGTATTTAACCAGCAGTCTTTCTTCGGTACAGTACGTAATGTACAGACCTGTCCCGATTGTCAGGGAACCGGTAAGGTGATCAAGGAGAAGTGTCCGGATTGCCGTGGTACCGGATATATTCCCATGAAGAAGCGCTATTCGGTAGATATCCCCGCAGGTATCGATAACGGTCAGGCAATCCGTAAGCCCGGACTGGGTGAGCCCGGTGTCAATGGCGGTCCCAGAGGTGATGTGCTGGTAGAAGTGATCGTAGGTCGTCATCCCATCTTCCAGAGACAGGATTTCGATATTTTCTCTACCGTGCCCATTTCTTTTGCAGTAGCGGCATTGGGCGGTGAGATATTGATTGATACCGTAGACGGTAAGGTAGTCTATGATGTGAAGGCAGGAACCCAGACTGACACGAAGATCCGTCTGCGCGGCAAGGGTGTTCCTTCCTGGAAAAATAAGGATGTCCGCGGTGACCACTATGTGACACTGGTAGTGCAGACTCCCGATAAGTTAAAGGCAGAGGCGAAGGAACTGTTAAAGCAGTTCGATGCACTGACCGGAGACTCACTGAATGCGGTAAAAAATTCCGCAGAGACAGGGGATGGGGATGCCAAGGATAGCAAGAAGAAAAAGTTCTGGAAATAAAAGTTAATAGATGAAATCCCCGTAGCCCGCATTGGGGCTAAGGACCGCAGATCCGTTTCCGCTTCGGATGCAGACCGTACCGACGGCTGCTTAGAGTCTGCTTGCCCTTACCCCAACTGCGGGCTACTGGTTTGTTGGGAGAATTTAAAGATACTTTTAAAAGAGCGTTACAGAATACAGTTTTGTGATTTTGTAGGAGGTAAGAGTTAAGCGTTTGACAGAAGGGGGAGAAACGCTTACAATGCAAGTAGTTATGCAGTCTGTGGCGCGAAGGAGACGGGCAGGGGATGGAGAAGAGGACAGAGGAGTTACAGAAAACAGTATGTCAGATTTATATGGCTATTATTTTGGTGGTATTGCCTCTGTACTATATTCCCCGGAACGGATATTATAAGCTGGGCGACACGAAATATTTTCTGTATCGGAATGTTTCGTTGAGCTGCATGGGAATCTGCCTTGTGACAGAGCTGATTGACATTGCAGGAAACTGCCGGATGGAGAACCATGAATGTTACTGTTTAGCTTGGCAGAAAAATGTAAAAAAATTGATCGGATGGTGCAGAGAACATGCGACAGTGTCGGCAGTCTTCCTGTATGGCATCTGTGCTGTGATTTCTGCGGCCTGCAGTCCCTATGGGAAGACTGCATGGACAGGAGAACAGGAATGGTATATGGGGGCTGTCACGATCTGCCTCATGGTGGGCGGATTCTTAATTGCGGCTAGGTATGCCGGACAGTGTGAAAATATAATGCTGCTGGGAGAGGCTGCATTTGTCACGGTGACTCTGATTGGACTGTTACAGAAGCTTGGATATGATCCTTTGGGATTATTGAAGGACTATGTGGTGGGAGACTGGGAATATACGCATATGCTCACTACTCTGGGGAACAATAATTGGCTCAGTGGTTACTACAGTGTGATGTTTCCTTTATCATTGGCACTTTTTTGTAAAGCTGCGGAAGAAGGGCGTAGAGTACGGGCTTTCATCTCCGGAGCCTGCAATGCTCTCGCTGCTATGCTACTGTTTTTACAGGGAAGTGATGGAGGAGTTATGGTGGCTAGTGTCGCTCTGTGGCTGAACTTTTGGCTGAATCGGAAGCATTCAGGAATGTGGAAGCCGTTGCTATTGCTGCTAACAGCAATCTGCACGGGGATGTTTCTGTTGGGTAAGGGAGTACAGACCTTTGGAACCTATAATATCCTGTTGCAGGAGGGGATTGCCAAAAAAATGGTAGTCTGGCATGGGTGGCTTCCGCTTGCGGCAGTGTGTCTGATCTTCTATGGAATATGTCATGTCCTTCCTGAAAATAAAAAGAAAACTTTTCGGTTCACACTGCTATACAGTAGCCTTGTGATTGCCTTTCTTATAGCGATATGGTATATTTTGAGTTTGTGGGGCAGCAGCTTTGCAGAATGGGGCAGCAGTCGGGGAAGACTGTGGCAGCTGGCATGGCAGGGATTCTGCAAGGCAGATCTGCGTCAGAAGCTGTTAGGAGTCGGACCGGACTGCTTTGCAGATTATTTAGAACAGGTGGTGCCCGGAGGCACGGTACTGTTTGATACAGGATATTTTGCGGGTTCAATTTTTACGAATGCCCATAATGAATGGCTGACAACGTTGGTCAATATGGGACTGTTGGGAGTGGCTGCCTATGCTGGAGTGTTTGCAACGGCACTGCGCTGTTATAAGAATAATTTTCTGGCGTCTGTATTAGTGATTACTTACGGAATGCATTCCATAATCAGCTTTCAGCAGGTGTTGAATACCCCTCTATTTTTTCTGCTTCTGGGGGTATGCGAAGCCGGACAGACGAAAATCAATATGAGGAGTCTATAAAATCGCATGAAAAACATTTGGAAAATTTTCACAGGAGATCTGAAAAAACTGGTGAAACAGCCTTTTGCACTGGTTATTATTATTGGATTGTGCGTTATACCGTCCCTGTATGCATGGTTTAATATTTTCTCTAACTGGGATCCTTATTCCAACACAGGAGGAATTCCGGTGGCGGTAGTATCGCTGGATCAGGATTATACGAAAAAGGACGGCTCAGTGGTAAATATGGGGGAATCCGTGCTGGAGAGTCTGCATTCCAACGCCAGTGTGAAATGGATCTTCTTAGATACTGAGGAAGAAGCGCGGGAAGGCGTGGAAGCGGGTAAATATTACGCAGCCATCGTCATCACGGACAAATTTACCTATAGCATGTACAATGTGTTCTCTGATGATTTTGAGAATCCGTCGCTGATTTATTACCAGAATCAGAAGAGCAACGCTATTGCTACCAAGATTACCGATACGGTAGCCGGAACGCTGCAGAATACTATTAATGAGACCTTTATCAAAGTGGCGGCTACTACGATTTTCGAGGAAGGAAATTCTGTGTCGGATCAGATGCAGGGAAGCAACTATGCGGAGGAATTCCGCGCCGATCTGGAAAAGCTTAACGATAATCTGAAGGAATACAGCGCGATGATCGATACGTTCCGGGCAGGGAACGACCGGCTGGAAGCGGCGATCAGCCATGTGAATTATGAGATCCCTGCCATGCAGAAGAAGCTGGATGCCACGACGGCAAGCCTGAATCAGAGCAGCCAGAACCTGACTTCTACCAGGGACACGCTGTCGAATTTTAATACCAATGTGGATACTTCCATGAGCACGATACAGACCTCATTGGAGGATATGAAGAAGATCCTGGATCAGAGCAAGCTGGCGGATGACACGGCACAGATGACGAAGGATCTGAATAAAGTAGCAAGAGATACCAACACCCTGAACGGACAGGTGAACGACCTGCTGGCAGCATTGATCGAACAACGAGTGCAGGGAAGTGTATCCGGCGGTGATGCTTCCACCGGCAGCGGAAGCGGCAATACGGCAGCGGATGCGGCTATTGAAGCACTGAAAGCCATGCAGAAAGAACTGGATATGATGAATACCGTCATAGGCAGTGTGCTGGAATCCACGGATGAGCAGGCAGCGGAGAAGGCGAAGGTCAATGTCAACAACGCCATGAACAACTTGAAGAGCGTTATCGACAGTTGCGAAAATTCCGTAAGCAATCTGCAGGGCATCTATAAAAATAATCTGGTACCCCAGATGCAGAGAGTCCTGACAAACATGTCAGATTCACTGAACCAGGTGACCAACCTGGTGAATACGCTGAGCAATACCGTGCAGAATATCGGAGTAGTCATGGAAGGTGTCGGCGATGCGGTGGACGGAACTAGCGAGAGCCTGGGGCAGATCCAGGGTGTGGTAGACGGCATCAGTGAAAAACTGACAGACCTGACAGATCAGCTGGAAGGTGCCTCTGAAGAGGAAATGATGGATATTCTGGTGCGTTTCTTAGGAGGAGACCCTGACAGCCTGGGAGAATATTTTGCATCTCCGGTGACCATGGAGACCATCGCTATGTATCCGGTAGCAACCTACGGTTCCGCCATGACCCCGTTCTATTCCACACTGGCGATCTGGGTAGGCTCTACGATCCTGGTAGCAATGGTGAAGGTAAAAGCTTCCCCGAAGGATCTTGAAAATGTGCAGAGCTATCAGCTGTATTTCGGCAGATATCTACTGTTTTTATTACTGGCACAGATACAGGCGGCGATCATCGTGGCAGGAGATCTGTGGCTGTTGAAAGTAAACATTGTGGAACCGGGGCTGTTTTTCCTGGCGGCAAGCTTTACCGCTACCGCATTTTCCCTGCTGATCTATTCCCTGACATTGGCATTCGGAGATGTGGGCAAGGCTGTCTGCGTTATCGTCATGGTATTGCAGATCGCAGGCTCCAGCGGAACGTTCCCCATTGAACTGCTTCCGGATATCTATCAGAAGATATACATATTCTTCCCCTTCCCCTATGCCATCACGGCGATGCGCGAGGCACTGGCGGGCATGTACGGAACTGCCTATATGGCAGCACTGGCGAAGCTGATCCTGTTTATGCTAGAGGGACTGCTCATCGGACTGGTGATCCGCATCCCGTTTGTGAAACTGAACCATTTTGTGGAAGAGAGAATGGAAGATACAGAGCTTATGTAGTCCCGAATAGGCGGAAGACAGAAAGGAAATTTCATGGAAAGAGATTACGAAGAGATTTTTCAGAAGGTGCTGGACTATGAGCAGACCCTTCATGAAAAAAACAGAAAAAGAATAAAGATCGGTCTGAAATGCATCTGGATTGTTCCCCTGTTTTTCCTGGCACTGCTCTTTTTGACCGGCAGCAACAAGGTGATCTTCCTAATCCTGTGGATTGTATCCCTGTTCGCCCTGTCAGTCTACCTGATCGTTGTGGAATATATGGATTATAACTTGCAGGAAAAGATCATGGAATTGAAAGGGGAAGAGGGGGCGATTGAAGCGGTGACGCCCGCGGATTTCGACAGAGCGGCTCAGATCATCCGTAAAACTCGTGAAATGATCGGCGAAGGACTGAATTCCACCGCGGAGACACAGGTGGCAGAGACAGAAGAAGCGGAAGAATCAGAAGAAATAAAAGAAACAGAAAAAACAAAAGAAACAAAAGAAACGAAAGACGGGGAGGCTGGGGAATAATATGCGCAACATATGGAAAATATTTACCACTGATATCCGTCGGATCAGCAATAATGTTGTGGCGGTAGTCGTTATCATGGGATTAAGCATCCTGCCGGCGTTGTATGCCTGGTTCAACATTTTCTCCAACTGGGATCCTTATGAACCTGCAGCTACCAGCCAACTGAACGTGGCGGTGGCTTCGGACGATGCCGGAGCGGAGATCATGGGACTGTCCTTAAATGTGGGAGACAGCGTGCTGGAAGCCCTGGAGGCGAACACCACTATTGGCTGGGTATTCCCCGAGACCACGGAAGAAGCCCTGGAGGGCGTGAAGAACAGCGATTATTACGCAGCACTGATCATTCCCGAAGGCTTTACGCAGGAAATGTTGGGATTTTTGGACGGCGAAGTAGATCATCCCACAATCTATTATTATGAAAATGAGAAAAAGAACGGTATTGCACCGAAAATCACGGCTAAGGCGAAAAATGCCGTGCAGGAGCAGGTAAATGCCACCTTTGTCAGTACCGTGGCGGAGTCGGTCATGAAAGCCGGCAATGCACTTTCCATGGTGAATGCCAGTGGGCAGGTCAGTGTGACGGATTCCCTGGATGCTGTGCAGACACAGCTGCAGGATTACGTAGTCATGCTGCAGTCCTTCCAGAGCATCATGAATTCCGCGGAAATGATTATGTCCACCAGTCAGAATATGCTGCCGGATATGGACAACGTGCTGGAGAATGGGCGGAATACCATGATCGGCATGCAGACCATGATCAATTCCAGCGTGGACGCGGTGGATGTCATGAGTGACATGGTCAGCAGCAGTATGAATATGGTGACGGAAGCGCTGCAATACCTGTCTATCTATGCGGAGGGACTGCTGGCGCAGATGGACAGTAACAGTGTGGGAAGCACTACGGACACCGGTCTGGGTATGGCAATCGGACTGGTGCAGGGCATGCAGGCGAACATGGATGTCCTGGGAAGCCTGGTGACCGGGCAGGAAGCACAGATTCAGGAGATCAGCCAGTCCCTGAAAAATATTGAGGCGGATCTGAAACAGCTGCAGAACAGCAAAGGTCAGGTAGATACTGACATCAATACGCTGCGGGCACAGCTGCGGGAACAGATCCAGATCTGCAGCAAACAGCTGGATAACCTCCTGAATGACTATAATAACAATGTCAGACCTTCTTTCCGTGATACCGGAAAAGCCATGCAGCAGGCATTTTTAAATGCGGCATCAATGATGAACGGCACTGATGTCAATATGGATGAGATCTCCGATATTTTAAAAGAGTATCAGCAGACGCTTAACGAAGGGAACGTAAGTCTGCAGGATTCCCTGGTAATTGCGCAGGAACTGCTGGACAAGGTAAGTAAAATAGCGGATAATATAAAACGGATCACCGGAACGGACTCTTATGAGGATATCTTAAATGCCATGGCGACAGATCCTACATCTGTGGCTGAATTCGTGTCATCTCCTGTGAAGCTTGAGACAGTGTCTGTCTATCCGGTGGATCATTACGGATCGGCAGCATCTCCATTCTATACGATCCTGGCAATCTGGGTGGGCGCCCTATTCTTGGTTGCAATCATTCACGTAGGCGTGAAGCCCATTGAACCCGATGATCACTATAAAAGCTACGAAAGATATTTTGGCAGGTATCTGCTGTTCTTTCTCATGGGACAGGCACAGACGCTTTTGACAATCCTGGGTAACCTCTATTATATCGAGATCCAGTGTCAGCACAAGTTCTTATATTGGCTTGCTGCAGCCGTGGCGAGCGCAGCATTCAGCTGCTTCATGTATTCCGTGACCTTTGCATTCGGTAACGTGGGAGAAGCGCTTGCAAGTGTGGTCATGGTCGTTCAGGTAGCGGGAAGCGGCGGAACATTTCCCATCGAAACACTGCCAAAGGTGTTCCAGTGGATCTATCCATTCCTGCCGTTCCAGTTCGGCATGAAAGCCTTCAAGGAATGCATCGCGGGCATGTACGGCGTAGATTATTGGATCAATGTGGGTAAAATGGCATTATTCCTGATCATAGCGTTATTGCTGGGACTGGCGCTGGAGCCCCCGTTCCGCAAGCTGAACCATATGATCGAGAAGAGCAAGGAAAAGACAGGGCTTATGCTCTGATACAGAAAGGAATCACAATATGAAGTGGGTAAAATTCAGAATAAAGACTGTGACAGAAGCGGAAGATATTATTATCAGCACGCTGTATGATCTGGGACTGGAAGGCGCGCAGATTGAGGACAAGGTGCCCCTGACCGCCATGGAGAAGGAGCAGATGTTCGTGGATATCCTGCCGGACGGACCGGAAGATGACGGTATCGCATATTTAAGCTTTTTCGTAGAAGAAAAAGAGGACGGCAGCCTGGAAGTAGCCGGTGAGAAGACTACCACCGAGGCAGTACTTGCCGATGTGAAACGCGAACTGGAAGATTTACGCCAGTTCATGGATATCGGAGAGGGATCTGTCGTTGTGGACGAGACCGAGGATATTGACTGGATCAACAACTGGAAACAGTATTTCCATCAGTTCTATATTGATGATATTCTAGTGATTCCTTCCTGGGAAAATATCAAACCGGAAGATACTGACAAAATGGTGCTTCATATCGACCCCGGCACCGCATTCGGCACCGGTATGCATGAGACCACACAGCTGTGTATCCGCCAGCTGCGCAAATTCATCACCCCTGAGACAGAGCTTCTGGACGTGGGAACCGGCAGCGGCATTCTGGCAATTTTATCCCTGATGTTCGGTGCAAAACACGCCGTGGGAACCGACCTGGATATCTGCGCTGTGGAAGCTGTAGCGCAGAACTGTGAAGTCAACGGCATTGATCCTGCGCAGTTTGACATGATGATCGGCAATATCATTACGGATAAGGAAGTACAGGACAAAGTAGGCTATGAGTGCTATGATATCGTAGTGGCAAATATCCTGGCAGATGTACTGGTACCTCTGACTCCCGTGATCGTGCATCAGTTGAAAAAAGACGGTATTTATATCACCTCCGGCATCATTGATGACAAGGAACAGACCGTGGTAGAGGCAGTGAAGGCAGCAGGACTGGAAGTGCTGGAAGTGACCTATCAGGGAGAATGGGTCAGCGTTACCGCAAGAAAAAATTAGAGGATTTTTACAATGTATCAGTTTTTTGTAGAGCCGGAGCAGATCGACGTAGCGGCAAAAAGCGTCATCATCCGGGGAACCGATGTCAATCATATTAAAAACGTACTGCGCATGCGTCCCGGCGAGGAAGTGGCGGTCAGCAACGGAATCGACGGGAAGGAATACCGCTGCGGAATCCTTTCCATGGAAGAGGACTGTGTCCGCCTGGAACTGCGTTTTATCAAGGAAGACGGCGTAGAACTTCCGGCGAAGATCTATCTGTTCCAGGGACTGCCCAAGGCGGACAAAATGGAACTCATTATCCAGAAAGCGGTGGAACTGGGAGCTTTTCAGGTGATTCCGGTGGCGATGAAGCGCTGCGTGGTGAAGCTGGATGAGAAAAAAGCAGACGCGAAGATCAAACGCTGGCAGGGCATTGCGGAGGCGGCAGCCAAGCAGAGCAAGCGGGGTGTGATTCCTACTGTGGCGCCCGTGATGAGTTATGCGCAGGCAGTGAAAATGGCATCCGAAATGGACCTGAAGCTGGTACCTTACGAACTGGCAGAAGGAATGGAGCATACGAAGCAGCTGATCGAAAGTGCAAAACCGGGGCAGCAGATCGCCATTTTCATCGGTCCGGAAGGCGGCTTTGATCCGGAGGAGATAAAGCTTGCCACAGAGGCGGGCATCCGGTCCATTACTCTGGGAAAACGGATCCTGCGTACAGAGACTGCCGGATTTACGACGATAGCATGGCTGATGTATCAGCTGGAGAATTAATTGCATATCTTAACCATAAGAAGAATATAGTAATTATTCAGTGCCATTAGATATTGTCAGAGGCTTGTCAAATGCTTACATATGTAAAAGCATTGAAAAGGCGATTTTGCGTATAGGGCGCTGAATAGTTACTGAAGAGATAGATAGCAAGGAGAAGAAGAGAATGGAAGTCTATTTGGACAATTCCGCTACCACAAGGACATTTCCGGAAGTAGCCGAGTTGATGACGAAGATCATGTGTGAAGATTACGGCAATCCCTCCAGCCTGCATATGAAGGGAGTGGAGGCGGAGAAATACCTTCGCTATGCCAAGGAGACTCTGGCGAGAAACCTGAAAGTGGAGGAGAGAGAGCTGTTGTTCACCTCCGGCGGTACGGAGTCCGACAATATGGCGCTGATCGGTTGCGCTCTGGCGAACTGCCGCAGAGGCAACCATCTGATCACCACGCAGATAGAGCATCCTGCGATCCTGCAGACCATGCGTTACTTGGAGAGCCAGGGATATCGTGTCACCTATCTGCCGGTAGATTCCTGCGGACGCATCCGCTTAGAAGACCTGCACAGAGCCATGACACCGGAGACCATTCTGGTATCTATTATGCATACAAACAACGAGATCGGAGCCCTGCAGCCTATTGAGGAAGCCGGAGCCCTGATCAAACAGATGAATCCCGACACTCTGTTCCATGTGGACGCGGTACAGGGATTCGGTAAATCCCGCATCTATCCGAAGAAGATGCACATTGATCTGTTGTCTGTCAGCGGACACAAGATCCACGGACCCAAAGGTGTCGGCCTGTTATATGTAGGAGACAAGGTTAAGATCCAGCCTATCGTATTCGGTGGCGGACAGCAGCAGAACCTCCGCTCCGGTACCGAGAATGTGCCCGGCATTGCGGGGCTGGCGAAAGCAGCGGAAATGCTGTACAGCCATTTTGATGAGGATCATGCGAGACTCTGTGCCTGCAAGCGGAGATTCATCGAAGGCGTGGAGAGACTGGATCATGTGACAGTCAACGGATTATTGCCGGATGCTCCTTACGGGGAGGGGACGGCAGCCCATATTGTCAGCGTATCCTTTGCCGGAGTGAGAAGCGAAGTGCTCCTGCATGCACTGGAAGACAAAGGAATCTATGTCTCTGCCGGAAGCGCCTGCTCCGCGCATAAGCCGCAGCCATCCGCTACACTGAAGGCCATCGGCGTGGATAAATCCCTGCTAGATTCCACCATCCGCTTCAGCTTTTCTGTATTTACCACGGAAGAAGAGATTGACGTTTGCCTTCAGGCATTGTACAATATAATACCTATGTTACGCAGATACAGTCGCAGATAAGAAAGGGAAAAACCGTGTTTACATCATTTTTGATAAAGTATGCCGAGATCGGCATTAAAGGAAAAAACCGTTATCTGTTCGAGGACGCTCTGGTACGTCAGATCAAATACGCTCTGAAAAAGTGTGAGGGGGAATTCCTGGTACACAAGACCCAGGGACGTATTTTCGTGGATGCAGAGTCAGAATTCGACTATGATGAAGTAGTGGCACACCTGCAGAGAGTCTTCGGTATCTCTGGCATCTGCCCGGTAGTCCATGTACAGGATGAGGGCTTCGAGAAGCTGTGTGAGACCGTGATCGACTACATTGCAAAGGTATATCCCGAGTGCAACCAGACCTTTAAGGTGGCAGCGAGACGTGCCAGAAAAAATTACCCTAAGAATTCCATGACCATCAACATGGATATGGGCGAAGCTATCCTGAATGCTTATCCCAACATGAAGGTGGATGTACGCCATCCCGAAATCATGCTGAACATTGAGATCCGTGAAGAGATCTATATCTACTCTGTGATCCTGCCCGGACCCGGAGGAATGCCCGTAGGCACCGGCGGGAAGGGAATGCTGCTTTTGTCCGGCGGTATCGACTCTCCTGTGGCAGGCTATATGATCGCCAAGAGAGGTGTCAAGATCGATGCGGTATATTTCCATGCACCGCCTTACACCAGCGAACGTGCGAAGCAGAAGGTCGTTGACCTGGCGAAGATCGTTGCCCGTTACACCGGACCGATCTACCTGCATGTGATCAATTTTACCGATATTCAGTTATATATTTACGAGAAATGTCCTCATGAGGAACTGACCATTATCATGCGCCGTTATATGATGCGTATTGCGGAGCAGATCGCGAAAGAGACCGAGTGCTTAGGTCTGATCACCGGTGAGAGCATCGGTCAGGTGGCATCCCAGACCATGAATTCCCTGATCGCTACCAACGAAGTATGCGAACTGCCGGTATACCGTCCGCTGATCGGATTCGACAAGCAGGAGATCGTAGAAGTATCTGAGAAGATCGGCACTTACGAGACTTCCATTCTGCCCTATGAAGACTGCTGTACCATCTTCGTGGCAAAGCATCCTGTGACGAAGCCGAATGTAAAGGTGATCCGCAGACATGAGCATAACCTGGATGAGAAGATCGATGAACTGGTGAAGACTGCACTGGAGACCAAGGAACTGATCATCGCAGAAGCATAAGTGCAAATGCAGAGTAACTATTCAGAACCTGGGAGATAACAGGTACTGAATAGTTACTTTTTTGGAAATATACATAAAAACACCTCAAGAGGATTGCGTCTCTTAAGGTGTTCTCTGTTGCACTATGTATTCGGACTTCCGAATCGGTAATTATACCAGATAAGGCTTTAATACTTCCAGAACCTCATCAGCACCATCCTCTGCATGGATGTTCAGGTCGATAGGCTTGGAAAGATCCAGGCTGAAGATACCCATGATGGACTTTGCATCAATTACGTATCTGCCGGATACAAGATCGAAATCATAATCGAACTTAGTAATATCGTTTACGAAAGATTTTACCTTATCAATAGAATTTAAAGAAATCTGAACTGTCTTCATGTTGACTACCTCCTTAATGTGTGTCATACCTTCTGACTTCATATTAATGGGTGAACGACCAAAAGTCAAGACGAAAACAATACAAAAAAAGTGAGGAATCCTATGAAAAGTGTAGCATTACACAACCTTGGATGTAAGGTTAATTCCTATGAAATAGAAGTAATGCAACAAATGTTACAAGAAAAAGGTTATACTATTGTACCATTTGATGAAATCGCAGATATTTATATCGTAAATACCTGCACAGTTACCAATATTGCGGATCGGAAAAGCAGGCAGATGCTTCACCGTGCCAAGCAGAAAAATCCGGCGGCGCTGGTGGTGGCAGTGGGCTGTTACGTACAGACCGGCAGGGAAGATGTAGAGCAGGATCCCTGCATCGACCTTGCCATCGGCAACAACCGTAAGAAGGATCTGGCGTCCATTTTGGAGGAATATTTGCAGGACCTGGAGCAGGAAGATGCTGTGGCGGAGAACGCAGGAGATGCCGGACATAATGTGGACAAGACCCTGCATGACACGACTGTCATCGATATCAATCATACCGCAGAGTACGAAGAAATGACCCTGAAGCACACCGCGGAGCATACCCGAGCCTATATCAAGATTCAGGATGGCTGCAACCAGTTCTGCTCCTACTGTGTCATTCCTTATGCGAGAGGCAGAGTCCGCAGCCGCAGAGCGGAAGATATCATCCGGGAGATCACCGGCATGGCACAGAACGGCTACCGTGAGATCGTGCTGACAGGTATTCATATCAGTTCCTATGGCATTGATTTTGACGAGGAAGCCTGGAAGCGCGGCGAAAGTGTCTCCGTATTAAAAGAGGATGAGGAAAGAAGAGACTATTCCGGCAGCAGCAAGCTGATCGATCTGTTGGAGCGGATCCATGATATTGAGGGCATTGAACGCATCCGCATCGGTTCCCTAGAGCCCCGTATCGTCACGGAAGGAACCGCAGCCCGAATGGCGGCACTGCCGAAGCTTTGTCCTCATTTTCATCTGTCCTTACAGAGTGGATGCGATGCGACACTGCGCCGCATGAACCGTAAGTACACTTCCGAAGAGTATGCGGAGAGCGTTGCGCTGCTTCGCAAGGTATTCGACCATCCGGCAATTACCACGGACGTCATCGTGGGCTTCCCGGGAGAGACGGAAGAAGAATTCGCTGAGACGGTGGGCTTTTTGGACCGTATCCGGTTCTTCGAGATGCATGTTTTCAAATATTCCAAGAGAGCAGGAACCAGAGCAGCGGTCATGCCGGATCAGGTGCCGGATCCCGTGAAGACGCAGAGAAGTGCGGAACTTCTGGCGATGGAGAAGGAACAGTCGAAGCAGTTTCGGGCGCATTACCTCGGACAGGAGGCAGAAGTTCTTCTGGAGGAGACCAAAGTAATCAACGGAACGGAGTATCTGCTGGGACATACAAGAGACTATGTGAAAGTAGCGGTTCCTGTGCAGGCAAATAAAAATATTGCGGCAAATACCGTGCTATGCGGCAGTGCAGAGGGATTCCTGACGGATGAAATCCTGTTACTATCTCCTCTTGAATTTTCAAAGTAAATGCGGTAATATAAGGCATAATGGTAACTATTCAGAGCTGTGTAAATTATGGCAGAAAAAGAGGATCATATGCAGGACTTAGGAAATACACAATACTTCAAGGTAGAGACAGAACCTGAGACCGGCGTAAAGCTGGTGCTCTCTACGGTATACGAGGCACTGACGGAGAAGGGATATAACCCTGTGAACCAGATCGTAGGCTATATTATGAGCGGAGACCCCACTTATATTACCAGCCATAAAAACGCCCGCAGTCTGATCATGAAGGTGGAGCGGGATGAGTTGGTGGAAGAACTGCTCACGGAGTATATCAAGACCAAACACTGGAAATAATTACAACTATCAGGAGGACCCACATGCGTATCATGGGTTTGGATTTCGGCTCACGTACCGTGGGCGTGGCAATCAGCGACAGTCTGCTCTTAACAGCGCAGGGAGTAGAGATCATTCGCCGCAAGGAAGAGAATAAATTACGTCAGACACTGGCAAGAATCGAAGAACTGATCGTAGAGAACGAAGTGGAAGAGATCGTACTGGGGCTTCCCAAGAACATGAACGATACGGAAGGCGTCCGTGTGGAACTGACCAAAGAGTTCAAGGAGAAGCTGGAGCGCAGAACCGGGCTCCCGGTATATTTCTGGGATGAGAGACTGACTACTGTGGCAGCGGACAAGACAATGATGGAAGCGGGAATCCGCCGTGAGAACCGCAAGGAATATGTGGATATGATCGCGGCTACCCTGATTTTACAGGGATATCTGGACCGCAGGAACAATGAAAAGAAAAAGGAATCAGAATGAGTAAACTGGAAAAGATCACATTTCGCCCCGAGGGCGAAGAACCTGTAGAATTTTATGTACTGGAACAGACCAGGATCGGCGGACACAATTACATCCTGGTAACTGAGGTGGAAGAGGGCGACGGAGATGCCCTGATCCTGAAGGATATGTCTCAGGACGGCGAAGAAGAGAGCATTTATGATGTAGTCTCCGATGATGAAGAACTGGAAGCAGTATCCGGAGTATTTGCGGATATGCTAGAGGACATTGATTTAATTTAATTTGGATAAATACAGATGGCTTCGCGGTGAAGCCGTCTACTATTTATAGATATGATTTGTATGATTGGCAGAGAGGGATATCCGATGCTTTGCCGGTTTCAGCATATAATGGTTTTGTGCTAAAAGTGACAGGGAATACACGAAGAGCATGAGAAGTGCCGTTATTTTGATGGAATTGTAAGATCTGGGATGCCTGATTCCGCGGGAGTTTTCGAGAAGAGAGCCGAAGGAACAGGCGAAAATCGCAGGTCTTTGTTTGCAGAGCATATCAGTCCGTTCTAACGCCGGAATACATACACGAAGCAAGATGTATAGACGTATAGAATTTGGAGGTAATTTCGTTGAAAAAGAAAAAAGAGAATAGTAACGTTTCAGGTCTGAAGATCATTCCTTTGGGTGGTCTGGAACAGATCGGTATGAATATTACTGCCTTCCAGTATGGGGACAGTATTATTGTGGTGGACTGCGGTCTGTCTTTCCCTGCGGATGATATGCTAGGAATCGACCTGGTTATCCCTGATGTAACCTACTTAAAGGATAATATTGACAAGGTAAAAGGTTTCGTTATCACCCACGGACATGAGGATCATATCGGAGCACTGCCTTATGTTCTGCGGGATATTAATGTGCCTATCTACGCGACCCGCCTGACCATGGGCATCATTGAGAACAAGCTGACCGAGCACAATCTCATGAAGAAGACCAAACGTAAAGTGGTGAAATTCGGACAGTCCATCAATCTCGGAGATTTCCGTGTGGAATTCATCAAGACGAATCACAGTATCGTAGATGCCGCAGCACTGGCTATTTATTCCCCTGCCGGTATTGTGGTGCACACCGGAGACTTCAAGGTGGACTACACACCGGTCTACGGAGATGCCATCGACTTACAGCGTTTTGCCGAGATCGGTAAAAAAGGCGTACTGGCACTGATGTGCGATTCCACTAACGCAGAGCGTCCCGGTTTTACCCCTTCTGAGAAAACAGTGGGTAAGACCTTTGATACTTTATTTGAAGAACACAAGAACACCAGAATCTTCGTGGCAACTTTCGCATCCAACGTGGACCGTGTACAGCAGATCATTAATACTGCATACAAGTTCGGACGTAAGGTGGCTGTGGAAGGCAGAAGTATGGTGAATATTATCGACACTGCCATTAAGCTGGAATGCATCAACATTCCTGAAAATACTTTAGTGGAGCTGGAACAGTTGAGAAATTATCCGGTTGAGCAGCAGGTTATCATCACCACTGGAAGTCAGGGTGAAAGCATGGCGGCTCTGTCCCGTATGGCGAATAACATGCACCGTAAGATCACCATCGGTGCCGGTGATACCGTAATTTTCTCCTCCAATCCTATCCCGGGGAATGAGAAGTCTGTTACCAAGATCATCAATGAGCTGCTCCGCAAGGGCGCAGACGTTATTTTCCAGGATGCTCACGTATCCGGACATGCCTGCCAGGAAGAGATCAAGCTGATCTATACCCTGATCCATCCGAAGTACGCAGTGCCTGTTCACGGTGAATACAAGCACTTGAAGGCACAGGCGAAGATCGCAGAGAGCTTGGGCATCAGCAAGGACAATATCTTTATCCTGTCTTCCGGCGATGTGCTGGAAGTCAGCGAGGAGCAGGCAAAAGTAAACGGCAGAGTACCCGTAGGCGCTATTTTGGTCGATGGTCTGGGAGTCGGAGATGTTGGAAACGTAGTATTGAGAGATAGACAGCATCTGGCAGAAGATGGTATTATGATCGTGGTTATGAGTCTGGACAGAGCCAGCGGAGAACTGGTGGCAGGTCCCGACATCGTATCCAGAGGTTTTGTATATGTGAAGGAATCCGATGAACTGATCGAGGAAGCGAGACATACAGTGGACGATGCACTTCAGGCATGCCTGGATAAGGGAATCACAGACTGGGGCAAATTAAAGACTACCACCAAGGACGTTCTCAGTGACTATGTATGGAAGAAGACCAAGAGACGCCCCATGATTCTTCCAATCATTATGGAAGTATAACATTAGTAATTGTTGGAAAGGTCGTTAAGCAGATGAAGATTACAGCGGACGAAAACGTGAACCAGGCTGCAGAACAGCTGA
This sequence comes from Odoribacter splanchnicus, assembly GCA_963623435.1. Classification (GTDB taxonomy): domain Bacteria; phylum Bacillota; class Clostridia; order Lachnospirales; family Lachnospiraceae; genus Acetatifactor. The sequence goes on from CAVFMG010000011.1 coordinate 24,093, forward strand.
TCGGTGCGATTCGGAATACTGATATCTATCTGGAATATCAGAGACAATTGGCACGTGCAAAAGAGCAGCCGGAACTCAAGCGGCAGATTGATGACTACCGGACCAGAAACTTTGAACTGCAGACTAGCAAGGATACCAATTTTGACAAGATCGATCAGTTCACCAGAGAGAACGAAGCATTCCGTGAGAATCCGCTGGTATCTGATTTCCTGGCAGCGGAGCTTGCATTCTGCCGTATGATGCAAGAGATCGGGCTCTATGTTACCGATCAGATGCATTTTGAGTGAGCATTTTGAAAGTATCGCAGAGACGATTTTGTGAATGCATGGTTCGAAATGCGAAGCATTTGTAAGAAAGGACAGGAAGCATGAAGTCAGCAAATTTGGCAGGTGCCGTTTTAGGCGCAATCTTAAAAGTAGTGTTTGCGGTGGCCGTGGTATATATGATATATACCGGCGTATCCAAATGCTATGATTACGGATATCGTATTTTCACAGAGTCGGCAGTCTCCTCAGGAGAAGGTCGCAAGGTCACAGTGACCCTGACTTCCGATATGTCCGCTACGGAGATCGGCACAGTGATGCAGGAGAAGGGCTTGGTAAGAGATGCGAAACTGTTCGCATTACAGTACCTGCTGTCTGAATACAAAAAAGAGTGGAAGCCCGGTACCTACGAACTGAGCACTGCCATGACCGCAGAAGAGATGATGGAAGTCATGGCAGGACAGACGGAAAATACTACGGAAGAGACTGTAGAGACCATCGACAACGGCAGCGCGATCACCGGAGACACGGATACACAGTTGCAGGAGACCGTTGCACAATAAGTAATCCGTAAGCATCAAAATCGGGGGCTTTTGCCACCGACATCATTATATGAAATGAGGATAGTATGATCATAGACGAAAGAATGTCTGCGTTTATCGATTCCCTGGACAGCGGGAATCCCGCGTGGCTGAATGAGATTGAGAAATATGCGCTGGACACACAGGTCCCCATCATACGCAGATCCATGCAGAGTCTGTTGAAATTTTTACTGAGATTCACAAAGCCGAAGAGCATCCTGGAAGTCGGGACTGCTATCGGCTTTTCTGCGTTACTGATGAGTGAATACGCACCGGCGGATTGCCACATTACTACTATAGAAAAATACGAAAAGAGAATTCCCCTCGCACGGGAAAACTTCCGGAAAGCGGGACGGGAGGACCGGATCACGTTGTTGGAAGGAGATGCCACAGAGATCTTGAAAGAACTGGATGGCACATATGACATCATTTTCATGGATGCGGCAAAGGGGCAGTATATCAACTTCCTGCCGGATATCTTACGGCTGCTATCTCCCGGCGGGCTTCTGATCTCCGATAACGTATTGCAGGACGGAGACATCATAGAGTCCCGCTTCGCTGTCACCAGACGCAACCGCACCATCCATGCAAGAATGCGGGAATATTTGTATGAATTAAAACACCATCCGGAGCTGGAGACCGTGATATTGCCGGTGGGGGATGGCGTGACACTGAGTACGAAGAAATAAGGAGAGAAGCGGAAATGAAGAAAAAAGCGGGGATTCTGATCACTATCTGCATTATGGTGCTGTGCATGCTCAGCGTGTGGCCAATTGCTCTGGTACGAAAAGATACAAAATGTGAGACCCGGTCAACAGCATATCTGACCACAAACGGGGAGCAGGCTGCAAATTCACAGGTCGAGCAGACCTTTATTGCACAGGAATCGGTGCTGAAGCAGATTGCTTTTGCGGTGCATTTTGAAGGGGAGAGCTGTGATGTGATTTTCCGGCTGAAAGATAAAGAGGGCAAAATCCTCGAAGAACAGCAGATTCAGCTCAGCGCGGAGAACAGCGACCGGTATTATTATACGGACACAGGTGCCAGACTGAAAAAGGGGCAGGAGTACAGCTGGAGCGTGGAAATACAAAACGCGGAACAGGTGCGGGGCGGATTGTTGTACACAGCTAACGGAGAAATTACGGCACCGGGCAATGATACACTCTATGTGGATGGAGAGTATTATGACGGACAGGCTGTTACGAGCTACACTTACGGAGCACCATTAAATATCGTTAATGTTTTGTGCCTGTGGGCGTTTATCTGCATGACGGGATTTTCCGTATTGGGGATCCTGAATAAGGGAAAAGACGGCAAGGTATTTCATAAAGCGGAAGAGCTTCTGGAAAAGTATCAAAATATAATTCTGATAGCGGAGATACTGGTTGTTACCGCGCTTGTAGTGAGAAGCTGTTTTACACAGGCGGTGGACTGGGATGAAGCATACACCTGGGATATTGTGAAAAATAATTCTTTCCTGGGAGTGATCAGGGCGCAGTCCATAGATAATCATCCTCCACTTTATTTCCTGTTCGTGAAGATCGCGGCACTTATATTTGGTGATAAAATTATGGTGTATAAGCTGGTATCGGTAGCAGGTATGCTGGCATCCATGGTTTTATGCGCTGTTCTTCTGAAAAAAAGATGGGGCGTGAAAGCGGCAATTCCCACGATACTCGTGCTGGGACTTGCACCAAACTTTATATTTTATAACATCAATGTCAGAATGTATTCCTGGATGACATTTTTCGTCCTGGCGGCAGCTTTAATTGCCTACGAGATCACACAGAATGATGGTGTGGGAACCGGCAGGTGGGCAGGACTTGCGGTTGTGTCACTTGGCGCAATTTATACGCAGTATTTTGCGGTGGTTCCGTTATTCCTGATCTATGTGTATCTGCTGATCAACTGTTGGAAGAACAAGAGCCTTAAGAGACTCATCGCCTGCTGCGCAGCGGTTGTGATTTTTTATCTTCCACAATTGTATCTGATCCTGAAAATGTTGCAGCGTGACAGCGACACCGTAGATGAGGGTCTGAAGGCAAGCCTGAATGTGGACCAATTGTGCAACTGGTCATTTTCCACCAACATTAAATGGTCGGCATATATTCCGGCAGCAGCCTATGTGGTTGCAGTAGTTCTACTGTTCATATCCTGGAAGAGGCTGGACAAAAAGAGAAAAGCATTTTTAGGACTTACTGCGGTGATTTATCCCGTAACATGGCTGATATGCTGGGGGATCTCTCAGAAAATGAATCACTTTTGGCATAATCGTTATATGCTGGATGCTCTTTTGTTTGCATGGATATTTATTGCGTTAATTTATTCTATGGAAAATGTTGTAACATGGCTATGCCTCTGTGTATGGTTGGGAATACTTTGCCTGTCCTCGTATAACGTGACTTATTCGCAGGAAATGCTGACTGTACCGTATATACAGGATGCAAAAGAAAAACTGGCAGAGGTTCCGGAGGGAGCAGACGTAATATATAACTACGATACTTATGATACGTTATACCGATATTATTTACCGGAATCAGATTTCTTATGGTATGAAGATGTGGATTTCTCCAAACTGGACGGGGACTATGTGTATATGATCAGCTGGGGCGGCGGAAATTTCCCGCAGGAAGAAATTGAAAAATATGATATTAGCATAGAGTATCGGTCCTTCTTCCAACTGGAAGAGGGAGTCGCAGATGTGGCACTGTGCAAGGTGCATTTCAAAAACTGAGACGAGGGAGAACGAAAATGACTTATAAGAAACCGGAACTTTTGATTCCTGCCAGCAGTCTGGAGGTATTAAAGACTGCGGTGATATTCGGAGCGGATGCTGTATACATCGGCGGAGAGGCTTTCGGACTGCGTGCCAAGGCGAAAAATTTCAGCAGTGAAGAGATGGCAGAGGGAGTAGCTTTTGCCCATGCTCATGGCGTGAAAGTCTATGTGACTGCTAATATTCTGGCACACAATTATGATCTCGCCGGCGCAAGAAAATATTTTGCCGAGCTGCGGGATATGAAACCGGAACAGCCGGATGCACTGATTATTTCCGATCCCGGAATGTTCATGATCGCCAAGGAAGTATGGCCCCAGGTGGAGGTGCATATTTCCACACAGGCGAATAACACGAACTATGAAACCTATCTGTTCTGGTGGAAGCTGGGAGCCAAGAGAGTGGTGTCTGCCAGAGAACTGTCATTACTGGAGATCAAGGGAATTCGTGAAAAAATTCCTGCGGAGATGGAGATTGAGAGTTTTGTGCATGGAGCAATGTGCATTTCCTATTCCGGCAGATGCCTGCTGAGCAACTTTTTCACCGGAAGAGATGCCAACAGAGGTGCCTGCACCCATCCCTGTCGTTGGAAATATGCGGTAGTGGAGGAGACCCGTCCCGGAGAATATCTGCCGGTCTATGAGAACGAGCGCGGGACCTATATTTTCAACTCCAAGGATCTGTGCATGATCGAGCATATTCCCGAACTGGTTGAAGCCGGAATCGACAGCCTGAAGATCGAGGGACGCATGAAGACGGCACTGTATGTGGCTACCGTTGCCAGAACTTATCGGAAAGCCATCGATGATTATTTTACCGATCCGGATCTGTATGAGAAAAATATGGACTGGTACAAGGCGGAAATCTCCAAATGCACCTACAGACAGTTTACGACAGGATTCTATTTCGGCAAACCGGATGAAAACACCCAGATCTATGATAACAACACCTATGTCAATGAATACATTTACCTGGGAATCGTGGAAGCAGTAAAAGATTCCCTGTGCCGGATCGAGCAGCGGAACAAATTTTGCGTGGGAGACTCCATAGAGATTATGAAGCCGGACGGCACCAACGTACCGGTCACTGTGGAAGCTATGTACACCGAAGATGGCGAAAGTGTGGACAGCGCACCTCACCCCAAACAGGTATTGTGGATAAAGTTGTCAGATGTGCCGGAGCATTATGATCTGCTACGTGTGAAGCAAGGATAAGAGGATTATGAATTGTTTGATTGATGCAGACGATGAAACGGAGGTGATTGCCTGTGAGGAGAGGCGCCAAAATTCATAGAACATTGACTATTTTGGCCTATGCAGTAATGCTGACCGGAATGACGCTTCTGCTCGCGGTGGTATTCAGATATCCGGAGAATCACCTGATTCCCCGGCAGATGATACCGGGAGTGGGCGTATGTGTCATCGTCTTACTGGCAGCAGGTGCGTTATGGAATAAGATATATTCCCTGATCGGGAAAAGGACGCCGCTGTACCTGCTTGCCCTGGCAATCTTCGGCGTACTGCTGTACATAACATCTCTGAGCCGGCAGGGGAATGAGAACACGCTGGTGGACTACATTTACGTGTACCGGGATGCCATGAATCTGGCGACCGGCGGGAACCTGGAATATACAGATTATTTTGTGACTTATTCCAACAATCTGAAGCCGATGCTTCTGCTCTCGGTATGGTTCCGGGTGGCAACGCTGCTTGGAATCACACCGTTTCATTTAGTATTATTACGCAATGTGCTGCTGGTGCTTCTCGTGGTATGGGCATGCGGCTACCTGACGGAGCAAAACGGGGACTGCATGTGGAGATTCCCCATACTGCTTGCATTTGCACTCCTGCTTCCGCTGTGGGATATGGTCTCTGTATTCTATACCGATTCCATGAGTTTTGGCTTGGGAATCCTGACGTTGGCTCTTCTGAAAAAAGCCGGAAGTGCAAAGACAAACAAGGGAAAAATCCTGTGGTCGGTGCTTGCCGGACTGGCAACGGTGTCTGCAATTGCCTGGAAAATTACGGCGATTATTCCGCTCATCGCCGGTGCCATGATTCTGCTGTGGCAGAGAGAAAAAGCAGACCGTCGTGTGCTCGTGCAGTATGCAGCAGCTGCAATCGTGTTTGGCGTGGGATTGCAGTTGTGGGCGAATACCTATGAGATCACAAAGCAGGCGGAAGCTATTGCGAACCCGGTGATCAGCTGGGTAGCGCTGGGAATGAAAGAAGACGGTTCCTGGACCAACAACACGGAACTGGTGGAACAAATGTATACATTTTCCACCAAAGAAGAGAAACAGCAATATTGTCTGGAATACATTCGGGAAAATAAGGCGGACTTTTTCAATGCAGAGCATCTGAGAAAAAAAGCAGGCTATAACTTTGCAAACGGCAATCTGGGTGCCAGTGCCTTCCTGAATGTGGAACGAAACGACGGAACTCTGATCTGGGAAATGTTTTCTCCCTGGGGCAGCTATTACTGGAGAACCAGCCAAATTTGCTATTGTTATCTGGTATCCTTGTATGTACTGTTGTGGATCGGAATGATTTTCAGCCTCCGGGGTGTTATCAGAGGACAGAATCCGCCGTCGTTATTGATGATATGCCAGTTGAGCTTTATCGGTATTGCCATATTCCTGATGTTTTGGGAAGCCAGCGGCAGACAGCTGTATAATCAGATGCCCGGAATCCTGCTGGGAGGAGTTCTGAGTATAGATTATTTTTGGAAAAACTTATCGATAAAACCTCGAAAATAATAATTGACCATTATAACGCACATGTTGTACACTGTAATCGATGTAATTTCATAGGCATCACAGTATATCGAAGGGAAGCAGGGACATGCGCGAAGAATTGAATGTAGAGGAGCTTTTTGCCAGCAAGGTATTTACCCTGGGCAAAATGAAAGAGAGACTCCCCAAGAGCACTTACAAAGAAGTCAAAAAGATCATGGATCAGGGAGGAGAACTTTCCCTGGCGACTGCCGATGTGGTGGCAGCAGCAATGAAGGACTGGGCGATCGAGAACGGTGCGACCCATTATACCCACTGGTTCCAGCCACTGACCGGTATCACCGCAGAGAAACACGACGCTTTTGTAACACATCCCGATGAGGATGGCAGAATGATCATGGAATTTTCCGGTAAGGAACTGATCAAGGGAGAGCCCGATGCGTCTTCTTTCCCTTCCGGTGGTTTACGTGCCACTTTTGAGGCAAGAGGCTACACCACCTGGGATATCACTTCCCCTGCATTTATCAAGGAGACCGCTACCGGTCCGACCCTTTGTATCCCTACGGCTTTCTGTTCTTATAAGGGCGAAGCACTGGACAAAAAGACCCCGTTACTTCGTTCCATGGAGGCTTTGAACAAGCAGGCGATCCGTATCGTGCGCCTGTTCGGCAACACAGAAGCCACCAAAGTACTGCCTTCCGTTGGTGCAGAGCAGGAATATTTCCTGGTAGATTCTGCCAAGGCATTACAACGTGAAGATATTATTTTTGCCGGACGTACTCTGTACGGAGCTCCCGCCCCCAAGGGACAGGAGATGGATGACCACTATTTCGGTGTTATCCGCGAGCGTATCGGCGCGTTCATGCATGATGTGAATATTGAACTGTGGAAACTGGGCGTGACTTCCAAGACCCAGCACAACGAGGCGGCTCCCGCGCAGCACGAAGTGGCTCCCATCTACGAATCCGCTAACGTGGCAGTAGATCACAACCAGCTGGTGATGGAGACCCTGAAGCGTGTGGCAGGCAAGCACGGTCTGCGCTGCATGTTACATGAGAAGCCTTTTGCCGGAGTGAACGGTTCCGGTAAGCATAACAACTGGTCCATCACGACAGACAACGGTGTGAATCTTTTGGAGCCCGGACAGACTCCTAACGAGAATATCCAGTTCCTGCTGGTACTGGCATGTATCATGAAGGCTGTAGATACCCATGCGGATCTGCTGCGCCAGAGCGCGTCCAATGTCGGCAACGATCACAGACTGGGCGGTTACGAGGCACCCCCTGCGATCATCTCTATCTTCCTGGGCGAGCAGCTGGAGGACGTAGTGGCACAGCTGGTGGAGACCGGTAAAGCAGACAATCTGAAAGAAGGCGGCGTACTCCGTACCGGAGTGTCCACATTGCCTGATTTTGTCAAGGATGCGACCGACAGAAACCGGACGTCACCTTTCGCGTTTACCGGTAATAAATTCGAATTCCGTATGGTGGGAAGTGAGGATTCCATCGGAAGCCCCAACACCACCCTGAATGCTATTGTGGCAGAGGCTTTCTGCGAGGCGGCAGACCGCCTGGAAGGTGCGGAAGATTTCGATATGGCAGTGCATGATCTGATCAAGGAATACATGACCGAGCACCAGCGTATTATCTTTAACGGCAACGGTTATGCCAAGGAATGGGAAGAGGAAGCAGCCAGAAGAGGACTGCCCAACATTCCTTCCATGGTAGCAGCAGTAGATACTCTGACCACACCCAAGGCAATTCATCTGTTTGAAAAATTCGGCATTTTCACCGAAGCAGAGCTGCGCTCCCGTGCGGAAGTACTGTATGAGACCTATGCGAAGACCATCAACATCGAGGCACTGACCATGGTGGATATGGCAAATAAGCAGATCATCCCCGCAGTGATGAAGTATAGCAGATCTTTGGCAGATTCCGTGATTGCCATCAAGGAAGCAGGAGGAGACAGTTATGTTCCTGCCCACATGCTGCAGCAGATTACAGAGAAACTGACTGAGATGGAGAAGGCATCCGAGGCACTGTTAGAAGAGGAGAAGAAAGCTTCCGCTATGCCCAGAGGCAAGGAGCAGGCATTCTGCTATCATGATAAGGTCATGGTGGCAATGAACGCTCTGAGAAAGCCCGCGGATGAACTGGAGAAGCTGGTAGACAAAGAGTACTGGCCGTTCCCGACCTATGCGGATCTGCTCTTTGAGGTATAGAGCGCTTCAAAGGTCATTTTGGATGCAATAATAAATTTTTTGAAAAAAGGTATTGCATTTAAAAAAAATCTGATGTATAGTAATGAGCCATAGAGGAGCGATCCTCATAAGTGAATATTTTTCAATGCGAAACGAAGGCGTTTACACGGGGAGTGTAGCGCCTTTTTTGTGACTATTCAGAGCCGTAAATATTGAACATATTTGTCGAATGCTTGCATTCGTAAAAATATGTATCAATATTTATTCGGCGAAGTAACCTCAATGAGCAAAAGGAAAGTCTCGTAGAGACGATTTTGCGAATGGAGGTTCTGAATAGTCAACACGGTGTAGTCGCAGGAAGCATGAAAAATAGGGAAAATAAGGAGGAAACGAAGATGAGTGAAGTATTAAACGTGGAAGAAATCTTTGGCAGTAAGGTATTCACTCTGGGTAAGATGAGGGAAAGATTACCCAAGAGCGTCTACAAAGAAGTGAAGAAGATCATTGATCACGGCGGAGAGCTGTCTCTGGCAACCGCTGATGTTGTAGCAAAGGCAATGAAGGACTGGGCGATCGAGAACGGCGCAACCCATTATAC
>CAVFMG010000012.1:0-32311 GCA_963623435.1 Odoribacter splanchnicus
ATGTCTAATTTTCTCGCATAGGCAGGCGGCAAAACGAATTTACCTTTCAACGCTGAAAAACCTCAGAAGAACTTGACAAAGAATCAGGATGTTAGTACTATAATTTCAAAGCATATATTCTAACGATTCTGGTAGCGAGAGCTGTTCCACATATCTATATCATTTCAATGAATTCTATGCTTTTACATCACATGAATCACAGGTGGAAAAGCGGAGGTGTATAAGGTGAGCATATTTGAGTATGACAAGGAAAAAGAGGAAAAGAAGCTCCGCAAGGCTGAACGAGAGTGTGGAAGGGAAGAAGGAAGAGCGGAAGGCGAGAAGCATTTGCTGGAACTGATTTCCAAGATGAACACTGGTGGGGACGCTGACAAGATTTCACAGTTGAAGAATCCGGAGATCTTGAAAGAAATGAAGAAAAAATATGAAATAGAGTAAGCGGGAAAATCCGATGGATAGATACAGTGGATTTGAGAAGAACCGCTATGCCTTTAAATGGCATAGCGGTTCTTTTTTAGTCAAATGCAACCAACTTTAACGAAAATTTGAAAAAGATGACAAGTTTGTATGGTGTAAACTTAAGCTTCCATAAGCTATAATGGAATCATCAGAAAGGAAGTGGTGATCATGTTGGCAGAGAATCTCGTGATGCTGCGCAATTTAAAGGGATTCACACAGGAACAGGTGGCAGAAGTCGTAGGAATTTCCAGACAGTCTTATGCCAAATGGGAGCAGGGGGAGACAGTACCGGATATTGAAAAATGTGACAGACTGGCATCTTTTTACGGAATCAGGCTGGATGATCTGATGCATTACACAGAAAAAGTCGGGAACACAAAATTGGCTCCTCCGCCGGAAGGAAAGTTTTTATGGGGAACGGTAAAACTGGGCAACCGGGGACAGATCGTAATACCGAAAGAGGCGAGAGACAAGTATGGATTACAGGAAGGCTCCCGGCTGGTGGTATTGGGTGATGAAGAAGGGATTGCCCTGATACAGGCGGAAAGGTTTGAAAGTCAACTGAAAAATGCGATAGAGCTCAGTAGAAAAATGGTTGAGGAGGATTAGGATATGAAGTGTTCAAATTGTGGTAAAGAAATGAGAAAAGGTTATTTGTTCAGTAGTAAGGACGGAGCATTCAGCTTTGCAAATGAAGTTCCCGGAGTATTTGAGAATGCAAAAAATGCAGATGGTTTTGTAGAAATCACAAAGCTCAAACCCAGTCACAGAACAAGAGTGGAAGCTGAGTGTTGTGAAGAATGCAGAATGCTGGTGATTCATTACTAAAGGAGATGCATACATAGTAACCACTTTTAAGAAAAAAGTTGATGCAAAAAAGAGGATTTTGCAGGGAACAGCAACAGTAAGTTGCTTTTCAGAAAACCAATCCACCGGTATGATAGAAATACAGGAGGTGGAGACAATGGAAACAAAGAACATAATTTTGGAACTTCGAACGAAAAAAGGAATGTCACAGGATGAACTGGCAGAAAAGAATATGGAATTTGATGTTTCGATCAATACGCTTTTGGGAGAACCGAGAAAGCTGATCTGTCAGTGCTGTGGAATGCCGATTGAGGATGATTCCATCTTAGGGCGGGAAAAAGACGGTACGTTGAATGAGGAATATTGCAAATGGTGCTATGCGGACGGAACATACACCTACAGCGATATGGACGAACTGATCGATGTCTGTGTTAAGCATATGGTAAATGAGAACTTTACAGAAGAACAGGCGCGCGCCTATTTGAAGGAAATGCTTCCCAAGCTGGATTACTGGAAAAGATATGAGGAACCCAGCGATAACGGACAGTTTGAGGAATTTAAGCAACAGCTGATCCGGGAGATCAATGCTCTTTCCATCGAAGGACTTCCAAGGGTTGACAGATTGAATGCTTTTGTAGGAAAATATGCAAATCTGGAATATACACTGCCAGGTGGGCAAAAGGTGAAATTTCTGGATGACCGGAAAACCTATTTGGGCAACCAATTGGAATCCGAATTCGGAATTACTTATTTACAAAAAGAGATAATAAAGTTAGATGATCCTCAACACAGGCTGCCGGACGGACATTCCGGCGTATTACAGCGAATGGTTCTACAACAGAATAGAAGCCGGTTTCGTATTGGTGCGAAATCCTTATCACCCGGAGCTGGTGACAAAATATCGTCTGACTCCGGAGGTGGTGGATATTCTGTGCTTTTGCAGCAAGAATCCGAAGCCGATGCTCTCCGGACTTCCCAAAATTGCGGCGTACAGACAGTTTTGGTTCGTTACGATCACTCCCTATGGAAAAGAGATCGAACCGAACGTACTGGAAAGCACTCAGGTGATAGAGACGGTACGGCAGTTATCCGCCATCGTGGGACAACAGGCGGTAGCATGGCGCTACGATCCCATTTTTCTCTCGGAAAAATATACGGCGGAATATCATGTGGAGCAGTTCGAAAAAATGGCGGCAGCCCTGCAGGGGAAGATAGTCTTTTGCGTGATCAGTTTTATTGATCTGTATGAGAAAACCAGACGGAATTTCCCACAGGTAAGAGCGGTAACGAAGGAAGCGCAGGAATTTCTGGTAAAGCAGTTTGCTGAAATCGGGCGCAGATACGGGATGCCAATCCGTACCTGCTGCGAGAATCCGGAATTGGAAAAATACGGTGTGGAAACCTCCGGGTGCATGACACAGGAGGTGCTGGAGCGGGGCACGGGATGCCTGCTATCGGTTCCGGCTAAGAAAAAAAACGCGAGAGCAGAATGCAACTGCCTCCTCGGAGCAGACATCGGCGCCTACAACACCTGTCCCCACGGCTGTATCTACTGCTACGCCAACTACGACAAGCAGACCGTATTACAGAATTTTCGCCACCACAATCCCCATTCCCCGTTCCTGATCGGCACCGGGCACCCCGAGGATCAGATCCGGGATGCGGTACAGGAATCCTGGATCGATGGGCAGTTACGGTTGTTTTGAGTGTCAAACATATTAATAATAAAATTGTGCAACTAAGAAAAATAGCTTGCAAAATAAAAAGCACAGTGCTACGATAACCACGGAAAAAAAGTATGGAGGTGAATTTCATGGACAGTTGCGATGGTTATGGGCGAAGTAGAAAACACGGTGCTTTTTCCTGCGAGCAGGGTACAGCTGTCTGTGGAAAGTGACGGCTGTACTTTGGTTTGTTGTGCATAGAGATCATGCAGAGGAAGCATCGTGTGATGCTTCTTTTGTTTTGCCCTTTACGTTGCATTTTTAATGAAAACGAGAAAGGAGACTTAGACTATGAACAAGACATATTCCGAACTGGCAGAATTATTCCGCAGTGAGAAAACGGATGAGGAGATCCTGGATTTCCTCTTAAATTTCCATAAGAACGATATCGCCGATATGATGGCGGGAATGACCGAGGAAGAGCGCAAGCGCCTGTATCACCTGCTGGGAGCACAGAAGACTGCGGAGATCTTCAAATATATCGAAGATCCCCGGAAATATATCAAAGAACTGACTGTGGAGAGCGCCGCGAGGGTGATCTCCGAAATGGATTCCGACGATGCCGTTGACCTGCTGGAGAATCTGGATCCGGAGGAAAAGGAACAGATCGTCCGGATGCTAGACGAGGATGCGAAAAAAGATGTAAAAATGCTGCTGTCCTATGATGAGGAAGAGATCGGCAGCTGCATGACCACGAACTACATCTGCATCCCGGAGAACCTGTCCATCAAACAGGCGATGAGTGAGCTGGTAAAGCAGGCGGGAGAAAATGACAACATCATGACCATTTACGTGGTGGATGAAAAAGGCATTTTCGCCGGAGCTATCGATCTGAAGGATCTGATTCGTGCGAGGGAAAATGATCATTTGGAAGACCTGGTGCTAAAATCCTACCCTTACGTTCTCGATCATGAGAAGATCGATGAATGTATGGATCGGATCCTGGATTACGCCGAGGATTCCATTCCCGTATTGTCCGCTGCTAAAAAAATCCTCGGTGTCATCACCTCCGAAGATCTGATCGAAATGGTAGACAACGAGATGGGCGAGGACTACGCAAAGTTAGCAGGTCTGACCGCAGAAGAGGATCTGAAGGAGCCCACGGTTCAGAGTATGAAAAAGCGTCTGCCCTGGCTGATCATCCTGTTATTCTTAGGCATGGCGGTGTCTTCCGTGGTAGGACTTTTTGAAAACGTGGTGGCAGTGCTTCCGGTCGTGATCTGTTTCCAGTCACTGGTGCTTGACATGGCGGGAAATGTGGGAACCCAGTCTCTGGCAGTGACCATCCGCGTGTTGATGGATGAGAATCTGACAGGAAAACAGAAGTTCCAGCTGGTGGTCAAGGAAGTAAAGACCGGTTCCTTAAATGGTATCCTGTTAGGTGTGATGGCACTTCTGTGCCTCGGAGTGTATGTACATTTCTTCAAGGGATATGCCTGGATGGGAGCCTTTGGCATCTCCGGCTGTGTGGGTGTATCCCTCTTAGTAGCCATGGCAATCTCCAGTGCCGTGGGTACGGTGATTCCCATGTTTTTCCATAAGATCAAGGTAGACCCGGCGGTGGCTTCCGGTCCTCTGATCACCACAGTAAACGATCTGGTGGCTGTGGTAACTTATTATGGTCTTGCATGGCTGCTTCTGATTCGGTAAAATGCAATAGAAGAATTAAGAAAGTGAGGGCTTTAACAAATGAATTTTGTGAAAAAGAACGGGAGCGGTATTCTGGTGTGTCTTGCCATAGCGGTTCCTTCGTGGCTGATCGGGAAAAAGTTCCCTGTGGTGGGAGGCGCTGTGATTGCAATCATAGTCGGAATGATCCTTACTATGTTCTGGGGGAATAAAGGAAAGGCAGAAGCGGGAATTAAGTGGACCTCCAAGATCATTCTTCAGACAGCAGTGGTACTGCTTGGTTTTGGAATGAACCTCGGAGTGATCTTCCAGACGGGAAAACAGTCCCTTCCGATCATCCTCTGTACGATCACGACCTCACTGGTTATTGCGTGGATCTTACACAAGGTTCTTAAGGTGCCTGCAAATACAGCAACACTGGTAGGCGTCGGCTCCTCTATCTGCGGAGGCTCTGCCATTGCGGCGACCGCACCGGTGATCGATGCCGATGATAATGAAGTGGCGCAGTCCATAGCAGTCATTTTCTTTTTCAATGTGATTGCTGCCATATTTTTCCCGATTCTCGGAAAAGCCATTGGCTTTGATACGGTACACGGGGATGCCTTTGGTATCTTTGCGGGAACGGCAATCAACGATACTTCATCCGTAACGGCTGCGGCATCTACCTGGGACAGCATGTGGAATCTCGGAAGCGAGACATTGAACAAAGCGGTGACGGTAAAACTGACAAGAACTCTGGCAATCATACCGATCACTTTGGGATTATCCCTGATCCGTGCCAGACAGAATGCAAAAGAAGGAAAGCAGACGACGAAATTCAGCTTCAAGAGAGCATTTCCCATGTTTATCCTTTATTTTGTAATAGCAGCGATCATCACAACGGTCTGTGTACATATGGGAGTGGATGCTTCGGTATTTAACCCGCTTAAGGAATTGTCCAAGTTTATGATCATTATGGCGATGGCAGCGATCGGACTGAACAGTAATGTGATACAACTTGTTAAGACCGGCGGAAAGCCCCTTATCGTCGGGGCATCCTGCTGGTGTGGAATCACGGTGGTAAGCCTGCTTATGCAGCATGTGATGAAGATCTGGTAAGCCGGTAACAGATTCCCCAGAAAATATTGGCACAGATCCAGCCAATGCCGGTGGCAACCGCCACGGTGGGCAGACCGGCAGAGCGTCCGACCACAAAGGCATCGATGGTATTGTAAAACTGTTGCAGAATATTGCCGATGATCAGCGGAATGGAGAGAGTGATCAGCTGTTTGTAAATATTTCCGTGGGTGAGATCTTTGGTTGCCTGGTGATTCATTGGTTTATACATCCTTTTTATTTTCTTGACAAGAGAATATCACTTTTTTATACTTGAAGAAATTGAAAGATAATCAAGATATAATTGACGAAAATGAAAGGATACAAAGGAAAATGGATCTGGAACGATGGAAAGAACTGCTGACGGTATTACAGACCGGAAGTCTCACGGCAGCAGCGGAGAGACTGGGCTACACCTTGTCGGGTATCAGCAGAAGTATGGCGGGATTGGAAAAAGAAATGGGATTTTCTCTGCTATATCGTGGGAAAAAGGGAGTGACTGCCACGGAAGAATGTGAACAGATCCTGCCTTATGTCCGGGAACTGCTTTTCGCATCCCGGAAACTTAATCAGAAAGCGGCATCGGTCCGCGGCGGGGAAGCGGGTGAAATTGCCATCGGCACAGCCTACCGCCATTATTATCGGTGGCTGACCGAAGTGACGGGGGAATACCATACCAGATACCCCGAGGTGCATTTTCGCATTTACAATGGGACCAGTACAGATTTTGCGAGACAGCTGGAGAAACATCAGCTGGATTTCTGTCTCATCAGTGCGAGAGAAGGAGAACATGCATGGCTTCCCATCTGTGAGGATAAACTGATAGCCTTACTGCCGGTGGACCATCCGCTGGCTCGCTTTGCCACGATTCCTCTGGAAAAATTTGAGCAGGAGCCGTATATTGCCACCTGTCCCGGAATGGACATCGACAGCGGCAGATTTTTCCAAAAGCACGGAATCGTTCCGAACGAACAGTTCTCCGCCATGGATATCCAGGCGACCTACGCTATGGTGGATGCCGGAATGGGCATCAGCATTACGAATCAGATCAACAGCCTGACCGGCTTTTCCGGAATCTGCCACCGGGAGATCACCCCCACGGAGAATATCACCATCGGCTGGGCGTATGGGAAAGAACTGTCGCCGGTGGCAGAGAAGTTCCTGGAATTTGTGAAGACCAGACTGCCGGAAAAGTAAGGTTGTTTTTTATTTAATCTTTTTCAAATTTTACACCACCCTGTTCGGAGTGCTTTGTAATCGCCATTGCGGAAAGAAAGGTGACTGCTTCGGCAATTCCCACGGTAAACCAGAGAAGTGTACCGCCTGTAAGGAAGGGCAATGCTACCACGCTTAAGGGGGTAAAGATCAGACCGCGTAATACATTGACCGCAACGGACTCCTTTGTGCGCTTGGTAGAGTAGAGATAAGCGGACAACACCGTATTCAGGGAGGCAAACAGGAATGCGCAGCAATACTGAGGGATCGCAGAGACTGCCAGCTTGGTAGCCGCCGCATCCGCACCGAACATCTGACAGATCGATCTGTCAAGCAGCATGATTATCACATAGACAACAGCACTTCCGACAAAGCTGACGATCATGCCCCAACGCTTGAAATATTGCAGATAAAAAGAATGTTTATCGTAAGAGTACCGTTCATCAGGCAGAGAAAAAGGAGAAGGGACTTTCTAAATTCAAGCGGAATATAAGGGAGTCCAAGACTTCTATCAAGACGAAGAATACCAATCTTCATATAGCAGGAAGAACGGGAGCACTTGCGGCTGGAGCTGTTACGGAACAGGTGGAAGGCGGGCAGGAAGTATCACAGGCAGCATACCTTGCTTATGAAGCAAGCCGCCCGGTTACGGGAACTGCTTCAAGGGGAGTGTCACTTTTCAGGAAGAAAGCGACAGCCGAAGCCAAGAAGTGATGTTGTCAAGATTGGTTGACACATTTTTCTCAAGGACATCATGGACTATGCTGCTATACGTAGAGAATCATAGTATCTCTGTCGCTTGATCATGGGAGGAAGTCCACCGTTGGTGGTACAAATCCTCCGATTGTTCCAATAGCTGATAAAGTATCTCCAAATTAGAGACTTTAGCTCGGATACCGTCAGTTTTTCGCTGTCGTATCGGTCATACAACAGTTCTGTCTTTAAACGAGCCCACATGCTTTCACAACGGGCATACAGAGAAGGAAAGTACACAAAGGAAGAATTCTTGACAGATGCAGGTTACCCGATCTGGTGGGGAATCGCAGCATGGCCGGTAGACAATTTTGTCAAAGGCAATGACTTTACGGGCAAGACCGTGATCCCGTTCTGTACCTCCTCATCTTCCGGACTGGGTGACAGCGGCACCCTTCTGGAAGAGATGGCAGGTACCGGGGACTGGCAGGAAGGACACAGATTCAGTTCCGGTGCTTCCGATGCAGATGCGGCAGACTGGGTGGCTTCTCTGAATCTGAATGAATAAGGAAACTCTTGTAAATTCATGATATTTTTAATAAACTGATAACTGCAATGAAATTAATTTTCAAAGGAGTTATCAGTTTTTTATGTCAGAGATATTATTAGGTTCCCATGTGGGAATGTCGGGAAAAGAGATGTTCTTAGGTTCTGTGAAAGAGGCGGAAAGCTACGGTGCCAACGCACTGATGGTCTACACCGGAGCGCCCCAGAACACACGGAGAAAAGAGATCGGAGAGCTGCGCCTCGCAGAGGGACTTGCCTATGCGGAAAAAGCAGGCATCCGGGAAATCGTCATTCATGCGCCTTATATCATTAATTTAGGTAATCTGGAGAAGCCGGAAATGTTCGACTTCGGTGTGGATTTCCTGGCAAAAGAAGTAAAGCGAGCTGCCGCTTTTCACAGCAGGGTACTGGTGCTGCATCCGGGTTCTTCTTTAAATGCCGGGGTGGAAGCATCCGTGGAGCAGATCGCAAAAGGACTGAACCTCGTGCTTGATGCAGATGACAGCGAGGTCAATATCGCACTGGAGACCATGGCGGGCAAGGGCAGTGAGATCGGCAGAACCTTCGAGGAACTGCGGATGATCTATGATAAAGTAGAGCGGAAGGACAGGCTACGGGTATGCTTCGATACCTGCCATGTGAACGATGCCGGATATGATCTGGTAAATGACTACGAAGGCGTGCTTGCACAGTTTGATAAGATCCTGGGACTTAATCAGATCGCAGTGATTCATGTAAACGACAGCCTCAATCCCTTAGGAGCCCATAAGGACCGCCATGCCAATATCGGACGCGGTACCATCGGCTATGAGACACTCCACCGCATCGTCCATGACGAGCGGTTTGCCACCGTGCCGAAGATCTTAGAGACACCATGGCTGTGCGCGGAAGGGGAAACGAAGAAAACGATCCCGCCGTATAAACAGGAGATCGCATGGCTGTTACAATGAAATAAATATATGATTTTTACGGGAAGGGCACAGCAGCGATAAAGTCGTTGGCTATGCCCTGCTTTTGACTTAAAATGGGCACAGCGCAAGAAAATCATCTACTCGGTACCCGCGTCTTGCTGCAAAATGGGCACAGCACAAGGAAATAAGTCTCTCTATGCCCACAGTCTTCTCTAAAACGGGTACAGAGCATGGAAATATACCTTTCTGTGCCCACAATTTCCGGCAGCGAGGGTACAGTGCCGGAATAATAAGAGTTTGTGCCCATGACATCAGGGACAATAAAAATACCCACGTCACCGTGGGTATTTTTAAATCATCCATAACAATCCATTAATATTTCTTCCAACAGGACGGCAGCATGATCACCAGCATGGGGAAGAGCTCCAGACGTCCGGCCAGCATATCGAACATCAGCACGCATTTGGACAGAGGGCTGAACAATGCGAAGTTCTGTGTGGGACCGACCAGCTCCAATCCTGGTCCGATATTGTTCAACGCAGATAAAACTGCAGTGAAATTTGTGGTCAGATCGTATTCGTCAAGACTGACGATCAGCAGAGAGACGAAGAGTACGATAAAATAAGCCGTCATGTAGACATTGGTGGAACGCAGTGTCTCGTGGGACAGGTTGTGTCCATCCATCTTGATCTTCTTGATCATACGGGGATGGATCATCATGGACAATTCCTTGCGGATCGCTTTAAAGAGGATCAGCACACGGGAGACCTTCATACCGCCGCCGGTACTGCCAGCGCAGGCACCGATCATCATGAGCAGCAGCAGGATCGTCTTCGACAATTGCGGCCACATGTTAAAGTCCGTGGTGGCAAATCCGGTGGTAGTGATAATGGTTCCCACCTGGAAGAAGGAGTGCCGCAGGGTCTCGCCCAAAGTCGCATAGAGAGGACGGATGTTCCAGGCAATCGTCAGTGCGCTGACCAGAATGATCACAAAATACCAGCGGACTTCCTCAATGGAAAAGGCTTCCTTAAACTGCTTGCTGAGCAGACAGAAATATACGGTATAATTGACCCCGCTTAAGATCATCAGTACTGTCACCGCATTCTGAATCAGTGGAGAGTAGCCTCCGATGCTGTCGCTCTTGATACCAAAGCCACCGGTGCCGACACTGCCGAAGGTGGTACACAGGGAATCAAATAACGGCATGCCGCACAGGCACAGAACAATCACACCCACTACGGTAATGGCAAGATAGATTCCATAGAGGATTTTGGCTGTATCCCGGACTCTTGGTACCAGCTTGCTGACGGAAGGCCCCGGGCTTTCCGCACGCATCAGGTTCATGGTGGAACCGCCCATCATGGGCATAATTGCCATAATGAACACGAATACACCCATACCGCCGACCCAGTGGGTGAAGCTGCGCCAGAACAGACTGGCATAGCTTAAGGCTTCCACATCGGACAGAATACTGGAACCGGTGGTGGTGAAGCCGGAGATGGTCTCGAAGAGAGCATCAATGTAAAAAGGAATCTCTTTGGTGAGCACAAAAGGAATGGCGCCGAAGGCAGCCATCACGAACCACCCAAGTGCTACCGCGGTGAAACCTTCCCTGACGTACAGTTCCTTGAATTTACCGCTGTGTCGAAACGCCAGTAATTTTCCCAGGATAAAACATACGACAGCAGTCAGCAGATAAATGAGCGCTACATGAAATTCTCCGTAGATCATGCCTACGATCCAAGGAAGCAGTAAAAACAATGCCTCGAACTGTAAAATACAGCCGATGATAAAACTCAAGATTGCAAAATTCATGATAATTATCCTTCTATAATTTCTTTAATGTCGTTCAGACGGGCATGGGTCAGTACCACGACCACATAGTCACCTACACGGATCTCATCCTGACCACCGGGGATGATTGCCTGTCCGCCGCGGACGATGGAGCATATCAGAATGTTCTTACGGATGTGGAGACGGTTCAACGGTACGTTGGTGACCGCGGAATCCTCCTTGATATAGAACTCCAGTGCCTCTGCACGACCGTCTTCCAACTTGTACAGGTTCTCCACATTGCTGTTGAGAGATTCGTTCATGGATCTCGCATACTTAATAATGATATCCGCAGTCAGCAGACGGGGATAGGAGATGGTATCCAGTTTGATATCACTTAAGACCCCACTGAAATTGATCCGGTTGATCTTGGTGACTACCTTGGCATGGGAAGCCCGCTTCGCATACAGGGAGAGGAGAATGTTTTCCTCATCCAGACCGGTCAACGCTGCGAAAGCATCCACTTTTTCCAGACCCTCCTGGATCAGAATACGCTCGTCCGTACCGTCGCCGCAGATGATGGAAGCCTTGGGAAGCAGTTCGCTCAAATGCTCACAGCGGGCGGGATCCTGATCAATGATCTTGGTATGGATACCGACCTCCAAAAGGCGTCTCGCCAGATAGTAGGCAATGGTGCCACCACCGACGATCATGGCAGTGTGGGCTCTGCCGGCGCCGATGCCGATCTTTTTGAAGAAATCATTCGCCTTGGGCGGAGTGGAGACGATGGCTACCACGTCTCCCTCCTGGAAGACGAAATCGCCTCGGGGGATCAGTACCTGACCGCCACGGGTGACCATACATACCAGGACATCACATTTTAAAGTGGTACGGATGTGGATCAGCTCATAATTATTTAAGAGACAGTCGTAGGTCACGCGGAAGTGCAGAAGCTCGATCCTTCCTTTGGAAAAGGTGTCAATCTTAACTGCGGAAGGGAACTGGAAGATACGGGCGATCTCCGCCGCACTGGACAGCTCCGGATTGATGATCATGGCCAGACCAAGCTCTTCCCGCAGGAAAGCAATCTCATTATTGTAAATAGGATTGCGTACACGGGCGATGGTCTTGCAGTGTCCGGCTTTTTTCGCAATGACACAGCACAGAAGGTTCTGCTCATCGGATCCGGTCACAGCGATCAGAAGATCCGCATGGTCGATGCCTGCCTCGGACAGGGTCTGGAAGCTGACACCGTTGCCCACGATGCCCATGGCATCCAGATCGTCCGTGATGGAATTTACTTTTTCCTCATTGGTATCGATCACAGTGATATTGTGATTCTCGCCGCCTAATTGTTCTACCAGGGTGTAGCCTACTTTGCCGCAGCCCACAATGATTATGTCCATAAAAAACCTCCAAAACAAAAGTCATAAAAATATATATCGCTTATTATACCACACTATAGAAAAAAAGAGAAGATTGGAGGAATATCCTGTTCACGGAGACATATATTGGAAAAAGAGATACATCCGGGAGGGGAAACATGGACAGCCTGCTTCGTATTTTTCCGCAAAAGAGAAGAGCATTCTGGCAGAAAACCGCGGAGGATGGAGAAAAAGTCTGCGAGGTCCACCTCCGCGTGGACAGGCCGGTGATCGTGGAAACCACAAGAGGAGATTTTTTTCTGACTGACAGTGGCGAATGGCAGGAACACCCTTACGGCGCACATCTGACCACGGAAGAGGAACTCCGGGAACTGATCGCATGGCTGTGTCAGGATTCGGTATACGCTTATGCCGATGAGATCCGGCAGGGTTTCCTGACCGTGGAAGGCGGGCACAGGATCGGATTGTGTGGACAGGCAGTGCTGGAAAAGGAAAACAGTCTGCGAACCCTGAAAAATATATCTTTTGTAAATATCCGCGTCTCACATGAGATCCGGGGTGCGGCGGATGGAATTCTGCCCAGACTGTATAAAGAAGGAAAATTTCAGAATACTTTGATCATATCGCCGCCGGGCTTTGGCAAGACAACACTTCTCCGGGACCTGATCAGACAGCTATCTGACGGCAATCCGTACGGTGCGGGACTTAGGGTAGGCGTGGTGGACGAGCGCTCCGAACTGGCGGGGACGTATCTTGGGAGACCGCAGAATGATCTTGGGATGCGGACGGATGTGCTGGATGCCTGCCCGAAAGCCTTAGGGATGATGCTGCTCTTGCGTTCCATGTCGCCCCAGGCCATCGCGGTGGACGAACTGGGGGAGGAGGCGGACATACGTGCATTACATAAGGCTGCGGCATGCGGCTGCCGTCTGCTTGCCACCATACATGGAAGCGATGAGGCAGATGCCGCCAGACGTCTGGGAGAAGCGGAACTGGGGAGAATGTTTGACAGAATCGTGATTTTAAAAGGAAGGGGACAGATGGAATGCAGATGCTTGGAGCGGGACTGATTCTTACGGGCTGTCTGGGACTGGGACTGTGGTACCGACAGCAGATGGTACAGAGACTCCAACTGACAAGAGCGCTGGTCTGCATTTTAGAGCAGTGGATCAGCGAGATCCGCTACAGCAGATGCACCCTCCCGGAGTGCTGCCGGCAGATTGGCAGACAGCGGGCAGACCGCCTGGGGGAAATCTGTGATAACGTCTACCGGGAATACGAGGCAGCGGAGGATGCCGGATTCCTGGAGCTGGCAGTGATAAGCTTCCGCAGGCAGCTTCAGACATTACCCCTGAAAAAAGAAGAGGTGGAAGTATTTCTTCTTTTCCTGGGAAAGGAAGGCTATACGGAGGAAGCCATGCAGATCCGGGCAATGGAATTGTCCAGACAGCGGCTGGAACAGACAGCGGAAGCACAACAGCGGGAGATCACCTCCAAATGCAGACTTTCGGTAGGATTGGGTGCCATGAGCGGGATGTTGATCCTATTACTGTTAGTCTGATGGGGTGACAGAGAGAAGAGAAAAGGACGGGGAAAGATGGGAATAGGACTGATCTTTAAAATTGCAGCGGTGGGAATCCTTGTGACGATACTAAGCCAGGTCTTAAAACACAGCGGCAGGGAGGAACATGCCTTCTTAATCAGTCTGGCGGGACTGATCCTGGTACTCAGCTGGATCGTTCCGTATATCTATGATCTGTTTGAGACCGTGCAGACCCTGTTTTCGTTTTAGGAGGAAAAATGGCAGAAATCATTAAGATTGCATTACTGGGAATCGCCGGAGTGCTGTTCGCCATTCAGTTCAGGCAGCAGCGCCCGGAATATGCACTGCTTTTGGGATTCGCCTTAAGCGTGCTGGTATTTTCTTATGTGCTGGGACTGGCAGGAAAGTTATTTCATGAATTCACGGGATTACAGCAGTACCTGGGGGACGCGAAAGGGTATCTTGGGATTTTGATGAAAGTGGTGGGAATCACCTATCTGTGCGAGTTCAGCGCCGGAATCTGTAAGGATGCCGGATTCGCAGCGGTATCGGATCAGATCGAGATCCTGGGGAAATTGTCGGTGCTGTTTGCCGGGCTGCCGATATTACTGTCGGTGATCCGGCAGATCTACGGCATGTTGTAGGAGCGGCTATGCAGATGGACATGATGTGGCAGGAATACGGTATGGACGAGCTGGAGAAGGGAATGCAGAAACTGTTTCCCACCTTTCAGATCTCGGCAGCGGAACTGTTTGGACAGCTTTTGCAGGGGGATGTGCTGGGAGCGGCAGGAAGCCTTGTCAGGGAAGTAATCCGGGGAATGGGGACGTATGTATCCGGCATGAAAAATATACTGATCTGGCTGATTGTACTGGGCATTCTGTCGGCACTGTTAATTCATTTTGTGGAGGTTTTCGACAAACACCAGATTGCAGACCTAAGTTTTTATTTTATCTATCTGCTGATGGGAGTGATCCTGCTGCAATGCTTTTTGGTGGTGCTGCAGACGGCGAGGGACACCATGGAAAATATTATTCTGTTTGTAAAACTGATGGTGCCGACGTACCTCCTGGCAGTAGGCGTGGCATCCGGACCCGCTACCGTGGGTGCCGGATATCAGCTGATGCTGTTGTTGATCTACGGCACGGAGAAGATACTGCTTGGCGTAGTACTTCCGCTGATCTACAGTTACAGTCTGCTGAACCTGATCAATGGGATCTGGGTGGAGGAAAAACTGGCACTTTTAACGGATCTGCTGGAGAAAGCAATCGGCTGGATACTGAAGGCTTGTCTGGGCGTGGTCACGGGGATCAGCGTGTTCCAGTCGCTGATCACACCAGTACTGGATTCCGTGAAGACTTCTGCGGTGGAGAAAGCAATCTCCGCACTGCCGGGCGTCGGAAATGCGGCGGATGGGATCTTGGAGCTGGCGGTAGGTTCCACGGTGGTGATTCGTAACAGCATCGGGGTAATGCTGCTGCTATTGTTGATCGCAGCCTGTGCGGCACCTTTGTTGCAGATTCTGTTTACCGCAGTGTTGATCAAAGCTGCGGCGGCTTTTATGGGAATCGTCAGCGATAAGAGAGTGACCAACTGTACGGATCGGATGGGCAATGCCGGGATGCTGTTATTTCGCACCGCGGGGACGGCAATGTTTCTATTCCTGATCACGCTGGCACTTTTGGCTGTCGGAAGTAAAGGAGTGTGAAACTATGCAGTGGCTCTACCGAATCGTGGGACAGGCGGGGATATTCTTAATCTGTGCTCAGACCATCGTCCATTTCCGCCCGAAAGAATCTTATGAAAAATATTTAAAACTGCTACTGTCAGTGATGCTTCTGATCCAGCTGTTGCAGCCGATACTGACGCTGCTTGGAGGGGATGGCAATCTCAGCGTGGAAGCACAGACGGCAGAATTTACAGAAGAGCTGCAGTCGGTGTTTACCGGGGCTTCTGCGCAGGCAGAGCAGACAGAAGAAGAGGCACAGAATACGGCAGATGCCATGGCACAGCAGACAGAAATCGGACAGGGTGCGGAACCCTCACAGGAATCCGGAGAGATCAGCGTGGAAGTCGAACTGATCCGGCTGGAATAATGGAATAGGATGATGAAAATAAAAGGGGAAGAGAGGGCGCAGCATGGGAGAATTCCTGGAAAGAATCATCGGAAAAGGAGATGGAAAAGGAGATGGAAAAGGAGACGGCAAAGCAGAACCTTCGAAGTGGTTTAAGCGGGACAACCTGTTGATCCTGGTGCTGCTTGGTATTCTGTTATTTATCATCGCCCTGCCGGTCCAAAAGGAAGACGCATCAGATTCCGGCACAGCGGACGCGGGGCAGTACAACGCCGGGATTTTAACGTCCTCCGGGCAGCAGGATGTGGGAGGACAGGATACGGTGGAGACCGGGACTCGGGCAGTGACTATGGGAAGTGCGGAAGAATATGCCGCCTATCTGGAAGAGAGACTGAAAAAAATGCTGGAATCCGTCCGGGGACTGGGGGAGGTGGAGGTCATGATCACCCTGGAATCTTCGGAGGAAAAAATCGTGGAGAAAGACATGACGGCGGAGCGTTCTGCTACCGAGGAACAGGATTCTGCGGGGGGAACCCGCACTGTAAGTTCTTCTAACACCGACTACCAGACCGTCTATCAGGACGGCAGTCAGGGATCCCCGTTTGTGGTGAAGACGATCACACCGAAAGTGGAGGGCGTGCTGGTGGTGGCGGAAGGCGCCGGGAAGGGCAATATGACCAGTGAGCTCACCCAGATCGCACAGGCACTTTTCGGTGTGGAAGCTCATAAGGTCAAGGTGCTGGAAAAATGAATTCCGAGAAACATATCCGCCGGGGCGGGTACATACAATAGAGTATAAAATCAAGAAGGCAGATACACGCCTTTGGAAAAGGGGAACGCAGTGAAAAACTTAATTAAGAAGAATCAGCTTATGATTACCGCACTTGCCATTATGATAGCCATTGCAGGTTATCTGCAGTTTGCGGGGACCAACCTGGAAAAGGAGTATCTGGCGTCGGACGGCACAGACACAGAGAATCTGAGTGCGGTGGATTCCACGGATATTATTACGGATATGGAGAGCCTGGATTCCGATGTGGAGATCGTCATGGAAGATTATTTGGATGAGGATATGCAGGTAGCGGAAGCGACTCCGGACGAGGGAGAGATCCCCGGGGAAGCGGTACTGACCGGAACGAATGGTGTGGAGGTACTGTCGGCGGCGAGACTGTCGAAAGAACAGACCAGAGCCCGCAACAAGGAGACCTTGTTAGAAATCATCAACAGCACGGAACTCAGTGATGCACAGAAGCAGGAAGCAGTGGACAGCATGGTACATATGACGGAAGTCGCCGAAAAAGAGGCGGCTGCGGAAGTGCTCCTCCAGGCGAAGGGCTTTGACGAGGCAGTGGTCAGTATCAACGGGGATGCCGTGGATGTGGTAGTTAATGCGGCGGAACTCAGCGATGTGCAGCGGGCACAGATCGAAGATATTGTAAAAAGAAAGACGGATATTGCGGCGGAAAATATCGTCATCAGCACCATCGCACAGTGATATTTTTGTGTACATAAGAAAGAATATATGTTATGATACCAAGGGTCGAGAGTCGACGGTGCGATGCAAGCTTGCTTGCGGGAGCATCCGGAGATTCGAGAGCCGTACCACATGAGTAAGCAGCCATTTTTCGCAGAAAAACTTGACCAAAGGAATAAAAACATGAAGAGAGTCTTTTTAATTGTACTGGACAGCTTCGGCATCGGTGAAATGCCGGATGCCGAGGCTTACGGTGATAGCAAGGTAAATACGTTAAGAAGTGTATCCCAAAGCTCTTATTTCCATATGGAACACATGAAGGAGCTGGGACTGTTCAACATCGACGGCGTGGAAGTCGGAGAGAAGACAGAGCATCCCACAGCGGCGTATGCTCGCATGACGGAGCGCTCCCGTGGTAAGGACACCACCATCGGACACTGGGAGATCGCAGGCATCTATTCTCCCAAGCCCCTGCCCACTTACCTGAACGGATTCCCCGAAGAGGTACTGGAAGAGTTCCGAATCCGTACCGGCAGAGATGTCCTGTGCAACAAGCCGTACTCCGGCACACAGGTCATTGCGGATTACGGGGACGAGCATGTGCGCACCGGCAAACTGATCGTATATACTTCCGCAGACAGCGTGTTCCAGATCGCTGCCCATGAGGATGTGGTTCCCGTGGAGCAGTTATATGATTACTGCCGTATTGCCAGACAGATCTTACAGGGAGAGCACGGTGTAGGTCGTGTCATTGCCAGACCTTTTATCGGTGAGAGCGGCAATTATACCCGTACCCCCAGAAGACATGATTTTTCCCTGCTGCCTCCCGCAGTGACCATGTTAGACCAGCTGAAGGCTGTCGGCAAGGACGTCATCGCTGTGGGCAAGATCCAGGATATTTTCGTGGGTAAAGGTATCACCGAGCATGTATACACCTCCGGCAATGCGGAAGGCATCGAGCGGACGTTAGAGTATCTGGACAAGGATTTTGAGGGACTCTGCTTTATTAATCTGGTAGATTATGATATGCTCTACGGTCACAGAAGAGATGTGGACGGTTATGCGAAGGCACTGGCTTATTTTGATGAGAAGCTTCCTGAGATTCAGGCGAAGATGGGACCCGAGGACATTCTGATGATCACGGCAGACCATGGCTGCGATCCCGCTTATAAGGCAACCACGGATCACACCAGAGAATATACGCCGTTTATCATGTACGGCGCCCCTGTGACACCGGGCAGCCGCGGAACGAGACCGACTTTTTCCGATATCGGTGCTACAGTACTGGATTACTTCGGCATCCGACCGGAGTTTGAAGGCAGCTCTGTTTTAAAGGCAGATCCGTCGTAGAAAGCAGATTCCCAGAAGTTCCGTAGGAACGATTTTGCGAATGAGGTTCTGAATAGTTACGATTTTAATATATATTTGGAGGACTATAGTAGTGAGTAATAATTATACAGAAGAGATCAATCGCCGCCGGACCTTTGCCATCATTTCCCACCCGGATGCCGGTAAGACGACCCTGACCGAGAAGTTCCTGCTCTACGGAGGAGCTATCAATCTGGCAGGAAGCGTAAAAGGTAAGGCAACCGCCAGACATGCGGTGTCTGACTGGATGCAGATCGAGAAGGACAGAGGTATTTCCGTTACCTCTTCCGTATTACAGTTCGAGTACGACGGCTATTGTATCAATATCCTGGATACCCCGGGACATCAGGACTTCTCCGAGGATACGTACCGTACCCTGATGGCGGCAGACTCCGCAGTCATGGTCATCGATGCTTCCAAGGGTGTCGAGGCACAGACCAGAAAGCTGTTCAAGGTCTGCGTCATGCGTAAGATCCCTATTTTTACTTTTATCAACAAGATGGATCGTGAGGCAAGAGATACTTTTGAACTGTTAGACGATATCGAGAAGGAGCTTGGCATTGCCACCTGCCCTATCAACTGGCCCATTGGTTCTGGTAAGGAATTCCAGGGTGTCTATGACCGTGAGAAAAAGTGTGTGATTGCTTACTCCGATACGGAGAAGGGAACGAAGGAAGGTACTTCCACGGAGATTCCCATTCAGGATGAGGAGCATCTGAAGGAGCTGATCGGAGAGGAAGCAGCGGACAAGCTGCTTGGCGAAGTGGAACTGTTGGACGGCGCCAGCGCAGAGTTTGATTTAGACGAAGTACAGAAGGGAAATCTGACCCCGGTATGCTTCGGATCCGCTCTGACCAACTTCGGTGTGGAGATCTTCTTAAAACATTTCCTGAAAATGACCACCACACCGTTACCAAGAAAAGCGGACATCGGCCTGATCGATCCTACGGAGCATGAGTTCAGCGCCTTCGTCTTCAAGATCCAGGCAAATATGAACAAGGCTCACAGAGACCGTATCGCATTCATGCGTATCTGCTCCGGCAAATTTGATGCCAACATGGAAGTACGCCATGTGCAGGGCAATAAAGTCATGCGCTTATCCCAGCCCCAGCAGATCATGGCAGATGAACGTAAGATCTTAAATGAGGCTTATGCGGGAGATATTATCGGTGTGTTCGATCCCGGTATTTTCTCCATCGGAGATACCCTGTGCATGCCCAAGGAGAAGTTCCGGTACGAAGGTATTCCTACGTTCGCACCGGAGCATTTCGCGAGAGTGCGCCAAGTGGATACCATGAAGAGAAAACAGTTCGTCAAGGGTGTGGAACAGATCGCCCAGGAGGGCGCTATTCAGATCTTCCAGGAGTTCAATACCGGTCTGGAAGAGATTATCGTCGGCGTAGTCGGCGTACTGCAGTTTGATGTATTAAAATACCGTCTGGAGAACGAATACAACGTGGAGATCCGTCTGGAGAACCTGCCTTATGAGCATATCCGCTGGATCGAGAACAAGGACGAGATCGACCTGGCAAAGCTGTCCGGTACTTCCGATATGAAGAAGGTCAAGGACATGAAGGGCAATCCGTTACTGTTATTTGTAAATTCTTGGAGCATCGGCATGACTCTGGATCGTAATAAGGGACTGGTGCTGACCGAATTCGGACGTAATTAATGCGTAACTTACCCGAGAGAACGATACGAAATATGTGCAGGGGATAGAATGAGGAAAATTTTTCAGGATTTTCAAAAAATTCGTTGGAAGTTAAAAAACGGATACGTCGGACTCCTATGTTTGTCAGTGATGCTGACGTTTACGGCATGTTCCTCGGAGGAGGTCCTCGAGGAGGTGCCGCAGACCATTGTGCTGCCCGAGACAGTGATCGACAGTCTGCCCGGACAGGAAGAGGAGGAGACTTGCGCAGAACAGGATCATACAGAGAGCTTTTCCCTCTTAGAGGAGGGAGGCTCTCGTTTTGCATATGAGAGCCTGGATACAGACGAACAGATCTGGTACGGGGAGATGGAGCAGGCGCTGGGAGACATGGCGGATACCATAAAGCTCTCTGCCGAACCGTTGCAGCAGGGGCTGGATGAGCAGGACATCGACCGGATCTTCCAGTGTGTGTTGATCGATCATCCGGAGATCTTTTATACCACGGGATATACCTATACCAAATATTCCAGAGGAGAGAAGACCGTGGGGATCGATTTTACGGGCACCTACTCCATGACGGAGGAAGAAGCACAGGCGAAGGCGGAAGAGATCCGTGAGGAGGCAGCGAAATGGCTGGCGGAGATCCCGGCGGAGGGTGCGGAATATGATAAGGTAAAAGCAGTCTATGAGCAGATCATATTTCGCACGAATTATGACCTAGATGCCGCGGATAACCAGAATATTGCCTCGGTATTTTTAGGTGGCGCTTCGGTTTGCCAGGGCTATGCCAAGGCGACACAGTATCTTCTGAACAGGTTGGGAGTGATGTGCACGCTGGTGCAGGGAACGGTGGATACGGGAGAAGCCCATGCGTGGAATCTGGTGCAGGTGGACGGCGAGTACTATTATGTGGATACTACCTGGGGAGATGCTTCTTACCGCATGGAGGATGGCAGCGGACAGGAGGCATTGCCGGAGATCAATTACGACTATCTGTGTGTGACGACGAATGACCTGCTTCGCACCCACCGCATTGAAAGCGTGGTGCCTATGCCGGAATGCACTGCGACAGAGGCGAATTATTATGTCCGGGAAGGGGCTTATTTTACAGAATATGATCCGGAGCAGCTGCAGGTATTTTTTGATAAAGCATGGTTAAGCGGCAGAACGGAGATCACGTTAAAGTGTGCCGACGAGGACTGTTACCGGGAGATCTGTCATGAGATGATCGATGAACAGAAGATCTTTTCCTACATGCAGAAAAATAACGGGACGATCGCCTATGCGCAGAACGGGAAACAATTATCCTTGACTTTTTGGGTGACAAATGAGTGAGGATTTGGTATACTGTAACTAATTAGTTATTATTAGGAGGATCAGCTATCATGGAAAAAGAAATAGATAAGAAGAACCTGGTATTAAAGGAAGATGAGAGCATCGGTACCGTACAGATCGCAGATGATGTCGTAGCAATGATTGCATCTCTGGCAGCTACCGAAGTAGACGGTGTCAGCGCCATGGCAAGCAATATTACCAACGAGCTCATGAGCAAGGTCGGTGTGAAGAACCAGACCAAGGGTGTCAAGGTAGAAGTGCAGGACAAGAATGTGACCGTAGATCTGGCAGTGACCATGGAGTATGGATACAACATTCCCGCTACCTGCCAGGCAGTACAGCAGAAGGTAAAAAATGCCATTGAGAATATGACAGGACTGACCTGCTCTGATGTGAACATCCGCATTGCCGGTGTGAACATGAAGAAGGACAAATAAGAGGAATTACAGGAAGATATTATGGGAAGACACGAGCAGAGAGAACAGGTTTTCAAACTTTTATACCGCGTGGAGTTTCATGCGCCGGAGGATATGCCGGAGCAGCTTGCATTGTTCCGCGAGAATAACGAGGAAGTTCCTTCCTGGCAGGATGCGGATGCCATTGCAGCCCGCTTCGAGAAGATTCAAGAGAAGATCCCCGAGCTTGATAAGCTGTTGAATGAGAATACCGAAGGCTGGGATACCACCCGTGTGGGCAAGGTGGAACTTGCGATTCTTCGTCTGGGCGCGTACGAATTGCGCTACGACGATGATATCCCGGACGGCGTAGCAATTAACGAGGCGGTAGAGATCGCCAAAAAATACGGTCAGGAGAGCTCCGGCGGATTCGTCAATGCGATCCTTGCCAAGATCATGAAATCCGGTGAGTAGGATACAGAATGTAATCAGCGTAAGACAACTGAATACGTATATAAAAAATATGTTCACGCAGGATTATTTTTTACAGACAGTGTTTGTAAAAGGTGAGGTAAGCAACTGTAAATACCATCCCTCTGGACATATTTATTTTACGTTAAAGGATTCTGCCAGTGCACTGAACTGCATTATGTTTGCCGGAGACCGCAGGGGTCTTACTTTCCGGCTGACGGAAGGGCAGCAGGTGATTGCAAAGGGCTCCGTGAGCGTGTTTGAACGGGACGGCAGATACCAGCTGTACGTGAAGGAAGTAACGTTAGACGGTGCCGGTGCCCTGTATGAAAAATACGAACAGTTAAAACGGGAACTGGCAGAAGAAGGCATGTTTGCCCCGGAATACAAACAGCAGATCCCGAAGTATATTCATACTCTAGGTGTGGTGACGGCGGATACCGGCGCGGCGGTGCGGGATATTATCCAGATCGCATCCAGACGGAACCCGTATGTGCAGATCATTTTATATCCGGCACTGGTACAGGGGGCTTCGGCAGCTCCCTCCATTGTAAACGGAATCCGGGCGTTGGAGAGACAGGGCGTGGATGCCATGATCGTGGGCCGGGGCGGCGGATCCATTGAGGATCTGTGGGCGTTTAACGAAAGAATAGTGGCACAGGCAGTATTTGACTGTACCGTGCCCGTTATTTCGGCGGTAGGACATGAGACGGATACCACGATCATCGATTATGTGGCAGATCTGCGGGCACCGACACCTTCTGCGGCAGCGGAACTGGCGGTGACGGCAGTGAGTGATATTGACGACGAGATCCTGGTCAGACAGGACGGGCTGTACCGGCAGATGGAACGGGTGCTGCAGCGTAAGAGACAACAGGCGGATCAATTGGAAATGCGCCTCAAATACGTAAGCCCTGCGAGTCGTATCCGGGAGAAGCGGACCTACAGTATACAGCTGGAGGACAGACTGCAGAATGGCATGAAGGCAATTCTACGAGACCGCAGGCATGCACTGGCGCTTTATATCGAGCGGATGAAGGCAGTCTCCCCGTTAGAGAAGTTAAACAGCGGCTTTTCCTATGTGGAAGATGGAAGCGGTAAAAATATCCGTTCCGTAACACAGGTGGAAGCGGGCGACAGTCTGCGGATCCGGGTAAGCGATGGTGTGATCGACACCAAAGTGGAACAGGTGCAGGAGGTATGAAATCTTGGCAGTGAAAAAGAAAGCGGAAGAACAGGAACAGCATAGCCTGGAAGAGAATTTCACCACGCTGGAAGAACTGATCGAACAGCTGGAAGCGGAGGATATCTCTCTGGAAGATGCGTTTATGGCATACAGTAAGGGAATGAATGTACTGAAGCAGTGCAATGAACAGATCGACCGGGTGGAGAAGCAGGTCATGAAGCTGAACGAAGAAGGGGAACTGGAGCCTCTGGATCCACAGTAAGTCTACCGGCAGGAAGAGAAAGGTTGGCATGGACATGGAAGAAACGATATTCAGACAGGAATTACAGAAGAGAACGGCAGCCATCGAAGAATTGTTGAAGGAATATCTTCCGGCAGAGGAAGGATACCAGAAGACTGTCATTGAAGCGATGAATTACAGCCTCATGGCAGGCGGAAAGCGTCTGCGCCCCATGCTGATGCAGGAGACCTATCAGATGTTCGGCGGCAAGGATGCTATCATAGAGCCGTTTATGGCAGCCATCGAAATGATCCATACATATTCGCTGGTACACGATGACCTTCCCGCTATGGACAATGACGAGTACCGCAGAGGACGTAAGACTACCTGGTTCGTATATGGCGACGGCATGGGGGTATTAGCCGGAGACGGACTGCTCAATTATGCTTTTGAGACCGCATTTCGTGCTTTCCCGGCATGTGCTGTGGGAGAACCGGTGGATCCGAATTATCCAAGAGTTGCAAGAGCACTTAATATTTTAGCCCGCAAGGCGGGAATCTACGGCATGATCGGTGGACAGAACGCAGACATTGAAGCGGAGGAGCAGACAACGCCCCTGACCACAGAGCAGATCCTGTTCATTCATGCCAACAAGACGGCAGCCCTGATCCAGTCGGCAATGACCATCGGCGCTACATTAGCCGGAGCCACAGACGAGGAGATCGCAGCACTGGAGCTGTGCGCCTATAATGTCGGCATTGCATTTCAGATCCAGGACGATATTCTGGATGTGGTAGGCGACAGCAAAGAGCTTGGCAAAGCCACCGGAAGCGATGCACAGAATCATAAGCAGACCTATGTGACATTACATGGACTGGAGGAATCCGGCAGGGAAGTGGAACGGCTAACCGATGAAGCGGTAGCGGTTTTGGATGGTTTTTCGGGAGAACATGAATTCCTGAAGGAACTGTTGCTGCACCTGGTCCACAGAACAAAATAGCAGAGGAAAAGCGAATGTTACTGGATAAAATCGTAAAAGCAAACGATATTAAAAAGATAGATAAATCAGACTACGGAGAACTGGCGGAGGAGATCCGGCAGTTTCTGATCGAGAAAATCAGTGTCACCGGAGGACATTTAGGCTCCAATTTGGGAGCAGTGGAACTGACCATGGCACTCCATCTGGCACTTAATCTCCCGGAGGACAAGATCGTCTGGGATGTAGGTCATCAGTCTTATACCCACAAAATATTAACGGGCCGCAAGGACGGTTTCGATGTCTTACGCCAGTTCCATGGCATGAGTGGGTTCCCCAAGAGAAAAGAAAGCAGATTTGACGCATTTGATACCGGACACAGTTCCACTTCCATATCCGCAGGGTTGGGACTGGTGAAGGCAAGAGACTTAAAAGGGGAAAAGAGCACCATTGTATCCGTTATCGGAGACGGGTCACTGACCGGCGGCATGGCGTACGAAGCACTGAACAATGCGGCGAAGCTGGAAACCAATTTTATCATTATATTAAATGACAATAACATGTCCATCTCCGAAAACGTGGGCGGTGTATCCAAATATCTGAATAATATTCGTACCGCTACCGGCTACCTGGATCTGAAGGAAGGCATATACAATGCCCTGAAGAAAAAGCCCGGCGGAGACGGTATTGTCAATAGCATCCGCCGTGCCAAGAGTAGTTTTAAACAGCTGGTGATCCCCGGTATGCTTTTCGAGGATATGGGTGTGACCTATTTAGGACCGGTGGACGGGCATGATATCGAAGGAATGATCAAGGTCATCGAGGAAGCCAAGCGTGTCAAAGGAGCTGTACTGATCCATGCTATCACCCAGAAGGGCAAGGGTTACGGTCCCGCAGAGAAGCACCCTGCCAGATTCCATGGCGCGGAGCCTTTTGACATCGAGACGGGAATCCCTTCCCATCCCCGCACCGTGGCAAATTATACCGATGTATTTTCCACTGTCATGTGCAAGCTGGGACAGCGGGATGAGCGTGTGGTAGCCATTACGGCGGCGATGCCGGACGGTACCGGATTAAAGCGTTTCCGGAACATGTATCCCGACCGCTTTTTCGATGTTGGCATTGCGGAGGAGCATGCAGTGACTTTTGCTGCAGGACTGGCAGCCGGTGGCATGAAGCCCATTGTTGCGGTGTATTCTTCTTTTTTACAGAGAGGGTATGACCAGATCCTGCATGATGTGTGTATTCAGAATCTGCCGGTGGTATTTGCCATAGACCGAGCAGGACTGGTGGGCAGTGACGGTGAGACTCACCAGGGTATTTTCGATTACAGCTATCTGTCGGGCATTCCCAACATGCACATCTGTGCACCGAAGAATAAATGGGAATTGTCGGATATGATGAAATTCGCCGTGGCACTGGAAGCACCCATTGCAGTGCGTTATCCCAGAGGAACTGCTTACGCCGGGCTCGCTGAACACCGTGCCCCCATCGAACTTGGCAAGGCAGAGTGGATCACGAGAGAGGGCGGCATTGCCCTGTTTGCCGTAGGCAGCATGGTGAAGACTGCGGAGGAAGTGCAGGCATTACTGCATGAAAAGGGTTATAAAGCAAGTATTATCAATGCTAGATTTATCAAGCCCATTGACGAAGAAGCGGTGATTTCCGCCTGTGAAGATCACGACATGATCGTGACCATGGAGGAAAATGTGCTAAGCGGCGGCTTCGGAGAAAAGGTGCTGACCTGCTTAAATGACCATGAAAAGCGAATCAAATGTGTCATGGCAGCAATACCGGATGCTTATGTGGAACACGGCAACGTGGAGCTTCTGAAAAAAGAGATCGGACTGGATGCGGCAAGCATTACAGAGAAAATTCTGGAAAGATTATAAATAATTTAGGAGACGAAAATGAAAGAACGACTGGATGTGATCCTGGTAGAGCAGGGCTATGCCCCTTCCAGAGAAAAGGCAAAAGCCATCATAATGTCCGGCAATGTCTATGTCAATGGACAGAAAGAAGACAAGGCAGGTACCGGATTTGATGTCAGCAAGATCAAGCTGGAAGTCAGAAATCATACCATGAAATATGTCAGCCGCGGTGGCTTGAAACTGGAAAAGGCAATGGAACAGTGGGGCTTTCTGCTGGATGGCATGATCTGTATGGATATCGGAGCATCCACCGGAGGCTTCACAGACTGTATGCTCCAGAACGGTGCCACGAAGGTGTATTCCGTGGATGTTGGACAGGGACAGTTAGCCTGGAAGCTGCGCAATGACGAGCGTGTGGTATGCATGGAACAGACCAATTTCCGTTACGTGACACCGGAGGATATTCCGGATGCCCTGGATTTCGCCAGCGTGGATGTGTCCTTCATCTCCCTGACCAAGATTCTGATTCCGGCGAGAAATCTGTTGAAGACCGGAGGGCAGATGGTATGTCTGATCAAGCCCCAGTTTGAAGCCGGCAGAGGCAAGGTTGGCAAAAACGGCGTAGTGAGAGAGCCTCAGATTCACGAAGAAGTGATCCGCAAGATCATCGACTATGCGGACAACATCGGCTTTGAAGTGCTGCATCTGGAATATTCTCCCATCAAGGGACCGGAGGGTAACATCGAATACCTGCTGCATATCCGTAAGCCGGAGGAGATTGCCGAAGAAAAGCTGGCGCTGACTGAGCATGAAGCCGAGATTGCCTTACAGAGCATCGTGGAAGAAAAGACAGGATTGTCCTATACACCGGAGTGGGATCCTGTAATCAAGGGTATTGTAGAC
Source organism: Odoribacter splanchnicus (assembly GCA_963623435.1). Classification (GTDB taxonomy): domain Bacteria; phylum Bacillota; class Clostridia; order Lachnospirales; family Lachnospiraceae; genus Acetatifactor. Next base: position 27,733 of record CAVFMG010000012.1, read on the forward strand.
AATTCTCATACCCTGTAACAGACAAGGAGTGCGAAGCTATGAAGCATTTTCTGATATACACGAATAAGCATAAAGACCAGGAACTGGCAACCACAAAACGTATCCAAAATTATCTGGAATCGAAAGGCTGTACTGTGAGGCTGAAGGTTAAGGAATCCGACTGGAAGACAGAGCCGGAAGGCGCAGCTGAGGAGGAAGCCACGGATATTCCGTTGGATGTGGACTGCATGCTGGTACTGGGCGGAGACGGCACGGTACTGCAGGCTGCCAGAGAGACCAAGAAGATATTAGTGCCCATCATCGGTGTGAATCTTGGCACGGTAGGTTACATGACGGAGATCGAACCCGCCGGACTGGAGGAAGCATTGGACCGTCTGATCCGGGATGATTATAAGAAAGAACGCCGCATGATGTTGAACGGCAAAGTCTGCTGTGCGGACGGAACTGTATCGGAAGGCTGGGCGCTGAATGATATCGTCATTTCCCGAAGCGGTTCCTTGCAGATCATAGAGTTCAATATCTATGTCAACGGACAGCTCTTAAACCATTACAAGGCGGACGGAATGATCGTGACCACCCCTACAGGATCCACGGGATACAACCTGTCGGCGGGAGGCCCTTTGGTGGAGCCCAAGGCGAAACTGATCACCCTGACCCCCATCTGTCCCCACAGCCTGAATCAGAGAAGTATTATCTTATCCCCGGAGGATGAGATCGTTATAGAGATCCCGGCGGGCAGAGAAGGCAAGAGTCAGACCGTGGAAGCTAACTATGACGGCAGCCATAAGGTGACCATGTGCACCGGTGACCGGATCCGTATCGTGCAGTCAGAGAAGATCACGGAGTTCATCCAGCTGAATCAGGTAAGCTTTTTAGATGTGCTGCATCGCAAAATGAGAGATTCCTGACGAATTGTTTGCAGTGAGAAAGGCATGAGGTCAAGATGAAGAAGACAAGACATCGCAAGATCGTGGAGATCATAGAAAAAAGAGATGTGGAGACCCAGGAGGAACTGGCGGGGTATCTGAAAGAAGCGGGCTTTGCCGTGACCCAGGCGACGGTGTCCAGAGACATCCGGGAATTGAAGCTGTCCAAGGTGCCCACCGGTGGCGGTAAGCAGAAATACGTCATTTTAAGGCAGGATGACAGTCACATGGGTGACAAATATATCCGTGTCCTCAGAGATGGATTTGTATCTATGGATATGGCACAGAATATTCTGGTGATCAAGACAGTATCCGGCATGGCAATGGCGGTGGCGGCAGCACTGGACGCGCTGAAATTCTCCGAAGTGGTTGGCTGCATCGCCGGAGATGATACCATCATGGTGGCAGTGCGTACCGTGGAGGACACCCAGATCCTTATGGACAAGATCCATCTGATGATAGAAAGATAAGACAGGGGGAAATACATGCTTCGCAGTTTACATGTGAAAAATCTGGCTCTCATCCGGGAGACGGAAGTGGAATTCGGAGAAGGACTGAATATACTGACAGGAGAGACCGGTGCCGGTAAATCTTTGCTGATCGGATCGGTGAACCTGGCACTGGGAGGAAAGTTCGAGAAGGACATGCTCAGACGGGGAGAAGAGAGCGGTCTGGTGGAACTGGTCTTCGACTGTGAGGAAGAACGGCTTACGGAAAAGTTAAAAAGCATGGATCTGGAGCCGTCGGAGGATGGTACCGTGATCTTAAGCAGAAAGCTTTCCACGGGGAAAAGTATCTGCCGTATCAACGGAGAGACTGTGACGGCGAAGCAGGTAAAAGAGCTTTCCGAGCTTTTGATCGACATTCACGGGCAGCATGAGCACCAGTCTCTGTTAAATAAGAAAAAACATATGGAGATCCTGGATGCCTATGCCGGAGCGGAATTCACAGAATGTGCGGGAAGAGTGGCTGCACTTTACCATCAGTGCGCTGCCCTGGAGAGAAAAATTGCGGAAGAGACACTGGATGATGCTTCCAGGAACAGAGAACAGTCCTTGGCGGAATTTGAGCAGAGAGAGATCGCCGATGCCGGTCTGCAATCCGGTGAAGACGAGGAATTAGAACAAGCGTACCGTAAAATGTCCAACAGCCGCAAGATTGCAGAAAGCCTGGCGGAGAGCTATCGCCTCAGCGGCAATGATGCGGAGGACGGTGCCGGGAATTCCTTAAGCAGAGCCCTTCGTGCACTGCGCAGCGTGACCATGTATGATCCTGCGCTGGAACAGATGGAAGAACAGCTGGCGGAAGTGGAAAGCCTTCTGTCGGATTATAATCATGACATATCGGAATATATGTCGGATCTGGAATTCGATGAAGAGGACTTCCACAGTACCGAGGAACGCCTGAATACCATCAATCATCTGAAGGGAAAATACGGCAATTCCATCGAAGAGATCTTAAAGTACAAAGAAGAAAAAGAAGCCTATCTGGAAAAACTGGCGGATTATGATGCCTATATGCAAAAGCTACATGCGGAATGGGAGGAAAAACAGGAACAGCTGACAGAAGTCTGTAAGAAACTGTCCGAGATCCGCCAGAAAAATGCAGCGGTACTGACACAGAAGTTAAAGGATGCCCTGATTAATTTGAATTTCCTGACGGTGGAGTTTGACATCGCGGTCAGACCCGGTCAGACCATCACGGCAAAGGGCTATGACGATGTGGAATTTCTGATCTCCACCAATCCCGGAGAGAACTTGAAACCTTTAAGTCAGGTGGCAAGCGGCGGTGAATTATCCCGTGTTATGCTGGCAATCAAGACAGTGCTGGCGGGACGGGATGAGATTGATACCCTGATCTTCGATGAGATCGACACCGGTATCAGCGGAAGAACCGCCTGGAAGGTGGCAGAGCAGCTGAGCGTCCTCTCCGGTGCCCATCAGGTCATCTGTATCACCCATCTGCCCCAGATTGCAGCGATGGCGGATGTGCATTTTGTTATCGAAAAAAGCAGTACGGATGACATGACGATCACAGACATTCATAATGTGGCAGAGGAGGAAAGCCTGGCGGAGCTGGCAAGGCTCCTTGGCAGCGATGCTCTCACCGAGGCAGCACTCTCTAATGCAAAAGAAATGAAAGAACAGGCAAACGGGTTTAAAGAAGCCAGATAAGGGAAATGCTATAGCAGAAGATTTAAAAAGGATGAAGAATGACTTCATCCTTTTCTTTTGTGCAAATTCAACCAAAATAGATCATCATATTTGTGAATTAAATTGATTGATTTTGACTGAATATGAAGATATAATAACAGCATAAGAACACGAAAGGCGACAGACAGGAGGGTTAGAAATGATTTGTACTGTGACATTCAATCCGTCACTGGATTACATTGTATCCGTGGATGACTTTCAACTGGGAATGACGAACAGAACCTCATCAGAGCTGATTCTTCCGGGAGGTAAGGGAATCAACGTCTCCATTGTACTGAAGAATCTGGGACTGGATTCCACGGCACTCGGCTATGCGGCGGGATTCACCGGAGACGAGCTGATCCGGAGATTGAACGAATTTGGCGTAAATGCCGACTTCATCAAAATCGGTCACGGGATGACCAGAATCAATCTGAAGCTAAAAAGCATCGACGGAACAGAAATCAACGGCTGCGGACCGGATATTGACAAAAAAGCACTGGAACAGTTGATGGAGAAGATCGACAGACTGGGAGAAGGCGATGTTCTGGTGCTGGCGGGCAGCATTCCTTACACCATGCCGGATGACATGTACCAGAGGATCCTGGAAAGGATCCAGGGCAGAGGTGTGCTGACGGTGGTAGATGCCACCAGAGATCTGTTGGTCAAGGTGCTGCCGTATCATCCGTTCCTGGTAAAGCCCAACAACCACGAACTGGGAGACATCTTCGGCGTGAAGCTTTCCGCCAGAGAGGAAGTCATTCCTTACGGTAAGAAGTTACAGGAGATGGGAGCACAGAATGTACTGATCTCCATGGCAGGTGAAGGCGCAGTACTGATCGCGGCGGACGGACAGTGTCTGGAAGCACCTGCACCGAAGGGAACACTGGTCAACGGTGTGGGTGCAGGAGATTCCATGGTAGCGGGTTTCCTTACCGGATGGATAGAAGAGAAGGATTATGCTCACGCATTCTGCATGGGAATCGCTGCGGGAAGCGCCAGTGCTTTCTCAGAGAATCTGGCTACCAGAGAAGAAGTTCTACAGGTATTGAAACAGGTAAAATAACAGCAAAGTAAACAGAAAATGTAAATGAAAAAGTAAAAAAGAGAGGATGGGTTACAACATGAGAATTACGGATTTACTGGACAAAAGAAGTATTTCCCTGGACGCAGCTCCTGCAGACAAAAAGGCAACACTGGATATGGCAGTGGAACTGATGGCAAAGAGCGGCAAGCTTTTGGATGTAGAGCAGTATCGTGCACAGGTCTATGCCAGAGAGGAAGAGAGCACCACAGGAATCGGCGAAGGCATTGCGATCCCTCACGGCAAATGCGATGCGGTGAAGGCTCCCGGACTGGCAGCCATGGTCATTAAAAACGGTGTGGAGTATGAATCCCTGGACGGCGAACCGGTGACCTTACTTTTCCTGATCGCTGCTCCCAATACCAAAGATAACGTAC
>CAVFMG010000013.1:0-13533 GCA_963623435.1 Odoribacter splanchnicus
GCAGTCAGCCCTAAACAAGAAAAATTGAGGATGTGAGAATATGTTATTAAGCACATTGCCTGTTATTAATCGTACAACAAAAGAAACGGCTGAAGCTGTCAATACAACAGCAGAAGCAACATCAGGTGTTCCTGTATGGTGCCTGATTCTGATCATTGTATTGGGAGTTCTTCTTGTGACTGTTATTGTTTTTATGATAGTTTATTTCGCAGGGAAAAAGAATAGGGAAAAAGTAATCACACCGCAGCCGATGTATCAACAGCCTGTAGTCAGACCTAAAAAGGAAGAACCGAAGGCTATTGAGGAAAGCCATTCCAATCACACACAAATGTTATGGTCCAGTGGATCTTCTATCCAAAAAAATAAGAACATTGTTTTGATTAGAGATATTTCTCATCCTGAAAGATTCTATAAGGTAGCAATAGAGGGAGGCGTAATAATAGGAAGAAGTACAGGAGATGTAATAATATCTTATGATCAATTTGTTTCCTCTGCACATTGTGAACTTAGCTATAGTAACGGTATTTTATATGTAGAGGATATTGGCTCTGCCAACGGTACATTCTATGAGAGCCAGAAGATACAGAGAAAAACAGCAGTAGTAAACGGTGGAATTATTAAAATAGGTCAGACAGAGTTAAAGCTTGAAATTATAAAGGAGAGCTGTTAAATGTCATTAACAAGTGCTCATTTTACAGATATAGGGCAAGAACGAAACGTTAATCAGGACAATGTTTTTGCAGATGAAAAGGGTGATTATGGTATCTATGTGGTATCCGATGGAATGGGCGGACACAGTAAAGGTGAGTTGGCCAGCACAAAAGCGATCGAAATGATCACGGGCTGGTGGAAACGTAATTATACTATTTTAAAGTACAGCACGACAGAGGAAATTACCAATAAGATTTCAGAACTGATTCAGACTATTAATACTGAGATATTTAGTATGTATCAGCAAGAGAAGAGCATAGGCGGAGCAACTTTATCAATGATGCTTATCCGGGATGCAGTCTATCTGTTATTTACTATTGGTGACAGTCGTGTATATGAAATAACGAACAGAAAGGTCCGACAGATTTCGATAGATGACGTATGGGAGAATCTGCCGGAAAACAGGAATAAATCAGAGACAGAGTTGGCATCGGATCCGAGATATGAAACGTTAACGCAGGCCATTGGCTTTGAAGCGTATGTTACGCCACGGATATCTGGGGGGATCATAGAGCCGCACACCTTGTTTTTCCTATGTAGTGATGGAATTTATAAATATTGTCCGGAAAAGGTGTTGAACAGACTTTTGATAAAGGGGGGAAAATCAAAGAATTTATCAGAAACACTCATGACAATCAAGCATAAGGTTTACAGTTATGGCGCCCAGGATAACCTGACGGGCATACTGGTAAAAATGTAGAAAATCTCTGTCTACGATATGGGAATCTACCTGATGCACCAAAAAGGAGCCTCATACGCAGGCTCCTTCTTAAATGAGATTATGGATTTTGCTGTAATTCGGAAAGCTTCTTTTTCAATGCTTCGATCTCAGCGTCTTTAGCGGCGTTATCGGCAGTCAACTTATCGTTATCGGCGGTCAACTTATCATTATCAGTCGTCAAAGTATCAATCTTCTTCAACAGATACTGTTCCTGAAGCTCTGCGTCCATTCGGGCTTGACAACGCTGTCTGACCATATCGTCCGCATTCAGATTATATAAAGTCTTTGTCGCTTCCATAAGGTATTCATCGTTTTTTGCAGTCATAAGAATTTCCTCCCATGAAATAGACCGAAACAAAGCAGCCCATTTATCAATGCCATATGCTTTGTCAGCTTCGGTAGCCAATTCTATATGCTTTAAGTCTACCACAGAAAGTGTGAGTTTGTCACTATATTCAAAATGATCCTTAAGATTCAGTAATCGATATGTAGCATAGAACTCAGGGCGTTCCGGAAACAGGGTGTAATCTAAAAAGCCAATGTGAATTACAGGTTTCAATTCCTAATAATTTTGACCTTTATTTAATTGGTCAAAATTCCGGCACATATAACTCAGGGAGCGCTCCGGCCAGTTATAGAGATTATTGACCTGCATTTCCAGGTTTATAAGGGTATTATTGTTCAACAGTACATTGGTATCCAGAATAAAATCTTTATCCTCAATGGTTGCACCCAAAGTAATCGGATTGGTAATGGTGACGGACTTAATTGCGGACGGTGGCAGATGGAGCAGAGAACTGATGAGACCGATCAGAGCCTTTTGACTTAGCTGCAGGGCAGCGCGGAACATGTAGTCATTACGGAAACCATAGTCAATAGGACCGGTAAGGTTCATAGAAAATACTTGTTTGTGTTTCATAGGCAGAATCCTTTGTGTAATTAAAAGTTGCTTGAAAAAAATGGCGACACGCCGGATGTAAGAAATTTCATGTAGAAATTGAATTGAATATAGCATAAAAAGAGGAGATGCACAAGACTTTTTTTCATGCTATAATAAGCCATGTGTCCATAAAGGGATGCATGGCTTTTATTGATACGAAAGCGGGAGAATCTATGGAAAAATGGTACGTGGCTGCGAAGAAGGCAGATTTTAATAAATGGGCGGAGGAATTTCACATCAGCCCGGTGACGGCGAGGATCCTTCGGAACCGGGATCTGACGGAGGAAGCGCAGATTCAGAAGTTCCTCTATGGGAAGCTGGAGGACTGTTATTCTCCCTGGCTGTTAAAAGATATGGACAAGGCGGTGGAAGAGATCCTGAAAGCCATAAAGGAAGGACTGCATATCCGGGTCATCGGAGACTATGATGTGGACGGGATCTGTTCTTCCTACATTCTGACCAAGGGATTTCAGATGCTGGGAGCGCAGGTGGATACGGCGATCCCTCATAGAATCCATGATGGTTACGGATTAAACGAGCATCTGATCGAAGAGGCAAAGCGGGAAGGTGTCGGCATGATCGTTACCTGCGATAACGGTATCGCAGCGGCGTCCCAGATCGCACTGGCGAATTCTCTCGGCATGCGGGTGATTGTTACGGATCATCACGAGGTACCTTATACAGAAGAAAACGGCGTGCGGAAGGAACTTCTGCCTCCTGCGCTGGCGGTGGTGGATCCCAAACGTGCGGAGGATACCTATCCTTTTCCGGGGATCTGCGGCGGTGTCGTGGCGCTGAAAGTGATTCAGGCGATCACGGAGAAGACAGGAAATCTGGGACTGGTAAATCTTCAGGACGAATTACTGGAATTTGCTGCACTGTCTACGGTATGTGATGTTATGGAATTAAAGGATGAGAACCGGATTCTGGTAAAGGAAGGTCTGAAGCGGATCCAGAAGGGATACAATGAGGGATTGAAGGCGCTACTGGAAGTCAATGAAATTGTCCCGGACCGGCTGAGTGCATATCACCTGGGGTTTGTACTGGGACCCTGTCTGAATGCTACGGGCAGATTGGACACTGCCAAGCGGGCGCTGGAGCTTTTACAGAGTTTTACCAGAGCAGATGCCATGACAGCGGCGAGAGAACTGAAAGACTTGAACGAAAGCCGCAAGAATCTGACAGTACTGGGGATTCAGAGGGCGGATGAGTATATTCAGGAACAGCATATGACAGAAGATAAGGTCATGGTGATCTATCTTCCTGGGGTTCACGAGAGCATTGCCGGAATCATTGCCGGAAAAGTCCGGGAAAAGTATCACCACCCCGTTTTTATTCTCACCAAAGGGGAAGATGGGGTCAAAGGTTCTGGGCGTTCCATCGAGACTTATCATATGTATGATGCCATGACGCAGGTAAAACAGTTTTTTACCAAATACGGCGGTCATAAGCTGGCAGCTGGCCTGTCCATGCGGGAAGAGGATATTGAGCCGCTTCGGATTGCTCTCAATAAAAATTGTACGTTGACAGAAGATGATTTTATCCCCAGGGTACATATAGATGTGGCGATGCCCATGGGCTATGCGGACGATGCTTTGGCTGGAGAACTGGCGTTATTAGAACCGTTTGGAACAGGGAATCCTAAGCCACTCTTTGCCCAGAAGAACCTGATCTTTCAGGCCGGATTTAAAATGGGTGCCAATAAAACCTGTGCCAGATACCGGGTGAAGACGCCGGAGGGAAATACACAGACACTGGTGTTTTTCGGAGATTTGGAACGACTGGGAGCTTTTCTGGATGAAAAATACGGTATCGGAAGTGAAGAAGCACTTTATGCCGGAAGAGGGAATTTCCCTTTGTCCGTGGTATATCAGGTCAGTCAGAATACCTATAAGGGGAAAACAGAGGTACAGTTCGTCATGCAGAACTATTGTTAATTTTTTTATTTTTTGAACACAAAATGGACACATTTTCTCTGTAATATGTGTTTCAGATAGTTGATGAACTCACTATCTCCCCCCTCATAAGAAACCGAGAAGCCTCAGGTATGGTGCCTGAGGCTTTTTGGTGCCCAGAGAGAAACTTACCGCAGTTTATAAAACATCAAGACACATTTTAGAATTAAGTTAGAATTCGTACACACTCTGTACACATTTACCCTGTAATATGTATTTCAGATAGTTGATGAACTCACTATCTCCCCCCTCATAAGAAAATCGGAAAGCCTCAGGTGCAACAGCCTGGGGCTTTTCGATGTCTGGAAAAGCAAAATAGTTTCCGATAATGCTTGACGCTGCCCGGAAGTTATGGATTATAATATAAAGATATTGGGTAGGATTGTGGGAGTGCGGAGCACGGAGCAATCCGTAGGCATCAAAGTCGGGGGCTTTTGACCCCGACATCAAGATATGGATAAAGATTATAAAAATATAGAAGGAATAGCAGTACAAAAATGAAAACACAGATTTACGAATGGAGACAGGCACTGAAAAATATTACCTTTAAAAATTGTGCCATAACTTTATTGGGAAGTTTTATTCTGGCATTTGGATTATATCATGTACACTCCATCTCGGGGGTCACCGAGGGTGGTGTACTGGGAGCAACCCTGTTATTGGAGCATTGGACAGGAATCTCTCCGGCGTTTACCGGAGGGATTATGAATATTTTATGTTATATCCTGGGATGGAAGCTGTTAGGCAAGGAATTTATCGCCTATTCGGCTCTGGCTACCGCAGGATTCTCAGGAACCTATAAAATCTGCGAGCAATTTCCTCATCTGTGGCCACAGCTGGCGGGCATGCCTCTTGTGGCAGCATTGGTGGGAGCGCTGTTTGTCGGCGTTGGCGCCGGACTGTGCGTGCGCATCGGCGGAGCCCCCAGTGGAGACGATGCCCTGGCTATGAGTATTTCCCATGCCACCGGTTGGAAGATCCAGTGGGTGTATCTGATGTCGGATCTGATCGTGTTGGTAATGTCATTAAGCTACATTCCGGTGAGAAGGATCGGCTATTCTCTGTTTACCGTGCTGTTGTCCGGGCAGCTGATCGGGTTTATTCAGAACTTTGGACAGGCCGGCGTTTCAGATCCGGAACCGGAAGCTACGAATTGACCTGGTAGATCTGAATTTCCCCATTATCGAAGACACAGGGCCAGGTGGAACGGAAGTAAGCTTCATCCACAGCATAACTTGCCCGTTCCCAGGAAGATACTTCAACATAGTCAATATCATAGGTACGGAGCAGATCGGCAGAAATCGCGGGATTCTCATAAATTGTCCGGAAATCTTCGTGATATTCTGTGTGGTAGAGACCATGGAAGGCTAAAAAGGTTCCGGCACCGTTGACCACATTCCGCCCCGCCAGGGCGGCAATTTCATTTACATGCCTGTTGTTGGTAAGAAAACGGGATGTGGGAGAGGTATTTTGCTCGACGAATGCTGCGGCTTCCACTTGTGCGGAAGAATAAGCGGTATAATCGGATATTACCTCTCTGCACAGGGTCAGAACAGCAGAAAAGGTGCAAAGAAATACCATGCCGATCATGCAGAAGTATCGTGAAGAAGCTTTCTTCAGAGAACGCAGAAAATCAATTCCGTAATCGGCACTGAGGCAGCAGACAAATATATAGGTTACATATAATAGTTTATTATTGTCATATGTGTTAGGGGTGAAGGAAATGATTTCCACAACAAACCACAGGAGAAATGCCCCGGACATCACATCAAAATCTTCTTTTTTACAATGAATCATGGCAGGGACGAACAATAGCAGGATCGCACCCCAGTTTTTTAGATAAAACCACAGATAAGTATCGCCCTGATTTCCCCAGTTAAAATGCCCCAGCAAAAAGCCGGATTGCGCTGTCTGACCAAAAGTCCATTCCAATAACTGCGGAAGTGCAAGAAGCAGAAGCACACCAAAGAAAACTCCCCAGGTGGTCAAAAACTTCTGCAGTGTATAATTGTTTGTACTTTTACCGGAAAAGCACCGGTACAGTAAGGACAGACCGTATAGCACGAGGGATGCCGCAACAAGGATGCCAAAACGAAAGAGCAGTACAGGTGCAACGGCAGCAGAACTTTCGTTCAAAATTTCCAGAAGAATCATACAGGTCACGAAACATCCGAGCAGAACGGCTCCCGTATGCTCTACCGGGGAAGTATTATGCGGCACGGACCGGTAAAGGCACAGCAACATCCAACAGGCACTTAAGATCAGAATGGCAACGAAGGAATGGGTATGGATCATAGGTAATGCCCCTGCCAGGATACCGGCAGGGAGAAAACATTCTTTTTCACCGCTACGGATGGCCCGAAGCAGTAGCCAGATGGCACAGAACAGGACCGCATAGCCAAAGAGTGTTGCACGCTGTGGCAGGAGCATATCTGCGATGATATTGACCCAGCGGATATTCCGGTCGACCAGATTGGTGGGGGTAGTGTAATAGCCGGTAAAAATATCACCGAATTTATAACCGCCCTCTCTGCTCCAGTCAATGAAATATACGAAGCCAAGACCGCCGTTATAGAAAAATAAGACCCAGGCAGCCAGAGATTTGGTACGATCATGGAACAGAACGTCGGCGATGGCGTAAAATCCCGTTATGACCTGGAAAAAGGCAAAATACATAGGAAGCATATAAGCATAGCGCAGGGATGCCCCGAACAGATAAATACTGGAAGAAATACTGTCGCACAGGAAAGGATAGCAGAGTTTGTCCCAGGGGGATATGGAGTAGTAAGGAGGGAAGGTCTGCTGATTGGCGATACTTGTAATAATTCCCAGATGCATCTGCAGATCTCCATAAGTACACTGCCCTACATGAAGACCGTCTTCTTTCGGCAGGATGGTGTGAGTGGATAACAAAATACAAAACAGAACAAAGGTAGCACCTGCGAGCAGAAGAAAGGCACAATTTCTGCGCAACAGCTGCCGGTAGTCTTTGGTGGGAGCAGTCGAAGATACTGCCGCGGCAGGATGGTAAAAGATATATAGCAGGACCAGACAAATGACTACGAAAAGCAGAGCCATAATATGAGCTGTCATGGAAAAACCGAAGAAGAAGGCAAACAGAGCAGGAATCCATTGCAACAGAACAGAGCCGGATACACTGCCGGTCAGCAGATGGAACAGAAGTCCCTTTTTAGGAAAAATACGTTTTATGTACAGAACCCCCACACATTGAAATAGAAGAAAATAAAATGTGCCAAGGATATTTCCGAATGCAGACCCATAGAAACCGTTCATGAGAAGTCCCCCTTAAATAAAATCAGTAATATTATACCATTGCTTCGGAAAAAGCAAAAGATGCAACTAAATTTAAGGGTGGTACATTTTGAGAAAAAAGAGTAAAATAGAATACAGTATGCGAAAAAGATTCCTGGGCGAAAGGCGGATACCTCTATGGAAAAGGATAAGAATAAGATGGAAAACAAGAAATTAACAGAGCTTCTGGAGCACTTGGAATATGAACTGGTGCAGGGAACATTAGACAGAGAGATCCCGGCAGTCGTCTATGACTCCCGGAAAGTCATACCGGGCTGTCTGTTCCTCTGCATTTCCGGAGCTAATTTTGACGGACATGAGTTTGCCGCGCAGGTGGCAGCACAGGGCGCCGGAGTGCTGGTGGTACAGAAAGACGTGGAGCTTCCGGCGGATGCGGATGTAACCGTGATCAAAGTGGCGGATACCCGGTATGCAATGGCATTTATCTCCGCAGCATGGTTCGACCATTCGGCAGAGAAACTGAAAGTTATCGGCATTACAGGCACCAAGGGTAAGACCACGACCACCTATCTGGTGAAATCCATTCTGGAAAATGCCGGATATAAAGTGGGACTGGTGGGAACCATCGAGGTGATCATCGGGGAAGAACATATTCATGCCAACAATACCACACCGGAATCCTATCTGCTGCAGGAGTATTTCGCCCGCATGGTGGATGCCGGACTGGATACCGTGGTGATGGAAGTATCCTCCCAAGCACTGATGTTGCACAGAACCCAGGGCTTTGTCTTCGATTACGGCATTTTCACGAATCTGGAGCCGGATCATATCGGACCGAATGAGCATGCCAACTTTGAAGAATATCTGCACTGCAAGGGACTGCTGTTCAAGCAGTGCAAGGTCGGTATCGTCAACGGTGACGATGCCCATTGGCAGGCAGTGACGGAAGGTCACACCTGTACTCTGGAGAGCTTCGGAATGGGAGAGCACTGCATGCTACGTGCCGAAGACAGACAGCTGGTGCACAAGCCCGGAGAACTGGGCGTCACCTTCCACGTGACGGGACTGATGGATTTCACGGTGGAAGTTCCCATGCCCGGCAAATTCAGCGTGTACAATGCCCTTGCCGCCATCGCCATCTGCCGTCATTTTCAGGTAGATGAAGAAAATATCAAAAAAGCACTGTTACAGGCAAAGGTAAAGGGTCGTATCGAGATGATCAAAGTCTCTGACAAATTTACTCTGCTGATCGATTATGCTCATAACGCTATGGCGTTGGAAAGTCTTTTAACCACTCTGCGGGAGTATGAGCCGAACCGTCTGATCAGCCTGTTCGGCTGCGGAGGCAACCGTTCCAGACAGCGCCGCTTCGAGATGGGAGAGGTCAGCGGCAGACTGGCGGATCTGACCATCATCACTTCCGATAATCCCCGGTTCGAGGAACCGCAGGATATTATCAACGATATCAAGACCGGTATGGCGAAAACGGATGGAAAATACGTGGAGATCTGCGACCGTAAGGAAGCCATCACCTATGCCATCGAACACGGAGAGCCCGGCGATATTATCGTGCTGGCGGGCAAGGGACATGAAGACTACCAGGAGATCAAGGGCGTGAAGCATCCCATGGATGAGCGTGATCTGATCAGGGACATTTTGGCAGAAGGACACATCCCGGGATCGGCGGTAAAATAAACAGGAAATAAAATCATGAGGACAACAGATTGAGTACGTTATATGCAGATATCATCGTGGATATCTCTCATGAAAAACTGGATAAGACCTTTCAGTACCGGGTACCGGAGAGGCTGCGGGATAAGCTGGAGCCCGGCGCCTGCGTTATGATCCCTTTTGGCAACGGCAACCGCCTGATCAAGGGATATGTGGTGGGCATCGGTAAGGAGTGTCAGTTCGCACCGGAGAAGATCAAGGAGATCGCAGGGCTCCCCGAAAAAGAGACCGGCATGGAGGATAAAATGATCGCTCTGGCAGCCTGGATCCGTCGTAATTATGGCTGTACCATGATCCAGGCACTGAAGACGGTGCTACCGGCGAAGCAGTCCGTGAAAAAGCTGGAACACAGACAGCTGGTACGTCTCATGAGCAGGGAAGAGATCCTGTCGCTCTTAGGGGAATGTGAACGGAAGAAACAGGTGGCAAAGGCAAGGCTTCTGCGAGCTCTGTCGGAGCAGGAGACCATTCCCTATGAGTGGATCACAGGGAAACTGGGCGTCAGCGCGGCCACGGTGAACAGCATCGTAAAAGTGGGCGCAGCAAAATTAGTCAGTTTCGAAAGCTACCGGAATCCGGTGAAAATGCAGGTCTCGGAGACCGTACGCAATATCTTAAGTTCGGAACAGCAATATATTGTAACGGAAGTACTTAAGGATTTTGACGCCGGGAAGAAACAGACCTATCTGATCCACGGCATCACCGGCAGCGGCAAGACGGAAGTGTACATGCAGCTGATCGGCGAGATGATAGAAAGAGGGCGCCAGGCAATCGTGCTGATTCCGGAGATCGCCTTGACCTACCAGACGCTGCTTCGGTTCTACCAGAGATTCGGCGACCGGGTCAGTGTGATGAATTCCACACTGTCTCCCGGGGAAAAATACGATCAGTGTGAGCGTGCCAAAGCCGGAGAGATCGATGTGATCATAGGACCCCGTTCAGCACTGTTTACCCCGTTTCCGAATCTGGGACTGATCGTCATGGATGAGGAACAGGAGAACAGCTACAAAAGTGAAAGTACTCCCAAATATCATGCCAGGGAGACTGCCGAGGAAGTGGCGAAGCTCTACGGAGCCAGCGTGGTGTTAGGATCGGCAACTCCTTCCTTAGAGGCATATTACCGTGCCGGGAGAGGGCAGTATCGACTGTTTCACCTGACAAAGCGTCTCACCGGCGGAGAACTGCCAAAGGTGCATACGGTGGATCTCAGACAGGAACTGCAGGAGGGCAACCGTTCCATTTTCAGCAGGAAATTACAGGAACTGATGACGGACCGGTTAAGTAAGGGGCAGCAGACCATATTGTTTTTGAATCGGAGAGGTTATGCGGGATTCGTATCCTGCCGTTCCTGCGGTGAGGTCATGAAATGCCCCCACTGTGACGTCTCTCTGTCGGAGCATAAGGGAGGCAGACTGCTCTGTCATTACTGTGGCTATACACAGCCCATGCCGAAGCTCTGTCCGAAGTGTGGATCCAAATATATTCTGGGATTCAAGGCGGGGACACAGCAGATCGAAGAGAAATTAAAGGAAATGTATCCCGGGGTGCGGACACTGCGCATGGATGCGGATACCACCCGGACGAAGGATAGTTATGAGAAAATTCTGTCCGCGTTCGCAGGCGGTGAGGCGGATGTGCTCATCGGCACCCAGATGATCGTCAAGGGGCACGATTTCCCGAAGGTGACCCTGGTGGGGATCCTGGCGGCGGATCTGTCATTAAACGCTTCCGATTACCGTGCCGGGGAGCGGACGTTCCAGCTTCTGACCCAGGCGGTGGGCCGTGCCGGCAGAGGCGTACTTCCCGGGGAAGCGGTGATCCAGACTTACCAGCCGGATCACTATGCCATTACCTGTGCGGCAGCCCAGGATTACAAGAGCTTTTATGAGGAAGAGATCCTGTACAGAGAGCTGTCGGGATATCCGCCCGCGGCGCATATGCTTGCCGTCCAGATCTACGGCAAGGAGGAAGAAAATGTAAAACAGCTTGCCCTCGGGCTGACAGATGTGGTAAAGTCTAATATGGACTTTTTGCAGATACTGGGACCGACCCCGGCAAATATCAGCAAGATCAACGACATTTACCGGTATGTGTTCTATGTAAAGCATGCGGAGTACGATACGCTGGTGGAGGTAAAAGACTGTGTGGAGGAGACTTTACGACAGTGGCAGCCGAGACAGCTGAGTATACAATTCGATTTTGACCCGATAAATGTGTTATAAAACTCACCCATAGGAAGTCAACGTTACTACTTGCAGGAAAAGCTGATTTCCTATGAGGGCGTTGATTTGTTGCGTTTTGAAGAATAGGAGGTAAGAACGGTGGCAATCAGAAATATTCGTGAGTATGGAGATGAAGTATTGACCAAGACCTGTAAAGAGGTCAAGGAGATGACTCCCCGGACGAAGGAACTGATCGAGGATATGTTAGAGACCATGTACGATGCAAACGGCGTAGGACTGGCAGCTCCCCAGGTGGGAGTACTTAAGAGAATCGTCGTGATCGACACGACGGGAGAGGATCCGTATATTCTCATCAATCCCCGCATCGTGGAGAGTAGCGGAGAACAGACCGGACAGGAAGGATGCTTAAGCGTTCCCGGCAAGTTCGGTATCGTGACCAGACCCAATTATGTAAAAGCAGTGGCACTGGATGTGAATATGAAGCCCATCGAGGTAGAGGGCACGGAACTGTTAGCCAGAGCCATCTGCCACGAACTGGATCACTTGGACGGTCATCTCTATGTGGAGAAGGCAGAAGGACCTCTGCAGGATATGACCTATGAGGACGAGGAAGAAGAATAAGCTTCCGGGAAGGAGATAAGCTATGCAGATCGTATTTATGGGAACCCCGGATTTCGCGGTGGGAGCCCTGGAAGCTCTGATCGCACAAGGACATGAGATCACCGCAGTGGTGACCCAGCCGGATAAGGCAAAGGGCAGAAGCGGACAGCTGCAGTTCCCTCCGGTGAAGGAATGTGCTGTAAAACACGGTATCCCGGTATTCCAGCCCCGCAGAATCAAAACTCCCGAGGCAATAGAAGAATTGAAAAAATATCCCGCGGATATCTATATTGTGGCAGCGTTCGGACAGATCCTGTCCCAGGAGATCCTGGATCTGCCGAAGTACGGATGCCTGAATATCCATGCATCCCTGCTTCCGAAGTATCGTGGCGCGTCTCCGATCCAGAGAGTGATCATTGACGGAGAGACCGAGACCGGTGTGACCATCATGCAGATGAATGCCGGACTGGATACCGGCGATATGCTGTACCGGAAGAAGATCCCCATCACTACGGAAGATACCTTTGAGACACTGCACGATAAACTGATGGTGTTAGGCGGCGAGGCAATCACCGAGGCACTGCCCTTACTGGAAGCCGGAAAATTAATTCCGGAAAAACAGGATGACAGCAAGACCTGCTATGCGGCGCTGATCACCAAAGAGATGGGCAGACTGGATTTTACGAAGACAGCGGTGGAACTGGACAGACTGATCCGGGGACTGACTCCCTGGCCCAGCGCCTATACGTTTTATCATGGAAAACAGTTGAAGATCTGGAAGGCAATTCCTATGGCTACGGCACACAAAGAAGCCCCCAGCACGATCCTTACGGTGAATAAGGATTCCTTTGAAGTGGCTGCGGCGGAAGGTGCCTTAAAGGTTATGGAATTGCAGCTGGAAGGAAAGAAGCGTATGACGACCCATGATTTTCTGCTGGGAGTAAAGGTGCAACCGGGAGAACTTCTGGGCGAACGTTAAGATACGACGAAACGAAAAACAACAATCGGGTAAGCGGTGTTGACAGAAAGGAGACCTTCGTATGTACGGTGGTTATTACGGATATGGCTATTATTTTGACCCTACCTATTTTCTGGTACTGATCGGACTGGTCCTGTGCCTGGGCGCCAGCGCGCTGGTGAACTCCACCATGCGCAAATACAGCAAGGTCCGGAATATGAGAGGACTGACGGGAGCGGAAGCAGCCCGGAATATTTTAAACAGAGAAGGCTTATATAACGTACAGATTGAGTGCCTGAATTCCAACGACGGCGATCATTATGATCCCCGGACGGATACAGTGCGGTTGTCTTATAGTAATTATAACGGGACTTCAGTGACCGCAGTCAGCGTGGCGGCCCATGAGTGCGGTCATGCCATTCAGCATGCCCACGGCTATGTGCCCATGAACGTCCGTACAG
>CAVFMG010000013.1:13543-32098 GCA_963623435.1 Odoribacter splanchnicus
CTGTTAAGTTGGAACCAGACACTGATCCAGCTGGGTATTTGGGCATTTGCCCTGACCGTTATTTTCCAGCTGGTGACCCTTCCCGTGGAGTTCAATGCTTCCCACAGAGCCATTGTGAAGGTGGAAGAATACGGACTGCTTGGCAGCGAGGAAGTAAGCGGCGGTAAAAAGGTGCTGACAGCGGCGGCACTTACCTATGTGGCGGGAGCGGCATCTTCCGCATTGCAGCTGCTCAGACTGATCCTGCTGTACGGCGGCAACCGCAGAAGGAGAGATTAAGCATGGGAAATCATGCAGCAACCGATACAAGAGAGATTACTATGGAGATCCTGCTGAACCTGGAAAAGGGGCAGGATTTTTCCCATAAATTAATAAAAGCAGTGCTGGATAAATACGATTACCTGGATCCCAGGGATAAGGCATTTATCAAGAGAGTTACGGAAGGTACCATCGAGAGGCAGCTGGAGCTGGACTATTATCTGAATCAGTTTTCATCGGTTCCCGTCCGCAAGATGAAACCCTTGATCCGGTGTCTGCTCCGGATGAGCACTTATCAGATCCTGTATATGGATGCGGTGCCGGACAGTGCGGTATGTAACGAAGCCTGCAAGCTAGCGGCGAAGCGCGGCTTCCGTACCCTGAAGGGCTTTGTCAATGCCATCCTTCGCAATATTTCGCGCAGTAAGGACAACATGCCGCTGCCGGATCCTGCGGATACGGTGAAATATTTCAGCGTAAAATATTCTATGCCAGAATGGATCGTGGAGCTGTGGCTTCCGGTATACGGCGTAGAGGGAACGGAAAGACTTCTGAAAGGACTGCTGCAGATCCATCCGGTATCTCTGCGGTTCCGTGTGGATCTGTCGGAAGAGGAGAGAAAAGATCTGGTCACACAGATCGAAAGTACAGGGGTGAGCCTTACACAAAGTAAGGAACTTCCCTATGTGTATCTGGCACAGAATCTGGAAAATGTGAATGCACTCCCCGGATTCGCCGAAGGCAGATTTACCGTACAGGATGTCTCGTCCGCACTGGCAGTGAAGGCGGCGCAGATCCGCCCCCAAGACAAGGTCATGGATCTGTGTGCGGCACCGGGAGGCAAGACGATGCTGGCTTCCGAGTACGCTGGGACCCAAGGGCATGTGTTATCCCGCGATGTTTCGGAATACAAGACCGAGCTGATCCTTGAGAATCTGGAACGCATGCAGTGTACGAATGTGGAAGTGGAGGTGCACGATGCCACGGTTTCCGATGTAGCTCATGAAGGATACGCAGATGTGGTGCTGATGGATGTGCCCTGCTCGGGACTGGGTGTCATGGGAAAAAAGAGAGATATTAAATATCATGTGACACCGGAGAGCCTTAGATCCATCAATGAGTTACAGAGACTGATCGTGGAAGCCGGATGGCGGTATGTGAAGCCGGGTGGCGTGCTGTTATACAGCACCTGTACCATTCATGACGGCGAGAATCAGAAAATGGTAGCCTGGATCACGGAGAAGTTCCCGTTCGTGTTAGAAGAGGAGAGACAGCTTCTGCCGGGAACGGATGAGACCGACGGATTCTACTATGCAAGGCTGCGCAGAAAAGCGGAAGAATAAAGAAGAAAAAAGAAGAAAATGGATAGTAAAAAAGATATTAAATCCCTGAATCTGGAAGAACTGAAAACCGAACTGGAAGGTATGGGAGAAAAGGCATTCCGCGCAAAACAGATGTATGAGTGGATGCACGTAAAACTGGCACGAAGCTTTGATGAAATGACCAACCTTTCCGCAAAATTCAGAGAGCAGTGTAAGGAAACATATGAATATACCTGTGTGAAGCCCGTACGGGTGCAGGAGTCGAAGATCGACGGCACCAAAAAGTTCCTGTTTGTACTGGCGGACGGAAACGTGGTAGAGAGCGTGTGGATGCAGTACAAACACGGCAACAGTGTCTGTATTTCTTCCCAGGTAGGGTGCCGCATGGGCTGTAGATTCTGTGCCTCTACCCTGGACGGACTGGAGCGGAATCTGACGCCTTCCGAGATGCTGGATCAGATTTATGCCATTACAAAGCTTACGGGGGAGAGAGTCTCCAACGTGGTAGTCATGGGCACCGGAGAACCCATGGACAATTATGACAATCTGCTAAAATTCCTGCATCTTTTAACCGATGAGAACGGTCTGAATATCAGTCAGAGAAATGTGACGGTATCCACCTGCGGCATTGTGCCGAGGATCAGACAGCTGGCAGATGAAAAACTGCAGATCACACTGGCATTGTCTTTACATGCCACAACCGATGAGAAACGTAGGAAACTGATGCCCATCGCCAACCGGTATTCCATTGCGGAACTGATGGAAGTGTGTCAGTACTATTTTGAACAGACCGGACGGAGGATCACTTTCGAGTACAGTCTGGTAGGCGGTGTGAATGATACACAAGAGGATGTCAGAGAACTGATTGCCCTGGCGAAGCCCCTGTGCTGCCATGTGAATCTCATTCCGGTGAACCCCATCAAGGAGCGGGATTATGTGCAGTCGGATACGAAGCATATTCAGGCATTTAAAAATAAACTTGAAAGTAAGAAGATACATGTTACAATTAGAAGGGAAATGGGCCGGGATATTGACGGAGCCTGCGGTCAGTTAAGACGCCGTCATGCAGAAGAAACAAAGAACCCGGACGGACTCTCACAGGAGGAAGTTTGACGTGCTCAAGACGTTTTCCATAACCGACATCGGAAGGAAAAGAAATATCAATCAGGACTATATCTATACCTCTGAGGAGCCGGTGGGCAACCTGCCCAACGTGTTTATCGTGGCTGACGGTATGGGTGGACATAATGCGGGAGATTATGCATCGAAGGTGACAGTGGAGACCATGCTTACCGAGATGGAGAATTCTTTCGAGAAGAATCCGGTACTGATTTTCAAAAAAGCCATCGAGGAAGCCAATGCGGTGATCCGTAAGCGCGCCAGCGAGGATAAGAGCCTGGAAGGCATGGGGACGACTGTGGTGGCAGCATCCTGCATGGGCAGATTTTTACAGGTGGCAAATGTGGGAGACAGCAGACTCTATGTGATAGGAGACAGCAGGATACGCCAGATTACAAGAGATCATTCCTATGTAGAGGAAATGGTCCGCATCGGAGAGCTGGATCGTGAGGATGCCAGGAATCATCCCAAGAAAAATATCATTACCAGGGCAGTAGGCGCGGAAGACCATGTGGAACCGGACTTTTTCACCCTGGAGCTGCAGGAGGGCGACATTGTCTTAATGTGTACGGACGGTCTGACCAATATGCTGGAGGATGAAGAGATCCGTATGATCATCAGCGGGGCAAGAGACCTCGTGGAGAAGGCACAGCACCTGGTAGAAGCAGCCAATGCCAACGGTGGCAGGGATAACATCAGTGTAATACTGATCAATCCGTGTGCATGAGACAGAGTATATTCTTAGTTACTTAGGTTTTTGGAATGGAGAGCAGGAATGATCAAAATAGGAATGATGATCGGCAATCGCTACGAGATTCTGGAGAAGATCGGAACCGGCGGTATGTCAGATGTCTATAAGGCAAAATGTCATAAGCTGAATCGCTATGTGGCAATCAAGGTATTAAAACAGGAATTTAGTGAAAATGCTAATTTCGTTTCCAAATTCCGGATTGAAGCCCAGGCGGCAGCAGGACTGATGCACCCCAATATCGTAAATGTCTATGATGTCGGGGAAGAGAACGGAATCTACTATATCGTCATGGAACTGGTGGAGGGCATCACCCTCAAAAAGTACATTGAGAAAAAGGCACGCCTGTCCTACAAGGAAGCAGTAAGTATTGCCATTCAGGTAAGTATGGGTATTCAGGCTGCACATAACAATCATATTATTCATCGTGATATCAAACCGCAGAATATCATAATCTCCAAAGACGGTAAGGTCAAGGTGACGGATTTCGGTATTGCCAAGGCGGCTACCAGCAACACCATTACCTCCAATGTCATGGGAAGCGTGCACTATACTTCTCCGGAGCAGGCAAGAGGCGGTTACAGTGATGAGAAGAGTGACATTTATTCTCTGGGTATTACCATGTTTGAGATGCTGACCGGCAGAGTACCCTTTAACGGGGAGACTACGGTTGCCATTGCTATCAAGCATATCCAGGAGGAGATGCCTTCTCCGAAGGAATATGTGCCGGAGATCCCCTCCGGCGTGGCAAGCATTGTATTAAAGTGTTGTCAGAAGTCCCCGGATCGCAGATATCAGAATATGGAGGAGCTGATCGCAGATCTGAAGCAGTCCCTGATCAATCCGGAAGAAGATTTTGTAGTGAACCACGATCCGGACATGGAGGGTGGTACACGGATGATCTCCGATGAGGACATGGCACATATCAAAAGAAAAACACAATACTCCAAAGGGCGTGAATATGAGGAACCGGATCATGATGAGACCATGCGCCTGCGTTCCGATACGGAAGCAGCGTACGAGAACGAAGAAGAGAGAGATGGCGAGGACGATTACGACTATGATCCTAAAATGGAGAAAATGACTACCATCTTAGCCATTGTTGCCGGTATTGTGATCTGTATTATATTGATTGTTCTTGCAATGAAAATCTTCGGTGGTAAAAAGGATGAGGATAACCATTCTTCCGGACCGATCATTACTACTGAGGAAACCGAAGAAGAAACTGTGAAGATTACCATGCCGGATGTAACGGGCATGAATGTGGAAGACGCGAGAAATACCCTGACGGGTCTTGGAATTTTAACGGAAGTCACTTATGAAGAATCCGATTCCGTAGCGGAGGGTGTGGTCATAAATACAGATGTCAGCGTAGGCGCCCGAATTGAGAAAGGCAGCAAGGTGACTCTGAAGGCAAGTGCCGGAACCCAGGGAGTAGAGGTACCGGGTGTGGAAGGGCTTACCTATGATGAAGCCAATACCCAGCTGGTAAGCAGGGGATTTCTGGTCAATAAGACAGAAGGTTATTCCGATACTGTGGAGGCCGGACGAGTGATTTCACAAACACCCACAGAGGGCAATAAGGCACCCAAGGGCAGCGTGATCACAGTGACCGTAAGCCAGGGTAAGGAAGATACGAAGGTCCGTGTTCCGAATCTGATCGGACTGTCAGAGCAGGACGGTACGGTGGAAGCCATTGAAGCCGGACTGACGGTAAACAGCGTGACTTATATCTACAGTGATGAAGTGGGCGAAGGCATGATCTGCTATCAGAGCTATTCCCATGGCTCCTATGTGGATCAGGGAACCTCCATTGATATTAAGGTCAGTCAGGGAGCACAGAAGGTGACTTACAAGTGTAATGTCAGCATTGCGGCACCGACGACTTCTGAGGCACCCGGTTATGTATCGGGAATGGAAGTCAGCATCAAACTGGTGACAGATGACAACAATGTACTGCTGGATACCAAGACCAGCACTTTCCCCGTGGCCACGAACTTCAACGGCATGACCGCTTCCGGTGGTACGCTGACCATGACTTACCAGGTGACCAGCGAACCGACCACCACAACGAACCCGGATACCGGAGAACAGGTGACGGTTCCCGGAACGACAGAAAACCGTTCCTTTACCAGAAGAATTGAGTTCGTGAAGGAATAAGACCAAAGGCAGGAAGCTATGAAAGGCAAGATTATAAAAGGAATTGCCGGATTCTATTACGTCCACTGTGTGGACGTTGGCCACTGTGTGGACGTTGGCCATATAGAGAATGGGGCAATCTACGAATGCAAGGCCAAGGGAGTCTTCCGCAAGGATCACAGGAAACCCCTCGTAGGGGATGACGTGGAAATGGACGTCCTGGATGAAGCACAGAAAAAAGGGAATATCAGGGAGCTGCTTCCCAGACACAGCGAGCTGATCCGGCCGGCAGTGGCCAATGTGGACCAGGCGCTGGTGATCTTTGCCATCACAAAACCGCAGCCGAACTTTAATCTGCTGGATCGTTTTCTGATCATGATGCAGCGGCAGGACATTCCCTGCATCATCTGCTTTAATAAGCAGGACATCGATGAAGAGGGGAAAAAAGAAGATTATCGTGCCATCTATGAACAGGCCGGATTCCGGACCATCACTGTCAGTGCAACGAAGAGAGAAGGAATCGATACCATGCAGGAACTGCTTCGGGGGAAGACCACTACGGTGGCGGGCCCCAGTGGCGTCGGAAAATCGTCTCTGGTGAATTGTCTGCAATCGGGAACTGTTATGGAGACCGGTTCCATCAGTGAGAAGATCGAGAGGGGAAAACATACCACCAGACATTCCGAACTGATCTCCATAGCGCAGGATACTTATATTCTGGACACCCCGGGTTTCAGTTCTCTGGGGCTGTTTCAACTGGAAAAGGAACAGCTGGCGGATTATTATCCGGAGTTTGCCCCCTTTGAAAAATATTGCAGATTCGGAGGGTGTTCTCACATCTTTGAACCGGTCTGCGGCGTGAAAGATGCCGTGGCAGAGGGGGAGATAGCGCAGATACGTTATGAAAATTACTGCCTGCTCTATGAAGAACTGAAAAATCAGAGAAAATATTAATTATGAGTGAAATGCAAAATAATAACCTAGGGGAAAAATTTAAAGAGACCATTGCGGAAGCAATGAAGACCGGTGACTTTCACGCTTTGAACACGCTGGTGACGGACACGGTCAACGATGCTCTGCGGGAAGCGGATTTTCAGGC
Organism: Odoribacter splanchnicus; assembly: GCA_963623435.1. Classification (GTDB taxonomy): domain Bacteria; phylum Bacillota; class Clostridia; order Lachnospirales; family Lachnospiraceae; genus Acetatifactor. The sequence continues at coordinate 20,229 of CAVFMG010000013.1, forward strand.
GAATCTTTCCAGAGAAGCCAGAGAGGCCACGGAGAAAAGGGTGTGGAATTCCCAGCGTAACTGGCAGGATAAAAAACGGGAAGAGATGAAGACCGAAGAGGAGATCCAGGCCGAACGGGAACAGCGGGAAAAGCAGCAGGAAGAGCACCGCAGACAGAACGAGGAATGGCACAGACAGCGCAGAGAACGGGAAGCACGGTGGGAGGCACAGCGGAAGGCACAGGCTGAGCAGAACCGGGCAAGGAATCAGACACAGCCGGTTACACCGCGACCGGCCACCGCAGCAGAAATGACTTCTCTGGTCAAAATGGAGAAAAAAGGAAGTGTCTCCGGAACCCTGTGCACCGTGTTCGGCGGGATCGGTCTGGGATTCAGCGGACTGGGACTTCTGGTGCAGCTTTTACTGGCTGCTTTTCAGGCGGCAGCTTTAAGCGCGGCGATCCTTCCGGGAGTACTTTCTCTGGTATTTCTGGAAATGATTGCTTACGGCAACGGACAGCGCAGAAGATTAAAGCGTGCGGAAAAGTATCTGGAATTGTGTGGCACCAAGATGTATGGTGTGATCAATGAAATGGCTCGCTATACCGGAAAAAGTGTCCGGTATGTCAGAAGAGATCTGCGTAAGATGTTAAAGGCCGGAATGTTCCCGGACGGACATCTGGATGATAAAGAGACCTGTTTTATGCTCAATAATGTGATCTACCGTCAGTATCTGGAGACGGAAAAAGCCTATCTGGAGCAGAAGAAGATCAGCGAGCAGGAGAAGGAACAGAATACAGACAGTGCGGATCCACAGGATACGGAGCAGAACCGCAGAGAGCAGGAATTGCACAGTATGGTAGCGGAAGGAATGGAATATATCCGCCATCTGCGGGATCTGAATGACAGGATCGAGGGAGAGGCGATCTCCGAAAAGCTGTACCGGCTGGAGAATCTGCTGAAGGAGATCTTTGACAGAGTACAGGAGCACCCGGAGCAGATGCACCGGATGCATAAGCTGATGGATTACTATCTGCCAACAATGTTAAAGCTGGTGGAGCAGTATGCGGAGTTTGATGAGGTCAGCAGCCCGGGAGATGACATTCTCGAAGCAAAGAAAGAGATCGAGAAGACACTGGATATGATCAATCAGGCATTTGTGACATTACTGAACAATCTGTTTCAGGATGCCGCCTTCGATGCTTCGGCAGACGCGCAGGTATTGCAGACGATGCTGGCCAAAGAGGGTCTGACGGAATCGGATTTTGCAAGGGAAAGGAGATCTTAAAAATTGAGATATAAAAACAGAAACCATGAAAGACGGGGGTATAAGCATGAGTATTGATTTAGACGCAGCAACGAAAGAGGCACCCACACTGACACTGGATCCCTTTGCGGAGGCGAAGGCGGAGATCGTGGAGAAGAAACCGGAAGAACTGGTGGAAGAGCAGGCGGTTCCAGAGATGGAACTGACACCGGAAGAACAGAAGATGGTAGATGACTTTGCATCACAGATCGATCTGACCAACACCCAGGCAGTGTTGCAGTACGGTGCGGGAAGCCAGAAGAAGATCGCGGATTTCTCCGAGACGGCGCTAAGCAATGTCCGAACCAAGGATATGGGAGAGGTCGGACAGCTTCTGACCGATGTGGTGGCGCAGTTGAAGGATTTTGACACCGAGGAGGAGAAGGGATTCTTCGGACTGTTCAAGAAAAGCGGAGACAAGCTGAGTAATCTGAAGGCAAAATATGACAAGGCGGAAGTCAATATCGGCAAGATCTGCGATGCCATGGAGAGCCATCAGGTGGTACTGCTAAAGGATGTAGCGGTACTGGACAAGCTGTATCAGTTGAATCTGAATTATTATAAAGAACTGTCCATGTACATTCTGGCAGGAAAAAAGAAACTGGCACAGGCAAAAAATGAGGAACTGCCGGAGCTTCTGGAAAAGGCACAAAAGAGCGGACTGCCGGAGGACACCCAGGCAACGAAGGATTTTGCGGCAATGTGTGAGAGATTCGAGAAGAAAATCTATGATCTGGAACTGACCAGAGCCATTTCCTTACAGATGGCACCACAGATCCGCCTGATCCAGTCCAATGATATTGCCATGTCCGAGAAAATCCAGTCCACACTGGTGAACACCATCCCTCTGTGGAAGAGCCAGATGGTTATTGCCATCGGCCTGGATCATGCTACCGACGCAGCCAAGGCACAGCGTGCGGTATCGGATATGACCAACGAACTGTTGAAGAAGAATGCGGAAGCACTGAAAGTGGCATCGGTGGAGACAGCGAAGGAATCCGAGCGGGGCATTGTGGATATCGAGACGCTAAAGACCACGAACCAGACCCTGATGAACACACTGGACGAAGTCATGAAGATTCAGGAAGAGGGTCGTGCGAGAAGACAGAGCGCAGAGGAAGATTTACAGCGCATTGAGAATGAAATGCGGGATAAATTGCTTGAGATGAGTAAGACATCCCATACATGATTTTTAATATAGGATCAGGATGCTTAATGCTTGACGAAGATTACATTGTTAATTAAAATATTTATATAAACAGGAAGGGGTAGGTACAAATGAAAAAATCAGAAGAAATTCTCAGGAACAGACCAATTAAGAACAAGCTTTCTCTTATATTTCGAATCATGGATATATTATATGTCGTGATTGCATTCGTGGCATTTGTGGCAATGTTACAGATGCAGAATTACGTGGGGATAGTAATCGTGTTGCTATTATTAGCAATGAGTATTTTTTTCACTGTCAAATTTTCCGGAATGCTCGCCAATATGCTGGTGGAGCCTATTGAAAATCTGGTAGCAGCATCGGAGAAAATTGCATCCGGCGACTTTGAGATTGGCATTCCTTATGAGTCTGAGGATGAGTTGGGAAGATTATCCGACAGCTTTGAGACTGCAGCCGGCAATTTGAAAAAAGTGATATCTGATTTGTCTGATATTGTAAAACATTTTTCCGAAGGTAATTTTGATGTACATAGCAGTTGCCCGGAGGCTTATGTGGGACAGCTTCACAGTGTGTTGGAAGAACTGAATGAGATGGTCAACAAGATCAGTGAGACCATGCACGGCATCCAGGGATCTTCCGAGCAGGTATCTGCAGGCAGCAACCAGCTGGCTGTCAGTGCACAGGACATCGCAGAAGGCGCAACCAGTCAGGCGGCAGCCGTAGAAGAACTGGTAGCTACCGTTGAAGAAGTAACGTCGCAGGTACTGGAGAACACTAAATCTACCGATATTGTTCACAACAAGGCAAAGCAGGTCGGCATCGAAGCAGCCAACAGCCAGAAGAAGATGGATGAACTGGTAGGTGCTATGAAGAAGATCGATACCACGACCCAGAACATCGAGAAGATCATCGCAGATATTGAGAACATTGCATCACAGACCAATCTGCTGTCTTTAAATGCATCTATTGAGGCAGCCCGTGCCGGTGAAGCAGGAAGAGGATTTGCGGTAGTAGCAGATCAGATCAGGCAGCTTGCAGAAGAGAGCGCGAATTCCGCAGTAGAGTCTAAGAAGCTGATCGAAGAGTCCATGAACGAAGTAGAAGTGGGAAACAAGGTCACCAAGGAGACGAATGATGCCATGCAGAAGGTTATGACTGATCTGGATCAGATTATCCAGGAGGTTGCTAACATTCGTACCGCATCCGACAGACAGGCAGAATCTGTCAGCAACATCAAGAAAGGCGTGGAAGACATCAACGATGTGATCCAGTCCAATTCCGCAGCAGCCCAGGAGACTTCCGCTACCAGCGAGGAACTTTCTGCATCTGCTACCACACTGAATGAGCTGTTGGGACACTTCAAACTGCGCGGTTAAGAGATTAGCCCGCATCGAAAGGTACTACATAGAGCGTATATAATATTTTTGCAATTTTTTCACAGGATTCCTGACAATCGGACAAAATCCATTTTTTCAAAATGGCGAGTGTTCCCATTGTCAGGAATTCTTTTTGATATTCGATTTCGATCTCATCTTCACCGTGATAACGTTTTTGAAAAGAAGTCTTGTACCGTTCTGTCACCTGTTGGGATAGAAAATCGATGAATCGGTTTTCATTAACTTCAGATCGCAGATTTCTTTTCAGAATATTACGGTTATCATAAAAAAACTGCAATTGCATCTGCAGTCCTTCTCTCAGATTCCAGGTTCCGTCTCTCATAAAGCAATCCAACAATTTCTGTAGTTGCAGAGCAGCCACTTTGGACTGCAGAGCATGGATATCTTGAAAATGACCGTAAAATGAAGTCCGGTGGATTCCTGCGGCGCGGCAGATATCGCTGACAGTAATCCGATCCACTCTTTTGGTGGATGCCAATCGGTTGTAGGCATTTATTATATTTTCTTCAGTAGTCATAAATCTTTTATTATTCTCGGTATTCATTAACACTACACTCCTATGATATGTGACGGTTGTATATCTGATATACAGCGATATATACTGGATATATAATTATATATTATTTCTACAGATATAACAAGAGACAGATTACACAGTACAATGGAGGACAGAGTGATGAAAGAGGACGACAGAATCGAATACGGAGCAGAAACGCAAAATGAGAGAATTCTGGAAACGGGATCCTATCTGCAGCTGGTACTCAGGCTGGCATTACCAGCCATGATTGTTATCATTGTTATGGTGCTTTATAATCTGGCGGATACGTTTTTTATCGGACAGGTGGGAGATCCGAAAAAAATAGCGGCAATCTCGGTGTGTATGCCGGCATTTACGGTATTGTCCGGAATCGGAACGTTGTTCGGAATCGGTGGAGGGACAGCGGTCTCCATTGCACTTGGGGAGAAGAACCGGAAGCAGATCAGTGAGATTACAGCATTTTGCTGTATGGGAACACTGCTTCTGGGAACTATTTACGGGCTTTTAACGGGACTGTACGCTGAACCATTATGCAGAATCTTGGGCGCAGAGGAAAGCTTTCTTGCAGATGCAGAGAGATATCTAAAAATTTTTGCTCTTTCGGGTCCGTTTGTTTTGTTTTCTACGGCATATGGAAGTATATTAAGATCCGATGGAGAAGCAGCCACGGCAATGCTTGCCAACCTGGGAGGAACCTTGCTTAATATCATATTGGATGCACTGTTTATCCTAGGGTTACAGATGGATGTAGCAGGAGCTGCGCTGGCAACGGTGATTGGCAACATATTTTCCGCAGCGCTGATTCTATTGCTTTTGGCGAAAAAGAAACCGGTCTTTCTTCCGCATAGGCAAAATCTTCATTTTTGCAGAGAAGTTGTTGTACCGGTATTGACTCTGGGGCTGCCTATGACATTCTCTACGATCCTTGGAAGTGTATCTAATGCGGTGCAGAACCGGATGATGGTAGAACATGGTTCCGTTTTTCTGACAGCCCAGAGCGTAGCCGGTAAGCTGGGACTGATTATTACGATGCTGATCATGGGTTTCTGTATGGGATTGCAGCCGGCGATATCCTATAATTTCGGCAGCAAAAACTATAAAAGAATGTATGAGATTCTCCGGAAAACAGCGGCTTTTGCAATGATTGCCGGAACCCTGCTTGCATTTTGTATTTATCAGAACAGAGCGAAGCTGGTAGCTGCATTCATACAGGATGACTGTGTGATCCGATACGGACAGATATTCGTACTGGCGAATATCTGTGTGGCACCGATCTATGCTGTTTATCAGACTTTCCAGACATTTCTGCAGTCAACGGGAAAGGCAGATTATGCAATTATTGTCTCACTGTTAGACAAGGGGCTGGTATTTCTTCCGGTGCTGGCTGTCATGAACAGACTCTACGGGGCTTACGGAATCGCCTTTTCCCACGCAGCAACAATGGTTATCTCTGTGATCATTGCTGGGGTACTGACAATGCTCTGGAGTCGTACCTTACGATCCCGTAGCGCCTGACAGAAGCTCTTTTCGATAGTCGGAAGGTGTTTGACCATAGATTTTGCGGAATACTTTGACAAAATAATTGTTGTCGGAATAGCCTACGAAGCTGCTAATCTCCTGGATTTGATATTCAGAGGATGAGAGAAGCTCTGCAGCTTTTTTGCAACGTTCAATAGTAAGATACTGAGAAATCGTCATGCCTGTGATCTTCCGGAAATACTTGGACAGATAAGAGGGGGATACATGGACAACCTGTGAAAGCTCCTGCAGTCGGATCTCTTCTCCGAGGTGCAGATAGAGATATTCTATGGTGTCGGAGATGAGCTTCGGATAATTCTGATCATGCAATTTATGCTCATGAACGGCTTTTGTCAGCTCCAGAACCATTTCGTGAATGTAATGGGCAGAGTCGTTCTGCGTGGTGGCAGCCTCCATCATTTGGACATAGCGCTGTGTGATCTCATTGATGGTAATAATCGACAGCCCGCCTTCTTCTGCAGCTTTTCTGGCAAGTACACGAAGAATGGTAAAACCGACCTGAGGGTTGATGTAAGAAGCTGACTGGTAAAAACCGGAGGACAGTGCGCTTTGTTCCATTTCATTGTGGGCAGATGCGATATTTTCAATGTCACCGGAAGCAATCATATGAAGAAAGCGGTGCTCGGCATCATATCGTTTATAGATTGCACTGTAATCACAAGGATCTCGCAGAGTGCTCATTTTGTCAGTGCTTTCCATGGACTGTATGAAGCCGTTCAGCCTGCGGAAGGTATAGGAAGAAATGGAAGGATCAAAGGATCTGGTCAGGGCGTTAATCACGTTCTGGATCTGATTTGTATACACAAGCGGAAGAGACGTGTAGTATAATTTTATGGACAGCGCAAGAGAAGCAGATAACTGGTTCTCGACTAGCAGTTGTTCGATCAGTTTGTCCTGGTATTCATATTGGACATAGGGACCGATGAGATAAGTGTTCTCTTGAAATTGAAAAAACGTAATGCAGATGCCCAGCTTATCCTGAATCTCATAAACAGTCGCAGGGGCTATGACAGGCAGCAGAAATCCAATGGCATCTGCGGTGAACATAGGTTGTAAAGAGGGAAGCAGACAATTTTTTTCTTCAAATGCCTTTAATTCACGGTTCGGATTGGTCAGTTGTATACTGGAAACCGATAGCAGATTAGAAAGCAGACGGGTGAAAAGCGAAGTATCCATAAAAACCTCCTGAAAAACAGATAATAGTAAAAATATATCACATAGGCAAAATAATTACTATAGGCAAAATAAATAAATTGTTTTTTTACTGAAAATAAAAGAAACAAGAGACAAAATAATGCTATTATAAAAAATATACTTCTACCGCACTAAAAATCTTCCTGCTATGATAAATACAAGAGATGTGTAATGGTGCGCATTGTAAGAAGCTCAGGAGGGTATGAAAAATGGAAGAAAAACTACAGTACAAGAAAGCAAAAACATGGCAGATTGCACTAGCTACCATGACCGGAGCCGGACAGATGGTCTTCTATATGCTGATGACGAGTGCAACTTATATCGGGAATGCCAACTTTGGAATTCTGGTCGCAGTCACAGGTGTAATTATTACAGCATCAAGAATTCTGGATGGAGTAACAGATCCATTGATCGCATATTTCCTAGAACGATTTGAAAGTAAGAGGTTTGGCAAGGTGCGGTTCTCCATCATGGTAGGCTGGGCATTGATGGCACTGGCGACGACACTGATGTGTAATCTGGGACCGGCGCTTCATCTGACCGGAATCGCAGGAATAGTTTATTTTATTGTATGTTATGTAGTATATATTATCGGATATACATTTGTGTCTATTGCAGGAGCAATCAATGCAAATATCCTGACCAATGATCCGAAACAGAGACCGACTTTGTCAGTATGGAATACTGCTTATTCCTATCTGACACCAATGGTCATGTCCATGGTATCCATGGCAGTAATCCTTCCGAAATTTGATAATATTCAGGGAACATCTTATTTTGGCACTTTAAATATCGTCGTAATTGTGATTTCACTGGTGTTTTATATTCTGGCATGCATCGGCATCGCACCTTATGACGTACCGGAGAGTTTTGAAAGCATCGGAAGTGAAGGACAGAAGGATGTAAAGCCTGGTTTTCGGGATATGATTGTTCTGATCAAAGACAACAAGGAACTCCAGAGATATATTGTGTCAGCCTCCTCAGACAAGCTGGCGCAGACCATCGGATCTGCAGCGGTTGTATCCACAATGCTCTATGGTATTATGCTGGGAAGTATGGCAATGGCAACGATCCTGTCCGCAGTATCCATGCTGCCGTCTATCCTGTTTGCTGTAATTGGAGCTAAGCTTGCAGGAAAACATGGTAGCCGTCATGTCATGATCCAGTGGACATGGGCATGTATCGTGATCAATCTGCTTTATGCAGTGTTCCTGTTCTTTGCTCCGACGAGTGAGGTCGGCGGACTGATGAATGGAGAAGTGACTGGAATGGCAATCGCATTGGCAACGGTATTTATGGCATTGAACTTTGCAAATAGCTCTGTGAAAATGGTAGTATCCGTGGCAACGAATTCCATGCGTATGGACATTGTAGACTATGAACTGGATCGTTCCGGCAGATATATGCCGGCTACCGTATCCGCTACATATAGCTTCATTGATAAAATTATCTCTGCCTTCGGAGCGACGATCGCGACAGCATTTGTCGGTATCATCGGTTATACGACCACGGCACCACAGCAGGGAGATCCATTGACTACCGGTGTCAAACTGATTACGATTCTTCTGATGATTGGATTTCCAATTATCGGCTGGGTATGCACGCTCTGTGCGATGGACGATAGCGAACTGAGCAGAGAGAAAATGGTAGAGGTGCAGAAGAGTATTGCAGAGAAAAAGGCAGCAATTATTGAAAGTGGAGAGGCAGAATAATGAGGGTGACAACATCTTTTAATGATAACTGGACATTTGAAAAAGAAGGAAACAAAACGCAAGTGACACTTCCCCATACCTGGAATGCCATAGATGGGCAGACAGGACCTGCAATGTACTATCGTGGGGTGTGCAGCTACGAAAAAAAGTTTAAAACGCCAAAGCTACAGGAAGGTCAGCAGTGCTTTCTGGAGTTTATGGGCGTGAATTCTTCCTGTGAAGTGGTGTTGAACGGAGAAAAGGCAGCAACGCATGATGGCGGTTATTCCAGTTTCCGTGTTAACATCACGAAGCTGTTAAAAGAGGAGAATGAACTTAAAGTTCTGGTAGATAACGGAGAAAATGACAGAGTATATCCCCAGAAAGCGGATTTTACCTTTTACGGTGGAATATATCGCAACGTATATCTGATCGTGACGGAGGAGAGTCATTTTGATCTGGACTATTACGGAGGATGCGGAGTATATGTGACTCCCGAAATACAGGGCGATGACGCCATGGTTGAAGTGATAACCTATTCCACAGGAAATGCGGACAAGGTGCAGGTTGTGATTGACGGTGTGGGAGAGACATTTCTTACTGTAACAGAGGAAGGCGGACGCAGAGTCGGAAGAGGCGGGATACAGATTGCAAATGTCCACCGTTGGCAGGGACGAAAAGATCCTTATCTGTATCATCTGACAGCAAATCTTCTTTTGGAGGATGTGGTTTTGGACAGCGTGGATACGAAATTCGGCGTGCGGGAATATTCATTTGATCCGGGACTGGGTTTTTTCTTAAACGGAGAGAACTATCCGCTACATGGGGTGTCGAGACACCAGGACCGAGCAGATGTCGGCAATGCACTGACGAAGGAGATGCACAAGGAGGATGTGGAACTGATCCTGTCCATGGGAGCCAACTCCATCCGGTGTGCACATTACCAGCATGATTCTTACTTTTACGATCTGTGTGATGAAAAAGGAATCGTTGTATGGGCGGAGATCCCTTATATTACCGTGCATATGCCAAACGGCAGAGCAAATACCTTAAGTCAGATGAGAGAGCTGATTGTCCAGAATTACAATCATGCTTCGATTATCTGCTGGGCACTGTCCAATGAGATTACCCTGCAGGGTGTGACGGAGGATCTGTTGGAGAACCATAGATTATTAAATGATCTTGTACACCGCATGGATCCTCATAGAGTGTCTGCCATGGCAAATCTGTTTTTGCTTGAGACAGATTCCCCTATGGTATCACTTCCCGATATCTGCGGATACAATCTGTACTATGGATGGTATGTAGGTGAAATGGAAGACAATGACCAGTGGTTTGATACCTTTCATAAGGAGCACCCCGAAATCCGGATCGGTCTGACAGAGTATGGAGCGGATTCTGTGATAAGCTTACAGTCGCCGAGGCCGGAAAAGGGAGATTACACCGAAGAATATCAGGCCCTTTACCACGAACATATGTTGGAGATGTTCAGCACACGTCCCTATATCTGGGGAACATATTGCTGGAATATGTTTGAATTTGCAGCAGCGGGTAGAGATGAAGCAGGAGATCCCGGCAAAAATCATAAGGGGTTGATTACTTTTGACCGTCGTCAGAAAAAAGATGCCTACTATATTTATAAGGCATGGTGGTCAGAGGAAGCGTTTGTACATCTGTGCAGCCGCCGCTATCACGACCGCGTGGAAGACGAGACAGAGATCAAGGTCTATTCCAACCAGCCTTCTGTGACACTCTGGATGGATGGAGAAGTGGTGGGAATGAAAGAAGCTTCCCACATTTTCACTTGGAAGGTAAAAATCACAGGAACACACATCATAAAGGCGACCAGCGGAATGCTTTCCGATGAGATGGAAATAGCTAAGTGCGATACTCCCAATCCAGCTTATTTTATCTCTGCAGAAAAGGTGCGCAACTGGTTCGATGAACCGCAGGAAGAAGAGAATGAGGGCCGTGAGTTTTTCTCACTGGATGATACATTGGGAGCAATTTCGGCAAATCCGGAGGGAAAGGCACTCATGGATCATATGATGGCAGCAATGACAGCGAAAACTGCAGGTGGAATGGGTAAGGGTGTGAAAATTCCAAAAGCCATGATGTCGATTGTCGCAAGACAGCCGATGCGGAAACTGTTAAAGCAGGCAGGAATCTCAGAGGACAGCGAGCAGGCAGTGCAGCTTGCCGCAGCCCTCGGCAGGATCAGAAAGTAGAGGTACTATTACAATGACAAAATTTGAAAAAGAATTTTTGCTGGGTGCAGCAACTGCAGCACACCAGGTAGAAGGCAATAACACAAATTCGGATTACTGGCTGATGGAGCATATGGAGTATTCTCAGTTTGTAGAGCCGTCCGGTGATGCGGTGGATCATTATCATCGCTATGAAGAGGATATCCGTATGCTGGCGGAGGCAGGCTTGAATGCGTATCGTTTCTCCATAGAATGGGCAAGAATAGAGCCAGAGCAGGGAAAATACAACGAAAATGAGATTGAACATTACCGTAAGGTCATTGCCTGTTGTAAAAAGTACGGTGTGGAGCCTATTGCGACACTACTTCATTTTACATCCCCCGCATGGCTGATCCGAATGGGTGGCTGGGATAACGAAGAAGTAATTCCTCTTTTTGCTGCATATTCGAAGTATGTGGCAGAGCAGTTAGGCGGGGAGCTTAATTATATCTGTACGATTAACGAAGCCAATATGCGCCTGCAGATTCATGCGCTGATGGAGCGGTTTAAAAAGCAGATGATGGCAAAGATGGCTGCAGCGAAGAGCCGGGAAACAGAGAAGAAACCTGAAGGTATGGAAGGACAAGTGCAGGTAGGACTGAATTTGAATAATCCCATGGAGCGCATGAAATTAAATGCCATGGAAAATGCAAAAGTATTTGGAGACCCACAGCCTCATACTTTTGTCTCGGCAGCAGGTGAGAATGGCGATGAGATCGTCTGCAGAGCCCATAGGGCTGCAAAAACTGCAATCAAGGAAGTAAGACCGGAAATCAAAGTCGGTATTACTCTGTCATTGCACGATATGCAGT
>CAVFMG010000014.1:0-31955 GCA_963623435.1 Odoribacter splanchnicus
GACTGGTACAGGACAAGGATTCCGTGATCTTCTTCAACTTCCGTCCCGACCGTGCAAGAGAGATCACCAGAGCTTTCTGCGACGATGATTTCAAGGGATTTGACCGCGTGAGAAAGGATATTACTTTCGTATGCTTCTCCGATTACGATCCTACCATCCCTAATAAAGAAGTAGCATTCCACAAGATCGCTATCACCAATACTTTCGGTGAGTGGCTGGCAGCACATGACATGAAGCAGGCACGTATTGCAGAGACCGAGAAGTACGCACATGTTACCTTCTTCTTTAACGGCGGCGTAGAGCAGCCCAACGAGGGAGAGGATCGTATCCTGGTAAATTCCCCCAAGGATGTAGCTACTTACGACCTGAAGCCCGAGATGAGTGCTCCCGCAGTATGTGAGAAACTGCTTAGCGCGATTCGTTCCGAAAAATACGATGTGATCGTAATCAACTTCGCAAACCCCGATATGGTAGGTCATACCGGCGTGATCTCCGCAGCCGTTAAGGCAATCGAGACCGTAGACGAGTGCGTAGGCAGGACAGTACAGGCAGTCAAGGATGTAGACGGTGTTCTGTTCATCTGTGCAGACCACGGTAATGCAGAGCAGATGATCGATTACACCACCGGTCAGCCTCATACCGCACACACCACCAATCCGGTTCCTTTCATTCTGGTGAACTACGATCCTGCCTATACTTTAAAAGAGGGCGGATGCCTGGCAGATATCGTGCCTACTCTGATCAATGTGATGGGTATGGAGCAGCCTGCAGAGATGACCGGCAAGTCTCTGTTGATCAAGAAATAATGTCTATTCAGAATAGTTAAGAGATATAATTATCGTGTTCCGCAATGATAGATACAATCCGGATTCCTCAGGCACTTTGCACGGTGCCTGAGGATTTTGTGACTGAACAATTAACATATCTTCTTATCAGCAGGAGGGAGATTATATGAAACATAAGAGAAACCTGGTGACACTGGGCAGTACCGGGATCACCGTAGAGAAAAATTCTTTCGGTGCACTGCCGATCCAGAGAATTACCAAAGAAGCTGCCATCGGTCTGCTGCGTAAGGCATACGCAGCAGGCGTGACCTTCTATGACACAGCCAGATATTATACCGACAGTGAGGAAAAGGTGGGCGCCGCCTTTGAGGGCATGCGGGAGAAGATCTACATTGCCACCAAGACCGGAGCCACCACGGTGGAAGGCTTCTGGAAGGATCTGCATACCTCTCTGGAGAAGCTGAAGACCGATTATATCGACATCTACCAGTTCCACAATCCGATCTTCTGCCCGAAGCCGGGAGACGGCACGGGACTCTATGAGGCTATGCTGGAAGCTAAGGAAAAAGGCATGATCCGTCACATCGGTATTACCAATCACCGTCTGAATGTGGCACACGAAGCCATCGAAAGCGGACTGTATGAGACCCTGCAGTTCCCTTTCTGTTATCTGGCAACGGACAAGGATCTGGAACTGGTACAGGATTGTAAAAAGGCAGGTATGGGATTCATTGCCATGAAAGCATTGTCCGGCGGACTGATCAACAATTCTGCAGCAGCCTATGCCTATCTGGCGCAGTTTGACAACGTGCTTCCCATCTGGGGTGTACAGCGGGAGAGTGAGCTGGATGAGTTCCTGTCTTACATTGACAATCCGCCCGTGCTGACTCCCGAGTTACAGGCCGTGATCGATCATGACAGAGAAGAATTGCAGGGAGAATTTTGCAGAGGCTGCGGTTACTGCATGCCCTGTCCTGCGGGAATCGAGATCAACAACTGCGCCCGCATGAGTCTGATGATCCGGAGAGCACCTTCGGCCGCGCAGCTGACGGAAGAGATGCAGGCCAAGATGCGCAAGATCGAAGACTGTTTGCACTGCGGCAGATGCAAATCCAAGTGCCCTTACGGACTGGATACGCCGACATTGCTTCAGAAGAACTACAAGGATTACTGTGAGATCCTTGCAGGAAAAGCTTATTAACGTTTCAAAGATCTGAATAATTACCTCCTTATAGGAAATACTTACCTAAGAAAAAGCAAGTCAAGTATACCTATAAGGAGGTTTTTTATGGAAAAATATCTGGAGATCATCGAAGTACACGGAAGGGAGATCCTGGATTCGAGAGGAAATCCTACGGTAGCGGCTTACGTTACGGTGAAAGACAGGGAGACCGGCAGATGCGCGAGAGGCACGGCGGCAGTTCCCTCCGGAGCCAGTACCGGTCAGTTCGAGGCAGTGGAACTCAGAGACGGTGAGACCAGATATTTCGGACTGGGTGTACAGCATGCGGTCAAAAATGTCGATGAGAAGATTGCAAGTGTTTTATTAGGGGAAAATGCACTGGGACAGATCCACATTGATAGAATCCTTATGGAGACCGATGGCACGGACAATAAGAGCAACTTGGGAGCCAATGCCATGCTGGCAGTGTCCATGGCGGTGGCAAGAGCGGTCGCGGAAGCACTGGGACTTCCGCTGTACCGCTACTTTGGAGGAATCTCCCCGAGACTTTTGCCGATTCCCATGATGAATATTTTAAACGGCGGAAAACACGCGGCAAACACCGTGGATTTCCAGGAGTTCATGATCATGCCGGTGCAGGCGGAGACCTTTGCGGAGGGGCTTAAGATCTGCGCAGAGATTTATCATAATTTAAAAAAGCTTTTGGAACAAAAAGGACTTTCCACCGGTGTCGGAGATGAGGGCGGCTTTGCACCGGATCTGCCGGATGCGGAGAAGGTGTTAGATTTCCTGGTGGAAGCCATCGAAGCTTCCGGATATGTGCCGGGGCAGGATATCAAGATCGCCATGGATGACGCCAGCAGCGAATTATACAATGAAAAGACAGGCATGTATCATTTCCCCGGAGAGAGCAGCCTGAAAGGGGAAGAAGTACTGCGGGATACGGGGGAGATGATCGCCTATTATGAGCGGCTGGTGGAGAAATATCCCATCATCTCGATCGAAGACGGACTGGATGAGAACGACTGGGACGGCTGGCAGGAGCTGACGAAGCGGCTGGGAGAGAAGATCCAGTTAGTGGGAGATGACCTGTTCGTCACAAATACCAAACGCCTGGATGCCGGAATCAAACTTCATTGCGGCAATGCCATTCTGGTAAAAGTCAATCAGATCGGAACGTTGTCGGAGGCTTTTGAAGCGGTGGAGATGGCACATAAGAACGGTTATAAGGCAGTGATCTCCCACAGATCCGGTGAGACGGAGGATACCACCATTGCGGATATTGCCGTGGCACTGAATGCCGGACAGATCAAGACCGGAGCCCCCTGCCGGAGTGACCGGGTAGCCAAATACAACCGACTGCTTGTCATCGAAGAGGAATTAAAAGACGCAGCAGCGTATATGGAACCGTTCCGAAAGATCTGACACAACACAAAAAACGGAAACTGCAAAAAATAAAAGATGTAAAAACAGGAGAATTCAGGCAAATAAATTCTCCTGTTTTTATGGGAAAACTCTGAAAAAATACATGAGGGAAAGAAAAAATGAAAAAATTAAAATGAGTAAATATACATAATAAACTGGGAAATATGCACTATATGCAGAATTTGAAAAATGGAAACTATTTTTATTGAAAAAGTTTTTTATAAATATACAGACATATGTACGCGATACACGTACATGAAGGGTACAGGACAGGGGAGGAGAAAACACGGAAACTGGCAGATACTTCATAAGTAATTCAGTTGACATAGCCGGAAAAGTGTTGTAATATAACAAAAGTCATTGTCGGAAAAGTAAAGTACATTTTTTACACATGTATACTTGTATACAAATACAAAAAAATGTATTTTATAAATGTCCGCAGACAAAAGAAAAGCAAGGAGTTGAAGAGATGCTTAAATATATTGCAAAACGTATCGGCCTGGCGCTGATCACGATTTTTACAGTAGCAACACTCACCTTTTTCCTGATGAATATGGTCCCCGGCGGTCCGTTCCTTTCGGAGAAGGCAGTAAGCCCCGCTGCACAGGCAGCATTAGAGGCAAAATATGGACTGGACAAGCCCTTATCCCAGCAGTATCTGACCTATATGACGGATGCATTGCACGGTGATTTCGGAGAGAGTCTGAAGCAGAGAGGAAGAACCGTTACTTCTATTATAGTATCCAAGTTTCCCGTATCCGCAAGAGTTGGTGGAATCTCTGTTATTGTCGCATTATTGGTAGGTATCCCCTTAGGATGTCTGGCAGCTACCCACCGTGGTAAGACATTAGACAGTGTGATCTCCGTAATTTCCACCTGTGGTATTGCGGTTCCCAGCTTCGTTGTATGTACATTATTGTTATATTATCTGGGAAGTAAGTTGAAGATCCTGCCTACTTACGGAATTGGCACTTGGAAGCATTATGTAATGCCGGTGGTTGCATTGGCGTTGTACCCTACTGCATATATTATGCGTCTGATGCGTTCTTCCATGCTGGACGTTCTGGGTCAGGATTATATGAGAACCGCTACAGCGAAGGGCGTAAAGCCTTTCTTCCGCCTGTTCAAGCATGCTCTGAGAAATGCATTGCTTCCGATTATCACTTATGTAGGTCCTATGATGACTTATACTATGACAGGAAGCTTCGTAGTAGAGAAGATCTTCACGATTCCGGGTCTCGGCAATGAATTTGTAAGCTCTATCATTAACCGTGACTACACCATGATCATGGGTACCACCATTTTCCTCGCAACGTTGATGGTCATCATGAATGTATTGGTAGATATCGTATATAAGATCGTTGACCCCAGAATCAAGCTGAAGTAAGAATTACGAATTAACAGGAAGGAAGATACCGATGAAAGAACCGAATGCTATGAGCTTTCATGTAAAATATAAGCCGGAAGATTTTGTGCCGGCGAACGAAGAAGAGAAGCAGAGTCAGGTCATCATGCGCGACAGCGTGGGCTTCTGGCAGGATGGCTTCCGCAGACTCCGTAAGAACAAGGTGGCTATGGTCAGTTTGTTTGTTATTGTTTTGATTATGATCTTTTCCTTTATTGTGCCTTCATTCTATCCCTACGATTACAAGACACAGATCAAGGGAAGTGAGAACCTGCATCCTATGCAGTACTCTGAGAAAGAGATGGAGCGTATGGAAGCAGGAGAGAAAGTATTCCCCCATGTCCTTGGTACGGACAAAATGGGTCGTGACTATGCGATCCGTGTTATGATGGGAAGCCGTATCTCGCTGTTAGTCGGACTGATCGCTACCGCAATCATCTTCGTAATCGGATCCCTGGTAGGTTCCATAGCCGCATTCTTCGGTGGATGGGTAGACCTGATCATCATGCGTATTGTGGATATCATATATACGATACCGGATTTCCTGCTGATCGTGCTGTTGTCCTTTGCCCTGAAGGATCCTCTTGCCAGACTGGCAACTCTTCCCGGCTTCGGATGGATGCAGACCGTAGGATCTAACCTGATCAGTATTTTTATCGTATTCGCATTACTGTACTGGGTAGGTATGGCACGTATGGTACGAAGCCAGATCCTGACCCTGAAAGAGAACGATTACGTTATGGCAGCCAAGGCTCTGGGAGCCAAGGACGGCCGGATTATTAAAAAGCATCTGCTGACCAACTGTATCGGTACCCTGATCGTTACCACCACATTGCAGATCCCTTCCTCCATTTTCACCGAGAGTTACTTAAGTTTCCTTGGTATGGGTGTGGCAGTTCCCCTGCCTTCTCTGGGAAGCCTTGCAAGTGATGCCATCAACGGTATGATCACATTCCCTTACCTGTTGTTTGCACCTTGTCTACTGATCAGTCTGATCATCTTAAGCTTTAACCTGTTAGGTGACGGACTTCGTGATGCATTTGACCCGAAGCTGAAGAATTAATGGAAGGAGTAACCAAGATGGATAACAATTATCTGGTAGATATACAGCATGAACGTCTCTCTTTCTTTACTCCTGCCGGAGAAGTAAAGGCACTGAACGATGTTTCCATTCACCTCAGGGAAGGTGAAGTACTGGGCATCGTAGGAGAGAGTGGTTCCGGTAAATCCGTAACCGCATACAGTCTGATGGGACTGACCGCTTATCCTGGCAAGCTGATAGGAGGCGAACTTCACTTCAATGGACATGAAGTGGAGAAGATGACTGAAAAAGATTTTTCCAAGATGCGTGGTAAAGAGGTGTCCATTATTTTCCAGGATCCTCTGACCAGCTTAAATCCCGTATATACCATCGGTAATCAGATTACCGAGGTAATCCGTCTGCATACCGATGCAGACAAGAAAAAGGCTCATGCAAGAGCAGTAGAACTGCTGTCCTTAGTAGGTATCAATGAACCGGAGAAGCGTATGAAGCAGTATCCGCACGAGCTGTCCGGTGGTATGAGACAGCGTGTCATGATCGCGATTGCACTGGCATGTGAACCGAAGCTTCTGATCGCCGATGAGCCTACCACCGCACTGGACGTTACCATTCAGGCCCAGATCCTGGAGCTGATGATGGAACTGAAGGATAAGCTGGGCATGGCGATCATCATGATCACCCATGACCTTGGTATCGTGGCAAGCATGTGTGACCGTATTGCGGTTATGTATGCCGGACGTATCGTGGAGACCGGTACCTGTGATGAGATCTTCTACAACCCGAAGCATGAATATACCAAGGGTCTGTTGGAGAGTATCCCCCGTCTGGACAGCACCAAGCATGAGAAACTGATCCCTATCGAGGGTAACCCTGTGGATCTGTTGAATCCCCCCGCAGGCTGTGCATTTGCACCCCGCTGTAAGAACTGCATGAAGATCTGTCTGAGAGAGAATCCTCCCAGAACGGATTTCAGCGAGACCCATTATGCACACTGTTTTATGAACCAGAAAGCCGAGATGGAGGGAGGCAATACAAATGAGTGATAAGTTACTTCAGGTAGAACATTTGAAGCAGTACTTCCCTGCAGGCGGCATGGGCAAGAACCGTAAGTTTGTAAAAGCCGTGGATGATGTTACTTTTTTCGTAAATAAGGGAGAGACCCTTGGACTGGTAGGAGAGAGTGGCTGTGGTAAGACTACCACCGGTCGTTCCATCTTACGTCTGTACGAGCCCACCGGCGGTAAGATCATCTTTGATGACAAGTTGATCCTTGATGTAGAGAATAAAGTAAAGGTAGATATGCTGCCTTACCGTCAGAAAATGCAGATGGTATTCCAGGATCCTTACGCAAGTCTGGATCCTCGAATGACCGTAGGCGATATCGTAGGTGAAGCTATCGATATTCATAAGCTGGCTGCCAATAAAAAGGATCGTCATGACATGATCATCTCTATGTTAGAGAAAGTAGGACTGAACTCCGAGCATGCCAACCGGTACCCTCATGAGTTCTCAGGCGGACAGCGTCAGCGTGTCGGTATTGCGAGAGCCCTGGCTGTAAATCCTCAGTTCATCGTCTGCGATGAGCCGATCTCCGCACTGGATGTATCCATTCAGGCGCAGGTCGTGAACATGTTCGAGGAACTGCAGGAGCAGATGGGGCTGACATATCTGTTCATTGCCCATGACCTTTCCGTGGTTAAGCATATTTCCGATCGTATCGGTGTTATGTATCTGGGCAAAATGGTAGAACTGGCAGACAGCTATGAACTGGTTGCAAGAAGCCTGCACCCTTACACCAAGAGCCTGATTTCCGCAATCCCCATTGCGGATCCCATCAAGGCGAGAGCAAGCAAGCGTATCGTGCTGCAGGGTGATGTTCCCAGTCCGTTGAACCCGCCTACCGGATGCCGTTTCCGTACCAGATGTCCTTATGCGGATGAGTGTTGTGCACAGAAAGAGCCCGAGTGGAGAGAAGTGGAAAAGGGTCACTACGTGGCATGTCACCATGTAGAGAAGATCAATTCCTGAAATTAGATATTGACAGCAGGATAATTTAGCTGTTTAATATAAAACTATATAAAAGCATAGTGCTTTTGTATGAAAAGAAAGAGGAGGATAACTTTATGAAAAAGAAGTTAGCTATGTTACTCACCGCAGCTATGCTGGTAGGTTCTCTGGCAGCATGCGGCAGCAGCGACAATGGTTCTTCTGCAACCGGCAGTACTACAGACAACAGTACTAATACCGAAGCAGTAGCAACCGAAGTAAGCAGTACAGAAGGAAAACAGCTTACCGTTCAGATCGGTCCCGATCCCGAGACCATCGATCCCGCACTGAATAGTGCAGTAGATGGCGGTAATATGCTGCTTCACTCTTTTGAGTGTCTTCTGACAGTTGACCAGGATGGTAAGATTGCTCCCGGACAGGCTGAAAGCTGGGAAGTATCTGAAGATGGTCTGACCTGGACCTTCCATCTCCGTGATGGACTGAAGTGGTCCGATGGCAGTGATCTGACTGCAAATGATTTCGTATACAGCTGGAAGCGTGTATGTGATCCCGAAGTAGCAGCACCTTATGCTGAGACCGTACTGGGTATGGTTAAGGGCTTTGATGAGGCACAGGCAGGTGATCTGGATGCATTGGCTGTATCTGCTACCGATGATAAGACCTTTGTAGTAGAGCTTTCCAGTGCGTGTCCTTATTTTGAGTCTCTGGCAGCATTCGCTACTCTGAGCCCTGTTCAGCAGGCAACCGTAGAAGCTAATGGTGATGCATGGGCTACTGAGGCAGCTACCTACATTTCCAATGGACCTTTCTACATCAGCGAGTGGGTACCCGGTTCTCATATCCTGATGAGCAAGAATCCGTACTATTGGAATGCTGATGCTATCAAGCTTGGCAGCATCAAGTTCGTTCTGATGGAGGATTCCAACGCAGCTTACAGTGCTTACCAGTCTGGCGATGTACTGTTCATCAAGGACGTTCCTACTCAGGAGATTCCTAGCTTACAGGGCAACTCGGAGTTCCATGTAGAGCCTATTCTGGGAACCTACTATCTGTCCATGAACCTGGAAGATGAAGCTTTCCAGGACGTTAATGTACGTAAAGCTCTGAGCCTTGCAATTGATCGTGAATATGTAGCAAGTACTCTGATGCAGGGAACCTATTCTCCCGCATACAATCTCATCGGCGAAGGCTGGGTTGATACTGATGGCAGTTCCTTCAAGGCTAACGCTAACAGTGGTGAGACCTACATTTCCGATGACTTCGATGCTAACCTTGAGGAGGCTAAGCAGCTCTTAGCAGATGCTGGTTACCCCAATGGTGAGGGACTTCCTACCATTACCTATACTACCAATGATTCCGGATATCACAAGACTGTTGCTGAGTACTTACAGCAGGCTTGGGGCGAGCTGGGTCTTACTGTGGAGGTTGAGATCGTTGAGTGGTCCAGCTTCACACCGATGAGACGTAACGGTGAGTACATGGTAGCTCGTAACGGTTGGGTAGGAGACTACAGTGATCCTTCCAACATGTTAGACCTGTTCATGACCGGCAATGGTAACAACGATGGTAAGTTCTCCAATGCTGATTATGATGCAGCTATGACCAAGGCAGCTTCCACCATGGATACTGCTGAGCGTTCCGCAGCTCTGCATGAGGCTGAGGATATTCTGATGGATCAGGCTGGATGCATCCCTGTTGCATACTACAATGACTTCTGGCTGCAGAGCGAGAAGATTACCGGTATGTGGCATTCCGCTTATGGATACTGGTACTTCATGTATGCTGATATCGAAGACTAATATTCGTGTCTGATTATACAGATTATAGAAGAATCCCGAAGGAGATTTCTCCTTTGGGATTCTTTTTTGCTAAAATTGTATTGCAATCATGTACAATTTATGGTATTATAAATTCTGCTTGACATTAGGAGGTGTGAAATGGAAGCATTAAGAATGGTAATCAATATAATCTTTATATTAGTATGCGTAGCACTGACGGTGTTAGTATTGATGCAGGAAGGTAAGTCCGCAGGACTGGGTTCCATCAGCGGAGCTGCTGAGACCTACTGGGGCAGAAATAAAGGACGTTCCATGGAGGGAATGCTGGTGAAGATCACCAAGATCCTTGCAGTACTCTTCATGTTACTTGCAGTCGTACTGAATCTGAACGTATTTTAATTATTACGAAGGATGAACACTCTTGTGTGCAGCGCATACAAGGGTGTTTTGTTTTATTTAACTATTCAGAGCCATGCAAATCATGTCAATATGTACGTCGAATGCTTGCATTCGTAAGAACATTTGACATGATTTATATGGCGAAGTAACTTCATGAGCAAAAGGAAAGCCTCGCAGAGGCGGTTTTGCGAATGGAGTTCTGAATAGTTACTGTTTGAGAGAGGTTACATGAGCAACGAAATCAGAGAGAAGAGGAAAAAAGTAATTTGTGATCTGGTGAAGGACGATTTCTATGTTCCCATGAAGGAAAAGGAATTGGCGATGTTCTTGCAGGTGGCAAAGGAAGACAGAGAAGAATTCCGGGAGATCCTGCGGGAACTTCTGGCAGAGGGGAAGCTTACCCTGACCGTAAAAGGCAAATATATGAAATCCAACGGCAAGGTACTGACGGGAACTTTCATCAGCAATGCAAAAGGTTTCGGATTTGTGGAAGTGGAAGGCCGGGACGAGGATCTGTTCATTCCGGAGGACAAGCAGGGCGGAGCTTTTCATAAGGATACGGTGGAAGTGGCACTGCTTCCGGCAAAGACCGGAAAGCGTCAGGAGGCGCAGGTGCTACGCATCATTGCCAGAGGACTGACGCAGGTGGTCGGTACCTATGAGCAGTCCAAGAGTAATTTCGGCTTTGTGATTCCGGATAATACCAAAATTCCGCAGGACATTTTCGTACCGAAGGAGTGGTCAAAGGGAGCTATGAGCGGTCATAAGGTCGTGGTGGAGATCACCGGGTATGGCACGAATACCAAGAGCCCGGAGGGCAAGGTCGTAGAGATCCTGGGACATATCAATGATCCCGGTGTGGACATCATGTCCATCGTGCGGGGCTATGAGCTGCCGGTGGAATTCGGCGAGAAGATCATGAACCAGGTGGAGCGGGTAGCGCAGGAGGTCTCCGAGGCAGACCGTACCGGTCGCAAGGATTTAAGAGACGTGGCCATGGTGACCATCGATGGCGAGGATGCCAAGGATCTGGACGATGCGGTCAGCGTGTCTTTCGATGGGACGTATTATCATCTGGGCGTGCATATCGCCGATGTGACGAACTATGTACAGGAGAATTCCGCACTGGACAGAGAAGCGTTGAAGCGGGGCACTAGCGTCTATCTGGTGGATCGAGTGATCCCCATGCTGCCCCATGCACTGAGCAATGGTATCTGTTCCCTGAATGAGGGAGTGGACCGCCTGGCGTTAAGCTGCCTCATGAAAGTGGACGAGCATGGCGAGATCGTAGATTATGAGATCTGCGAATCTGTGATCTGCGTCAATAAGCGGATGTCTTACACTGTGGTGAAAAAACTGTTAGAGGAGCCGGAGTGCATGGTACAGAATGGCAGTCCGGCAGGTGAGACTTCCCGGGAGAATCCGGATACCGGAATGGATTATTCCCAGTACAGGGAACTTCTTCCCATGTTCCAACAGATGGCAGAACTGGCAGAAAAGCTTCGTAAGAAGAGACAGAAGCGTGGATCTATTGATTTTGATTTCTCGGAGTGCAAGATCCTGTTAGATAAGGATGGACACCCTTTAGATATTAAGCCTTACGAGCGGAATGTGGCGACCATGCTGATCGAGGACTTTATGCTGGCAGCCAACGAGACCGTGGCACAGCATTTTTACTGGCAGGAACTGCCTTTCGTCTACCGTGTCCATGATGTGCCGGATCCGGAACGAATTCAGAAGCTGTCGGCGTTCATTAACAATTACGGTTATTATATGAAAGCCATGGGACGGAAGAACAGCAAGGTCTCCACGGAAGAGATCCATCCCAAGGAGATTCAGAAGCTGCTGCAGAAGATCGAGGGAACTCCCGAGGAACCTATGATCGCCAGACTGACCCTGCGGAGCATGAAGCAGGCAAGATACAGCACCGAATGTACCGGACATTTCGGACTGGCGTGCCAGTACTATTGCCATTTCACTTCACCGATCCGTAGATATCCGGACTTGCAGATCCATCGGATCATCAAGGAACAGCTGCGGGGACGCCTGAAGGAAGAGCGGGTGGAGCATTACCGGGAGATTCTGCCGGAGGTGGCAAAGCATTCTTCCGAGATGGAACGCCGTGCCGACGAGGCGGAGCGGGAGACGGACAAGCTGAAAAAGGTAGAGTATATGGAGCAGCACATCGGCGAGGAATACGAAGGCGTGATCTCTGGTGTCACCGGCTGGGGGCTGTACGTGGAACTTCCCAATACGGTGGAGGGACTGATCCATATCTCCACGATCCCGGGCGACTATTACCATTACAATGAAGCTGCCTGTGAGATGGTGGGAGAAGCCACGGGGCGGACTTTCAAGCTGGGAATGCCGGTGCGGATCGAAGTGGAAGACTGCGACCGCTTTATGCGGACCATCAATTTCCGGCTGGTTGACAAATAGAGAGAATATAGTACACTAAGATAGAGTGCAGAAGAAAATTCTAAGCAGACAGAGGTAGCTATGGCAAAAGGAAAAGAGTCCCAGAAGCTGATCGCGAACAATAAAAAAGCATATCATGATTTTTTCATAGATGAGACCTATGAGTGCGGCATTGCCCTGCATGGTACGGAAGTAAAGTCCATGCGCATGGGCAAGTGCAGCATCAAGGAGGCGTTCGTCCGCATCGAAGACGGAGAAGTCTTCGTCTACGGGATGCATGTAAGTCCTTACGAGAAGGGGAACATTTTCAACAAAGATCCTCTTCGTGTGAAAAAATTGCTGCTGCACAAGTACGAGATCAACAAGCTGTTGGGCAAGATCAAGGAAAAAGGGTATACATTAGTCCCTTTGCAGGTATACTTTAAGGACGGAAAAGTAAAAGTCGAGATCGGGCTGGCACGTGGTAAGAAGCTCTACGACAAGAGAGAAGCCATCGCCAAAAAGGATCAGCGCAGAGAGGCAGAGAAGGAATTCAAAGTTCGTAATCTGTAATCATATGACTCTGCGTCACTTTACCGCAAGTGCTTGACAGCAGATGCGCCATCAAGTATACTTGGCATGACAATTGCATAAGGGGTAGTAAAGGTTTCGACAGGGGTTTTGCAGCTGGAGAAGCGAGTCGCATGGTAATGCGTTAAATGGCCAAATTAAAATTAAACGCTAACGATAATTTAGCATACGCTGCCTAATGGCAGCAGTCGGCTCTAGGGCACTCACACCTTAGAATCCCGGCTTCAAACATGTGAGAAACGACATATGCAAAGCTTTGCGCATATGGGCGTAACATGAAGCTACTGAAATGCTCAGGGTGTTTATTCCCGGGGCGCGGAGGGAATGTCAAAGAATAAACTACACTCGTAGAAGGACAGGGAATAGGCTTTTGGACACGGGTTCGACTCCCGTCTACTCCATAGTCGGAAATGCTTGGAAATACAGTATTTTCGGGCATTTCCAATAATAACAAATATTAAAAAAGACCATTTTAGATCGTTTTAAACCGTTCCAGACTGGAATAATTGGGGTCGAAAATGTAAGGGTGATTTGAATCGAATTTAACACATTTTAAGACGTAAAAAATAGGGTATACACTTGTCCGGTGTATACCCTAAAATTTTATTGCAATAAGAACATCTGTTTGACATGATCATCATATAGTCTCATAGAAAGGATGTCGGGGTCAAAAGCCCCCGACTTTGAAACAAGGCCATGACATGCGTCATGACCTTTGAAATGTACTTTAAAAACTAAAGGTTGTTTTTCTGTGTGGGAAAAATTATAATAAGACTAATGGATCACATACAGAAAGAGGACTGCAAATGGCAGAACAGGAAAAGCAGGAAAATACGGTGATCCCGGAGACACCGGAGATCACAGTGAAGAATCCACGGATCGGAAAAGTGCGGAAGCTGGAAGAGGAAGTAAGACGCCAGAATGAACAGGAACAGCTTCGTACCAAACGGATCCGCAAGGAACAGGAATATATCGAACAGATGAGCAAGGCGGTGGAGGACCATCTGCGTAATACCAGAGAGGAACAGCGGTATAACGAAGAATTTGAGCGCCTGATCCGCAAGGATGTCTACCAGATGCACGGCATCAGTGAGGACAAGCTGCAGGGAATGACGGAGTATCGCAATGCCTGGTATCAGGGAACGGCTTTCGGCATGTTTTTCCTGTCGCTGATTTTGACCGGAATCTGCGGATATCTTCATGGTTTCGGCTCGGAACTGTGCATTTTCATGGCTTTTTATACCGCCATTGAAGGAACCCTTCTGACCAATGGGAAGAGACAGCATTCGGTGCTGGATTTCCTGACGAAGATTCTGTATCTGCTGTTGTTTCCTGCCATGCTGATCGTATTTGTCTGTTTTGAGTTGGGATTTACGGAGTATCAGCTTATTGTACCGGTACTTACCATAGCAGGCGTAGTGATCCTGATCCTGGGAGCCATCCCTTATTTCGTGTATGACCCGTACCGCCTGGATCGTAAGAATCATAAAAAGGCGAACCGTTATATCCGGGATATTGAAAAGGCTGCCGTCAAAGAAGTGGAGTTGGAAGAAAAGGCGCTGGCAAAGCAGGCGAAAAAGCAGGAAAGACTGGAACTGAAAGAAGAAGCCAGACAGGAGCGGGCAGCGAAGAGAAGAGAACGGAAGAAGCAGAGGGACGAGACCCTCTCCGCCTGGAAAGAAAAAATTCGTGAAAAGCTTCCGAAGAAAAAACAGGAAGTAATAGACGCTTCGGAAGATGCAACAGCAAAGGCAGCGGCAGCAACTGATACGGAAACGGTAACAGATGCAGAACCGACAGCCGTAAAAGAAGAGCAGCCGGAAGAATCTGGAGAGGCAGAGAATGGTGATACAATGGGCGGAGAGGAGAAATAATGGCATATTATCTGATTGATTTTGAAAATGTAAAAAGCCGTGGCATGGAAGGTGTGGAACTTTTGACGGAGGAAGATACCGTCTGTATTTTCTACAGCGACAATGCCGACAGCATGACCTTTGATCTGCATCGGAAATTAAATGAGACGAAGGCAAAAATTGTTTATCACAAGGTAGCGGTGGGCACCAAGAACGCGCTGGATTTCCAACTGGCAACGTATCTTGGCTACCTGATCTGTGAACAGCAGAGGGAAGGAATCCATCCGGACTACTTTATCGTGACCAAGGATAATGGGTTCAGCAGTCTGATGGTGTACTGGAAAGCCCAGGGAGTTCCCGTGCGGATCATTCGCAATCTCTTATGGGGGAAGAATCCTGCGGCAGAGCAGGATCTGCCTGTGGAAGAGGAACCGAAGACAGAAGCAGCTGTTATCGTTGCAGAGGATGTGACTGAGCAGCCGGAGACGATAGAAGAGACTGCAGAGCCAGAGCTTACAGAAGCCGAGCAGCCGAAGGCAGAGGAAGAATCTGCACAGCCGGAGACAGTAGAAGAGACCGAAGAGGTCACACAGCCGGGGACGGAGAAGGTGGAAGAACCCGAAAAACCCGCGAAGAAGCCGGCAAAGAAAAAGAGCAGCACGAGAAAGAAGAGTACCGCAAAGACGGATGATAAGACTGCGGAGAAGAAGCCTATAGAAAAGAAAACCGCAGAGAAGACGCCTGCAGAAGCGCCGGATGAACTGACCAAAGCAGTGGAAAAAGTACTGACAGATCAGACCATTGTCCCCCAGGTGGTGAAATTCATCCGTCAGTACAAGACCAAGCAGGGCATCAACAATGCATTGAACAAAGAGTTCAAGGACAGCAAACGCACCAGTGAAATTTATTCCGCGATTAAGCCCCTGATTGCAGATAAAAAGGGAAAATAATTTTCTTTTCCCAATTGACATTAATCGGTCAAGGAGCGAAAAGCTTTTTGAACGTTCTTTTCGTCAGAGTGGAAGCTGATGGGGAGAGGCATCACAGGGAAACAAATCGTGGGAAGAAGATAAAAAGGATAGGATGGAAAATGAAACAGAACATGCAGGATCTGACGGAAGGATCCTTAGGGAAGAAAATACTGATCTTCAGCGTGCCGTTGATGCTGTCTAACCTGCTACAGGTGCTATTTAACATGGCGGATATTGCGGTGATCGGGCAGTTCGCAGGCTCCTTGTCTCTGGGAGCAGTGGGTTCCACGGCGACATTGGTTACCATGTTCACCGGCTTTCTCATCGGTCTGTCCGGCGGTATCAATGTACTGACCGCCCTGTATTACGGAGCGAAAGATAAGGAAAGCCTGTCGAAGACCATCCATTCCGCAGCACTGGTCAGCCTGATCATGGGAGTACTGTTACTGGTACTGGGAGTGGGATTGTCTGAGTGGATGTTAACGGCACTGAAGACGAAAGAAGAGCTTTTGGACAAGGCAGTATTGTACCTGCGGATCTATTATCTGGGAATGCCGGCACTGGCAATTTATAACTTCGGTAACGCGGTGTACAGTGCGGTGGGCAATACGAAGAAACCTCTGTATTATCTGGGATTTTCCGGAGTGCTGAATATATTCTTAAATCTGTTCTTTGTGATCGCCTGCCATATGGATGTGGCGGGAGTGGCACTGGCAAGTATTATTTCCCAGTATGTGTCTGCGACGTTAATCCTACAGGCACTGCTTCGTAACAAAGATATCTATGCACTGCATCCCAGAAAACTACGGCTGGATCCGGAGCTTACGAAGGATATCCTGAAGCTGGGAATGCCTTCCGGATTGCAGAGCGTGATCTTCCAGTTTGCCAACAGTTTCGTGCAGATGGGTGTGAACTCCTTCGATGCCACGATGGTGGCGGGCAATTCCGCAGCTACCAATGCCGATGCCATGGTATATGATGTCATGGCGGCATTCTACACTGCCTGCGGCAGCTTTATGGGACAGAACTACGGTGCGGGCAAGAAGAAAAGAGTGCGGAACTGCTACCTGATCAGCCTGGCATATTCCTTTGGTATCGGACTGGTCTTAGGGCTTTCCTTGGTATTTTTCGGAAGATCGTTTTTGTCTCTGTTTACCAGAGATGCGGCGGTCATGGATGCGGGAATGTATCGTCTGAGGATTATGGGATTTTCCTATTGTGTCTCTGCGTTTATGGACTGTACCATCGCGTCGTCGAGAGCCATGGGCAAAAGCATTGCACCGATGTTTATCGTCATCATGGGCTCCTGTGTGTTCCGTGTGATCTGGGTCTATACGGTATTTGCCCATTTCCATACGATCCCGTCCCTGTATCTGCTGTTTGTCTTCTCTTGGAGCATCACGGCAGTGGCGGAGATTCTATATTTCATACGAATTTACAGACAAAAAATGGCTCTCCTGTCGTAAGACAGAGGAGCCATTTTGGGTATATACCATGAGTCAGTCGGTCCAATTTGCAGGCTGATATGGATCTATGCAGCTTCAGTCTTAGGGGAAACAGAAACTGCTGCGTAGCGAACCGGAAGCAGATGAGCACGTTCCAGTGCCACATAGATGATGGGAAGCAAAATCAGCTGAATGATGATACCGGGGAGACAGGATACGAAATATCCGGTAGCCCAGGCAGACCAACTGTAAGAACCACCGGCGAAGATCAGGGCACGCAGGATACCGGTGATCACACGACCGCCCAGCATGGCGATGATTAAAGCTGCATACAGATCAACGACCAGTTTACCACTGTGAAGAAACTGCATAACCAGACCGCTGATCAGACCATAGAGCCCAAGCTCGATCATCATGATGGGCATATAGCCGAAAGCGGGCATACCGGTGAGAATGCTGGATACCAGAGGTCCGAGAATGCCACAGACGAGACCGAAAGGTGCTCCGCATACCAGACCGCACAGCAGCACGGGCAGATGCATGGGAGAGAACAGGACGCCGCCCTGCGGAATCGCATGGAGAGCCATGGGAAGTACCACACATAAGGCAACACACAGAGCAGTGATAATGCTTCTGTTTAAAACAGTTAATTTTTTCATGGAAATAAAACCTCCTGATACAAAAATATATAAAAAGAGCCAGAACGGCATAAGTCCCCCCTTCTGGGGATAAAATGCCTTCTGGCGTAAAGCTCCTTCTTGAAGCACAATTTATGATAAAGGGTAAGCAATTTTTTGTCAAGATAAATTGCAAAAAAGCATTCGCCATGCTATCATAAACGATATATGTATTATTTTTACAGGAGTAATGTTATGCGGATTATGGTAATGGACGGTCAGGGCGGAGGCATAGGCAGAAGCCTGTTAGAGGTACTGAAGGAACGTTTTCCGGAGGCGGAACTTATCGCAGTGGGAACCAACGCCACAGCGACGGCTAATATGATGAAGAGCGGCGTTACAAGCGGAGCCACCGGAGAGAACGCCGTGGTATATAACAGTAAGAGAGCAGATGTCATTGTGGGTCCCGTGGGAATCGTCATGGCGGATGCCATGTTAGGGGAGATTACACCTACGATGGCAGCGGCAGTAGCTTCCAATGATGCGAAGCTGATCCTGATTCCCATGAGCAAATGCCATGCCACCATCGTGGGAATCGAAAGCAGACGTCTGGGAGAATATATTGCGGAGGCTGTGGATGAGATCGCGAAGATTTTTTGATGATCTGGCAGAAGAATTACGCACACTTCCGGCGGAGGTACGTATTATTGCCATTGACGGAAGATGCGCTGCCGGGAAGACGACGCTGGCGGCAAGACTTGCAAAGGAACTGGGCGGAGATGTGATCCATATGGATGATTTCTTCCTGCCACCGGAACTCCGGACACCGGAGCGCAGAAGCGAACCCGGTGGAAATGTGCACTATGAACGGTTTTTAACGGAAGTAATCCCGCATCTTGCATCCAAAAGCCCTTTTTCCTACCGGAGATTTGACTGTTCCCGGATGGCTCTGGGAGAGGAAATCCCGGTGAAAAACAACGGATATGTCTTCGTGGAGGGAGCCTACAGCTGTCATCCGATATTTGGGGATTATATGGACCGACGGGTATTTCTGGATATTGACGAGAAGACCCAGACAGAGCGGATCCGCAAGCGAAACGGCGAGGACAGGTTACAGGACTTCCAAAAGCTGTGGATTCCGCTGGAAGAAGCCTATTTTCAGGCATTTTCCCTGTGGGAAAAAACAGACTATATCATTTTATAGATGAATAAACGAAAGGCGGGACAGATGCTGCATCAGTTTTACCCGGATCATGAGGCGGATTCCGCCTATGGCATAGATTACAGAACATTATATGAAAAAGGTTACCGTGGGATCATTTTTGACATTGATAATACCCTGGTACCTCACGGCGCACCGGCGACACCACAGGCAATTGAATTTTTCGGCAGACTGCGGGAACTGGGATTTCAGACCTTACTTTTATCGAACAACAAGGAGCCCCGCGTGAAAAGCTTTGCGGATGCGGTGGGCACTTCCTATATCTATAAGGCGGGCAAGCCCGGACGAGACGGCTATCTGCGTGCCATGGAACAGATGCATACCACGGCGGATACCACACTTTTTGTAGGAGACCAGCTGTTTACCGATGTGTGGGGAGCTAAAAAATGTGGGATCGTGACGTATCTGACGAAGCCCATTCATCCCAAAGAAGAGATTCAGATTGTACTGAAGAGATATTTAGAAAAAGTTGTGCTGTTTTTCTACCATAGAGAATGCCGCCGGAAAGGAAAATAAAATGCTGAATGATATCAATGGTTATACCAGAACCTGCGGACTGATCGGTAACCCGGTGGAACATACCCTGTCGCCGGTGATTCATAACACGTTGTCCATGGTCCTGGGGAAGAATCTGGCATATGTCCCGTTCCATGTGGAGAACGGAAGACTGGAGGATGCCGTAAAGGGAGCCTTTGCCCTGAACCTGCTGGGATTAAATGTAACGGTTCCTTATAAGAGTGATGTGATCCCGTATCTTACGGATATCGATCCGCTGGCGGCGAACATTGGGGCGGTCAACACACTGGTGCGGCATGAAAACGGCTATAAGGGATACAACACCGACATGCCCGGCCTGTACCGCGCCATGTGTGAGGACGGCGTAAAGGTCGAGGGAGAAAAGGTACTGATCCTGGGCGCCGGCGGCGTGGCAAGAGCTGTAGCCATGATGCTTCTGGATAAGGGCGCTAAGGAAGCGATCATTCTGAACCGTACGGTGCAGAAAGCACAGGACGTGGCAGATGAAGTCAACAGGATTGCCGGTGCGGAATTTGCTAGGGCAATGTCTATAGATGCGTATGACACGCTGCCGGAAGGGGAACGCTATCTGGCAATACAGGCAACCAGTGTTGGCATGTATCCGAACTGCGATGCGGCGGTAATCGCGGATCCTGCATTTTATGAAAAAATCCATACCGGCTATGACCTGATTTTCAATCCGCCGAAGACCCGCTTTTTGGAACTGGTGGAGGCGCAGGGCGGAAGCGCCTATAACGGTGCGAAAATGCTGTTGTATCAGGGAATTATTGCTTTTGAACTTTGGACCGGTTGTGAGATCGAACCATGGCTGGCGGATAAAGTCTACGAGCGGATGCAGGAAGCGAAAAAGACAGAGGACGGAAAATAAAATGAAATACAAGCACAAAAATATCGTCCTGATCGGCTTTATGGGATCGGGAAAGACAACACTGGGACTGAAGTTGTCCTACCTGTTGCGGATGCCGGTGGAAGATACGGACAAGCTTATCGAAAGACAGGAAGGAAGAAGTATCTCGGAGATCTTCGCAGATGACGGCGAAGCCTATTTCCGGGAGCTGGAGACAGAAGTCTTACGCAAATGCGGCAGCCAGAAATACGAGCGCATCCTGTCTGTGGGCGGAGGAACTCCGGTGAACCCGGTGAACCGTCCACTGTTACATCAGTGCGGAACGGTGGTATATTTAAGAGTGTCCCCGGAAGTGGTCTATGAGAGACTGAAAAACGATACGACAAGACCCTTACTGCAATGCGAGGATCCACTGGGCAGAATAAGGGAATTATTGGAAGTACGGGATAAGATCTATACGGAATGCGCAGATATCATTTTAGATGCGAACAGAGGGCATTCCGATGAACTGGCGGAGGAACTGCAGCTACAGTTACGAAAGCTTTCGACGGTACAGAAGAAAAAGGAGAGTGAGAAGAAGATGAAGATTCTTGTGATCAACGGACCGAACCTGAATTTCCTGGGAATCCGGGAGAAGAAAATCTACGGAACACAGGATTATCAGTATCTGTTGGACCTGATTGCCCAAAAGGCAAAGGAGACCGGAGACGATATTCAGGTATTCCAGAGCAATCATGAAGGAGCCATTATCGACAGAATCCAGGAAGCATATATTGACGGTACGAACGGTATTGTCATCAATCCGGGAGCTTATACCCATTACAGTTATGCAATTCGGGATGCACTGGCAAGCGTGGACATCCCGAAGGTGGAGATCCATATTTCCGATATTACAAGCAGAGAAGAGTTCCGTAAGATTTCCGTGACCGCACCGGTATGTAATAAGCAGATCTATGGTCAGGGACTGGATGGATATCTGCAGGCAATTGATTTCGTAAGAGAAATTTGAAAAAATTTTTCAAAAGTAGTTGAAATGTGCATGTTTTTATATTAAAATGTTAATGAATTATGACGTGAAAATATTTAGGAGGAATACATTATGATTTCTGCAGGTGATTTCAGAAATGGTATTACCATTGAGTATGATAACAATGTTTACCAGATTATCGAATTCCAGCATGTTAAGCCGGGAAAGGGCGCAGCTTTCGTTAGAACCAAGCTGAAGAACATCAAGAGTGGCGGCGTAGTAGAGAAGACTTTCCGTCCTACTGAGAAGTGCCCTCAGGCGCGTATTGATAGAAAGGATATGCAGTATCTGTATGAAGATGGTGATCTGTACTACTTCATGGATACCGAGACTTACGATCAGGTTGCACTGAATTCTGAGACCGTAGGTGATGCACTGAAGTTCGTAAAAGAGAACGAGATGTGCAAGATCTGCTCTCACAATGGCAGCGTATTCTCCGTTGAGCCTCCTCTGTTCGTAGAACTGGAGATCACTGAGACCGAGCCCGGATTCAAGGGCGATACCGCTACCGGTGCCAGCAAGCCTGCTACCGTTGAGACCGGAGCTACTGTTTCTGTACCTCTGTTCGTTAACCAGGGTGACAAGATCAAGATCGACACCAGAACCGGTGAGTATCTGTCTCGTGCATAATAACTGATATCCGAATGACAGAACCTGTAAGGCAATGAGCGACTTTTAAAAGTGGCTTATTGCCTTTTTTATTATTTTACAGTTCGAAGTGCAAAAATACCACATGACACATGGGAAGACAGTTCTGGGGAGATGCTGTCTCGGAGAGGCATGGAGGTAAACTATGGAAATGTCGGTTTTTGGAACTAAAGTGCAGCGTGCGGTCAGCGAGGCACTGGGAGAGGAATATATTGTGGAACTTAAGGAGGTGCAGAAAAATAACGGTGTGATTCTGCAGGGGCTGGTGATCTGCCGTGAGGAAGAGAATATCATGCCGACCATATATCTGAATTCTTTCCTGAAGGCGTATGAGCAGGGTGTTACTTTTGCGGATATTATCCGCAAGATCGTCTCGGTATACCGGAACGATGCAACAGGCAAAAATATTGATCTCTCTTTCTTTTATGATTTTGAAAATGTGAAAGACCGGATCTGCTTCCGGCTGGTCAACCGTGACAGGAATGAGGAATTTCTGACGAAGGTACCGTTTATTCCTATCCTGGATATGGCGGCATGCTTCTATTATGCATATGATGAAGAAGGAGTGGTAAACGGTGTAATTCCCATATATCATTCTCATCTGGAAGTCTGGGAGGTGACGGACAGAGAATTGTTTGAATGCGCCGTGAAAAATACGCCGAGAATCTTTCCCTGCGAGATCATGCCCATGAAGAATGCCCTGCGGGAGATGCTTCAGGAGCTGGAAGAGATGGGGGAGGATATGGAGCGGAAGCTGGAGAAGATCCTTCCCATGATGATCCTGACCAACTCTAGGAAGACTTACGGAGCCTGCTGCATTATGTACCCGAAGTTATTGGAGCGGCTGGCGGCAACAGTGGGAGAAGATTACTATCTGATCCCCAGCTCGGTACATGAATTTATTCTGCTTCCGGTGTCCCAGGACAGAACTGCGGAGGAACTGAAGGCGATGATCCGGGAGGTGAACAGTAAGGAGATCCCGGCGGAGGATTTATTGTCTGACAGTCTTTACTTATACAGCCGGAAGGACCGTTGTGTAAAAATACTTTAAATTAAAACTGGACATATGTAGTGTTTTATGATATTATAGTCGAGGTGATGTAACAAATTTGTAATATTTGCATCCGTAGTCTAATGGATAGAACGGAGGCCTCCGACGCCTTTAATGCAGGTTCGATTCCTGTCGGATGCATTTTACATCACCTTGATTATAGGGAGAGAGATGAGAGAAGCCGCTTGCGGCTTTTTGCGATTCAGGAGATATTTTTAGAGATTGAGACATTGAAGTTCGGAAAGGAAATTATATGTGGAAAGAAAAAATACATTCCATCGGTAATTATATCATAAAACATAATAAAATCGTGTTTCCGGCAGTGGTGGTAGTGGCAGTAGCCGTTACCGTATCTGTGTCTTTAAGCATGAACAACAGTCATAAGGAAGCACAGCTGCAGGCGGAGATTGAGAGCGCCTCCGCAGCAAGTGAGGCGGCAGCAACAGAGACCGCAACCCAGGAGATACCGTTAGTAGCCAATGAGGAAGGAGATATTTACTCTCTGATCGCTACGTATTATAACGCTATGGCAACAGGAGATGAGAGCACACTTCGTTCTGTGTGCGATGAGATCTCCGACAAAGACATGTATCGTTATGTAGAGTTATCCCAGTATATTGATTATTATCCTACACTGGAGATCTATACCAAGACTGGACCGGAAGAGGGCTCCGTCATCGCTTATGTATATTATAAGATTAAGTTCGTGGGACATGACGAAGAGGTTCCCGGATATCAGGCACTTTATATCTGTACGAACGATTCCGGCGAGCTGTATATCAAGCGTGGTGAGAATACCGAGGAAGTAAACGATTACATCAAGACGGTCAGCACACAGGATGATGTTGTGGAATTTAACAACAAGATCACAGTAGAATATAATGAATTAATGGTAGAGCATCCGGAAGTGCTGCAGTATATCAGTGAGCTGGATTCTCAGGTAAGCATTGCCGTAGGCGAGAAGCTTGCAAGCCAGGTGTCGGGTGATACACAGAACACAGAGGATGGAAACACAGAAGATGGAAACACCGAAGGTACCACAGGTGACGGTCAGGATACCTCCACTGAGGGCGGTGAGCAGACCACAGAGGAGCAGGGACCGCAGTATGTGACAACGACCACTACGGTGAATGTCAGAAGCTCTGACAGTGAGCAGGCAGATAAGCTGGGTAAGGTATCCGGCGGTACGAAGCTTGAGTTACTGGAACAGCGCCCCAATGGCTGGACCAAGGTAAACTATGAGGGCAAGGAAGGCTATATCAAGAGCGAATTCCTGCAGACCGTAGAGAGTGCGGCAGGTGCTGAGGTAATCGGAACCGTTACAGCGACGACCAATATTAATGTACGTGCATCCGCCAGCGAGACAGCAGATCGTCTGGGCGTGCTCTCCGGTGGAGACAGCGTAGATCTGCTTGGCACCGAAGGCGACTGGAGCAAGATCAAGTACAACGGACAGATCGGATACGTGAAGACAGAGTATGTACAATAGATTTTCTAAGTTCATAAGCTCGCGGATGCTTGCATACGGAGACTTATGAACCTAAGAAAAACGAATAAATTAATATATTTCAGGGAAAGCTTCTTACCAAAAACGGTAAGGAGCTTTTTCTATGAAAAAACAGGACATCAATATCTACAGAGAGATTCAGCGGAATACGGAAATGGCAATGAAAGCACTGGATACTGTCACAGATAAAATCTATGATGACCGCCTGGCTGCGACGGTGGCAGACCAGGAACTGCAGTATTCCAGACTGCATGACAAGGCGATACAGAAACTGGTGGAGGGGAAAGCAGCGACCTACCGGAGCAGTGCCATGGAGGATATGATGCTGCGGATGGGAATCGGCTATAATACGCTGTTAAATACCAGCACAGGACATATTGCAGAAATGATCATCAAGGGTAGCAATAACGGTGTCCTGGAAATGGAGAAGGTGCTGGCACATAATGGGGATGTGGCGGGAGCCCCCTGCAAGACACTGGCAAAGGAACTGATTGCTATGGAGAACAGCAATATCAAAACATTAAAAGAATATTTATAGAACATTACAGGAAAGGTATTTTCAACAACGCGTGCACTATAACGCACGGATTGTATACTTGTATAATTTATTGTGCAAATTATACAGAAAAACGGTCAAAACTTTTATGGTTTAGCGGGATAAAGTTTATTGTACAATTAAAAAAGTCGTTTTATAATTAAGTATATGGCAACCAGGTTGTCATGAATCTGTATACCAAATTGAAGGAGGACATTCAAATGTCATATGTTGATGAAGTATTTGATATGGTGGTAGCAAAGAATCCTGCTCAGCCCGAGTTCCACCAGGCAGTCAAAGAGGTTCTGGAATCTCTTCGTGTTGTGATCGAGGCAAATGAGGAAAAGTATCGTAAGGACGCTCTTTTGGAGAGACTGGTAACTCCCGAGAGACAGATCCTGTTCCGTGTACCCTGGGTGGATGACAAGGGTCAGGTTCAGGTAAATAACGGCTTCCGTGTTCAGTTTAATTCTGCAATCGGACCTTACAAGGGAGGTTTACGTTTACATCCTTCCGTGAACTTAGGTATTATCAAGTTCCTTGGTTTTGAACAGATCTTCAAGAACTCCCTGACAGGTCTGCCCATCGGCGGTGGCAAGGGTGGATCCGATTTCGATCCCAAGGGCAAATCCGACAGAGAGATTATGGCATTCTGCCAGAGCTTCATCACAGAACTCTACAAATATATCGGAGCGGATACCGATGTTCCCGCAGGTGATATCGGTACCGGCGCAAGAGAGATCGGTTACATGTACGGACAGTACAAGAGACTGACCGGACTGTACGAAGGTGTTCTGACCGGTAAAGGCTTAAGCTACGGTGGATCTCTGGCTAGAACCGAAGCAACCGGTTACGGTTTGCTGTATTTGACCGAGGAAATGTTAAAGTGCAATGGCAAGGATATCGCAGGCAAAACAGTAGTTGTATCCGGTGCCGGTAACGTAGCAATTTACGCTATCCAGAAAGCACAGCAGTTAGGTGCAAAGGTAGTTACCTGTTCTGATTCCACTGGCTGGATCTATGATCCCGAAGGAATCGACGTAGCATTACTGAAAGAGGTTAAGGAAGTAAAGCGTGCAAGACTGACCGAGTATGCTGCAGTAAGACCCAGTGCACAGTATCATGAGAAGAAGAACGGTGAGCACGGTGTATGGACTGTAAAGTGTGATGTAGCACTTCCTTGCGCAACCCAGAACGAACTGGACCTGGAGGATGCTAAGCAGCTGGTTGCTAACGGCGTATTCGCTGTAGCAGAGGGTGCTAACATGCCTACTACCATGGAAGCTACCGAGTACTTCCAGAAGAGCGGTGTTCTGTTCTGCCCCGGCAAAGCATCCAACGCAGGTGGCGTTGCTACCTCCGCACTGGAGATGAGCCAGAACAGTGAGAGACTTTCCTGGACCTTTGAAGAAGTAGATGCGAAGCTGAAGAACATCATGGTGAACATCTTCCATAACCTTGATGATGCAGCCAAAAAGTACGGCATGGACGGCAACTACGTAGCAGGTGCTAACATTGCAGGCTTCCTGAAGGTCGCTGATGCGATGACTGCACAGGGTATTGTATAGTAAGTAATCCTTATAGGAAAAATAATAAAAGTGCTGCATATAACTGGAAAAGTTATATGCAGCACTTTTTATATACATCAAAATGTCCCTGTAAAACCACTTCATGCAGTAATACAGGGACTGTATTTATTTCGATAAGATTATTCGGCAGGCTGATCAGTAACACCATTTCTTGCATTGATCTCAGCCTGTTGCTGGTTGATCACTGACTCATAATCCGGGTTTGCAAAGAAGGTAGCGTCATGCTGGCACTGGCTTCGGGTATTCGGCGTGCTGACAGTCTGTGTACCGTCCGCATTGTTGATAATGACGGTGGAACCCTGTTGTAATGCGGAATCCTCTACCAAAGGCATGGTAGCGACACCGGTGTACTTGAACGGACAGTCAGGACTTGCGGGCAATCCATCATAAGCACAAAGCTCACCCTGATAATGCACATCACAGCTCTCCGTTGGCTGCGTTCCCTCTGCAAAGTATTCTGTATAGACAGATCCGTCACACAGCCCGGGGATCGGAAGCTTACCGGACTGTGAGCATACAGTGATCTGTACGATTCCAGAAGGAACCGGGAACTGGGTGTTCGGCAGATCCTCGTGAACGCGTTTCATGACCTTACGCCACAGAGTCTTGGAGACACCGTCCTCTGCACTGTTCAGGTCTACGTTATTATCATAACCGGTCCAGGTAGCAGCAGTGTAATAAGGGGTAAACCCGGCAAACCATGCATCGGTAGGTCCTGTGGTAGTACCGGTTTTACCAGCGATTGCCATGCCGCCGAAATTCACCTTTGTACCGGTACCGGAAGTTACGACATCCTGCATGGCACTGGTCAACAGGAAGGCGGTGGTCTCCTTAATTACCTGTCTGGTAGGAGGGTTGGTGTTATCTAAGATTACATTACCGTCGGAATCCGTTACTCTGGTGTATAATTTCGGAGTAACGTAAGTACCGCCGTTTGCAATCGCAGCGTAAGCAGCAGTCAGTTCATAGGGGGTGACACCATAGGTCAGACCGCCCAGAGCCAGTGACTGGTTGACATCGGATTTGATTTCGTTTCCTATTTGTACACCATCCGTCAGAGTGCTGAAACCGAAATTCAGTAGATAATCATAACCAAGTCTCGGAGTAATAACGGTAATATTTTTCACTGCGATGATATTCAGGGAATCACGGATCGCACTACGGATATTCTGAATACCACGGTAACCTGTCTTGTACCAGTTGCGGACAGGAGTACCGTCGGAGTAGTTGAACGGTGCATCATTATATACAGTGGCAAGAGTTTTGCCGGCACTGTCCAAAGCGGGAGCGTAGGATGCCAGTATTTTAAACGTGGATCCCGGCAGACGCTTGGCATTGGTGGCACGGTTTAATGTCCTTCGGCCTTCCTTGGTGCCACGGCCGCCGATCATAGCTACTATATGACCGGTGCTCTGCTCCTCGATGACCATAGCGGACTGGGGCTGAGGCGTCATGGTAATTGTCTCTTCGTAATTATCCGCATTGTCCTCCACACCTAATTGTGCCAGCATAGCGGAACGGTAAGTATCTACCGCTGCATATGCATCGTCCTGTGAAGAGAAGATCAGATTGAACTTCGCATTCTGATTCTGCTTGAACCAGGTCATCATATTTTCTTTACTGAAATTATTTTTCGTACCGTCGGAAGAGGTAATGGTAAGTGCATAATTCAGATACCATTTCACATTTTCCGGATAGTTAGAGGCATCTGCGTATTCCTCATTCAGTATATTCTGAATTTTGGAATCCATAGTGGACTCTACACGTAATCCGCCGGAAGTAAGCATTGTTTCTGCCATGGTCTCATTATAACCGGCGAGGATCAGATCCTGTTTTACCTGCTCATATACAGCATCAGAGAAATAGGAGCCGGTGGTAGCATTAGCTTCCTGATAATCAATATCGTACAGGCCGATACGTTCGTATACGGCATCGGTATCAGCGATGGCCTCGTCGTATTCTGACTGACTGATGAAACCAAGCTCCAGCATCTTGTTCAGACATTTCTCACGACGTGTGGCATTCTCCTCTGGATGACGGAGAGGATTGTATTTGGAAGGATTCTGCGTAATACTGGCTATCACGGCACATTCGGAAAGCGTCAGCTCACTGCAGTGCTTACCGAAGTAACGTAAGGATGCAGATTCCACACCCAGAGTATTCTGTCCCAGGTTAATAGCGTTCATATAGCGCAACAGAATCTCGTCCTTGGAGTAGTACTTAGTGATCTCCAGTGCCAGATACTGCTCCTGAATCTTACGCTTGATCTTTTTAATTTTGTTGTCACCCTCAGAAGTCCAGTCGGTGAATACAGTGTTCTTCAGAAGCTGCTGAGTGATAGTACTTGCACCCTGAGCTTCTTCACCACCGGTTTTTAAGAACTGATAACCGGCACGCAGAATACCCTTGACGTCAATACCATTGTGCTGGTAGAAACGCTCGTCCTCGATTGCTACAAAAGCCTTACTCATGTAGTCGGGGATTTCGTCCATACCGACGGAGAGACGGTTGGAATTGGTGCTGACATACTGGTCGATCTCGTTACCATCCTTGTCATAGACAATGGTGGCTTCTCCTACTGCCACGACATCTGACAGACGGATCGTAGGGGTAGAAGAAAGAATTCCGCGGAATACACCGATACCGGCAGCTACACCGCAGATGCCGACACCTACGACAGCCACCAGCATGAGCTTTACGCAGGTCAGTGCGATTTTTCTCCCCCATTTTTGGGATTTAGAGTTGAGTGCCTTTTGCTTCGCTCGGACACCTTTTTTTCCATAATTCATAAACCAAGTCCTTTCTGCCTGAGATACAGACGAAAATATTATACCAAATAATGCTATGTAAATAAAGGCTTTCTTTCCAGTCTTTAGAATTGTTTCACATTTTGAGGAAGTTATGCTACACTGAAAAAGAATCCGAAGAAAACAAAAAATAAGTGAGGTTAAAAATGGGCGATACGGCAGAGGCAGGCAGCTACAGAGTGTTATTATCGGGCGGCGAGGGGGAGATCGTGGAGAAGAAATCCCACTTTATCGCCACAATCCGCAAGTGCGGGACCGAGGAAGAAGCAGTAACTTTTATAGAAGAAATGAAGAAAAAGTACTGGGATGCCAGACATAACTGTTCTGCATTTGTAATAGGAAGCAGAGGAGAACTGACCAGATGCAGTGACGACGGGGAACCCTCCGGCACTGCGGGCAGACCGATGCTGGAAGTGCTGAACGGCTCGGGGATCCGCAACATTGCGGTGGTGGTGACAAGATATTTCGGCGGTACACTGCTGGGCACCGGCGGACTGGTGCGCGCCTATACCCAGGCGGTAAAAGAAGGACTGGCGCACTGTGAGACAGGCATCATGCGCAAAGGCTGCGAACTGGAAGTGACGACGGATTATAATGATGTGGGAAAATTGCAATACTATTTCGGACAGCAGGGCATTGCTCCCACGGACAGTATCTATGCCGCAAACGTAAAATTTATTTTACTTATCCCGGTGGAAAAAGAGGAAAATGTCAGAAAAAACCTGACAGAAACCACCTGCGGAAAGGTAAAAATTGAAAAATTGAAAGAGACGTATTTCATTGACAAAGAATAGTTGATGAAATAAAATAAAAATAGCGGTTTAATGATTCCATGAAGAAAGGTGGTGGTTTTTATGAAGTGTACACAGAAGAGTTCTGACAACCCACTTCCGGGGCGAAGCTGCCATATAAGTTACACCCATAGAAAACATCATAAGGAGGATCATCATGGAACAGATCAAAGAACTGGAAGAGGTCTTAGAGCTTCTTAACACCAAGCAGTACACCAAGCTGCGCCAGTACCTGGCGGAACTCAACGATGCCGATATTGCGGGACTTTTGGAAGAACTGGAAGAAGAGGACATGTTAAAGGTCTTCCGCATTCTTCCCAAGGACCTGGCGGCAGACGTTTTTTCTTATTTGGATATGGACAATCAGCAGAAGATCATCACCTCCCTGTCAGATAAGGAAGCTGCGAACATCATCAACAACCTGATGGCGGATGATGCAGCCGACTTATTAGAGGAGATGCCTGCCAACATTGTCAAAAAGCTTCTGACCAACGCAAGCCCTGATGTGCGCAGAGATATTAATCACCTGCTGCGTTACCCCGAAGATTCCGCCGGAAGTATCATGACGGTCGAGTATGTAGACCTGAAGGAGAATCTGACGGTGAATCAGGCGATCGAGCGGATCCGCAAGGTAGGCCTCGACAGTGAGACCATCAATATCTGTTACGTCCTGGATGCCCAGCGAAGACTGGTCGGAACTGTGGCACTGCGTTACCTGCTGCTCATGGACGGGGATGAAGTTATCGGTGACATCATGCATGAGAATGTTATCGCTATCAACACCCTGATGGATCAGGAGGAAGCTGCCAGACAGTTCAAAAAATACGATTTTACAGCCATGCCGGTGGTCGACAATGAAAACCGCCTGGTAGGTATCATCACCGTGGACGATATCGTGGATATCATCGAAGAAGAGACCACGGAGGATATGGAAAAGATGGCGGCTATCGTGCCCAGCGATAAGCCCTATATGAAGACCGGAGTATTCGAGACTTTTAAAAAGCGTATTCCCTGGCTGCTGCTTTTGATGGTATCCGCAACCTTTACCGGAGCTATCATCTCATCCTTCGAGGATGCGCTGAGCGTGTGTGCGGTGCTGGTGGCATATATTCCTATGTTGATGGATACCGGTGGTAATGCCGGAAGCCA
Source organism: Odoribacter splanchnicus (assembly GCA_963623435.1). Lineage (GTDB taxonomy): Bacteria > Bacillota > Clostridia > Lachnospirales > Lachnospiraceae > Acetatifactor. The sequence continues at coordinate 31,609 of CAVFMG010000014.1, forward strand.
GGCAAGTGTTACCGTCATCCGTGGATTGTCCTTAAATGAGATCGAATATCGGGATGTGCCGAAAGTTATTCTCAAGGAGATCCAGGTGGCTCTGATCTGCGGTATTACACTTTCTACAGCGAATTTTGCAAAATTACTGTTCTTAGACAGGGTAGGAGTGCTGGTGGCAGCCTCTGTGTGCCTGACGCTGATAGCGGCTGTAGTGATCGCCATGATCATCGGCTGCTTACTGCCGATCCTGGCAAAGCGACTTGGTTTTGACCCTGCGGTCATGGCAAGCCCCTTCATTACTACCATCGTGGATGCAATGTCACTGCTCGTATATTTCCGTGTGGCATCTGCGATTT
>CAVFMG010000015.1:0-31351 GCA_963623435.1 Odoribacter splanchnicus
AAATAGCCTTAAATTCTACAAATTTAGTGCGAATTATTTTTACCTTTTAATACTGTTGTACATCAGCATTTGTTCTTCCCCGGGGATCGGCTCTGCCGCACACCACATTCATAAAAGCATTTGCTTCGCAAATGACGCCGCTTCGCGGCTCATCTTTTATTTCATGTTGGTGCGCTTTGTCCATAAAAAGGCAATCACCTCGCTCCGTGCGCAAGCGCCCTCACCAGGTTCTTGCCTTTTTATGTCAGAGCTGATGTACAAAACTTGGAACAATGCCTAAAACTGTTGACACTTCCCCTTGTCAGGTAGTACACTTTTATCGTAAAGAAACAGCTTGGGATACCAGTGCAACCGGTACTCTCAGTTGATAATATTAATTGTTTTTTTTACCAGAAGGAGGTAAATTTTCATGGCAGAAGCATGGAGAAGCTTTAAAAAAGATGGCCATTGGGATGTAGACGTCAATGTACGTAACTTCATCCAGACCAACTACACTCCGTATGATGGAGATGAGAGCTTCCTGGAAGCACCTACCGAAGCAACCGATAAGCTTTGGGGCAGACTTCAGGAATTACAGAAGGAAGAGCGTGAGCACGACGGAGTTCTGGAGTGCGAGACCGAGGTTGTATCCGGTCTGACCGCTTATGGTCCTGGCTATATCGATGAGTCTATGAAGGATCTGGAGCAGATCGTTGGTCTGCAGACCGACAAGCCCTTAAAGAGAGCATTCATGCCTTATGGTGGTATTAAGATGGCTCAGCAGGCTGCAAGCACCTATGGTTATGAAGTAAATGAAAAGTATGACAAGATCTTCAACGAGTATCACAAGACTCACAATCAGGCAGTATTTGATGCTTACACTGATGAGATGAAGGTTGCTCGTCATACTCATATCGTTACCGGTCTTCCCGACACCTATGGTCGTGGACGTATCGTCGGCGACTACAGAAGAGTTGCTCTGTACGGTATTGATTTCCTGATCCAGAAGAAGGAAGAGGATAAGAAAAACTGTGGTACCGGTGTTATGACCGAAGAGATCATTCGTCTGAGAGAAGAGATTGCTGATCAGATCAAGGCTCTGAAGGGCATGAAGGAAATGGCTAAAATCTATGGCTTCGATATTTCCGCACCTGCTACCAACGCAAAGGAAGCTATCCAGTGGTTATACTTCGGTTATCTGGCAGCTATCAAGACCCAGAACGGTGCAGCTATGTCCGTTGGACGTATCTCCACTTTCCTGGATATCTATATTGAGAGAGACTTAAAGGAAGGCACCCTGACCGAGAAAGAAGCTCAGGAGCTGATCGACCATCTGACCATGAAATTCCGTATGGTTAAGTTCGCTCGTATTCCTTCTTACAACCAGCTGTTCTCCGGCGACCCTGTATGGGCTACTCTGGAAGTTGGTGGTATCGGAATGGACGGTCGTCATATGGTTACCAAGAACGACTATCGTTTCCTGCATACTCTGGAGAACATGGGACCCAGCCCCGAGCCGAACCTGACTGTTCTGTACTCCAGTGCTCTGCCTGATAACTTCAAGAAGTACGCAGCTAAGATCTCTGTTAATACTTCTTCCATCCAGTACGAGAACGATGACGTTATGAAGCCTATCTGGGGCGATGACTACAGCATCTGCTGCTGCGTATCCGCTACTCAGACCGGTAAGGAAATGCAGTTCTTCGGTGCTCGTGCTAACCTGGCTAAGTGCTTACTGTACGCTATCAACGGTGGTAAGGATGAGAAGCATCTGGACAAGAACGGCAAGCATATGCAGTGCGGTCCTGAAATCGCTCCTATTACTTCCGAGTACCTTGACTTCGACGAAGTTATGCATAAATATGACATCATGCTTGACTGGTGTGCATCTCTGTATGTTAACATCCTGAACCTGATCCATTACATGCATGATAAGTACTACTACGAAGCAGCTGAGATGGCTCTGATCGATACCGACGTAAGAAGAACCTTCGCAACCGGTATTGCAGGTCTGTCCCACGTAGCTGACTCCCTGTCCGCTATCAAGTATGCTAAGGTTAAGGTTATCCGTGATGATCAGGGTTGTGCTGTAGACTTCAAGATCGAAGGTGACTTCCCTAAGTATGGTAACGATGATCCCAGAGCTGATGAATTCGCTGTATGGCTGCTGAAGACCTTCATGGAGAAGATCAAGAAGAACCACACCTACAGAAATTCCGAGCCTACCACTTCCGTACTGACCATTACTTCTAACGTAGTATATGGTAAGGCTACCGGTGCTCTTCCTGATGGCAGAGCAGCTTACACTCCGTTCGCTCCCGGTGCATCACCTTCCTACGGTGCTGAGAAGAGCGGTCTGCTGGCTTCCCTGAACTCTGTAGCTAAGCTGCCTTATGAGTATGCTCTGGATGGTATTTCCAATACCCAGACCATGGCTCCTTCCGCTCTTGGTCATGACCTTGACGAACAGAAGACTACTCTGGTACGTGTAATGGATGGTTACTTTGATCGTGGTGCTCATCACCTCAACGTTAACGTATTCGGTACCGAGAAGCTGTTAGATGCACAGGCACATCCTGAGAAGCCTGAGTACGCTAACTTCACCATCCGTGTATCCGGTTATGCTGTTAAGTTCATCAGCCTGACCAAGGAGCAGCAGGATGATGTTATCGCAAGAACCTGCCATAAGGCTCTGTAATCCTTACAGGTTTCTAAGATAATAGAATGTACATGGGGTCGGGCAGTATTGTCCGACCCCTTTTAGTTAATACTATTTAAAAGAATTATCACCCCTCAGCTGCCTGTACGGCAGAGAATGGAGATTATACAATGATCAAAGGCAGAATTCATTCATTAGAATCCTTCGGCGCAGTAGACGGACCCGGAATCCGCTATCTTATCTTCCTCAAGGGCTGCAATATGCGTTGTCAATATTGCCACAATGTAGATACCTGGAATCCCGACACTGACAATCTGATGACAGCAGACGAGCTTCTGGATAAGGCAGAGCGTTTCCGCAGCTACTGGGGCAAAGAAGGCGGTATCACCGTCAGCGGCGGTGAAGCCTTATTACAGATCGATTTCCTGATCGATCTTTTCCGCAAGGCTCACGATAGAGGCATCAATACCAATCTTGATACTTCCGGACAGCCTTTTACCAGAGAAGAGCCCTTCTTCTCCAAATTCAACGAATTACTGAAATATACCGATCTTGTCATGTTAGACATCAAACACATTGATGAAGAAGAGCATAAAAAGCTCACCGGACATACCAACAAAAACATTCTGGACTGCGCAAGATACCTCTCCGAGCAGGGCATCCCCATGTGGATCCGCCATGTACTGGTACCCGGAATCACTGACAATGACGAATATCTGAAGAAAACAAGAGAGTTCATTGATACTCTGAATACGGTCATGAAAGTAGAAGTTCTTCCCTATCACACCCTGGGTGAATACAAGTGGAAAGAACTGGGCATTCCTTATAAGCTGGAAGGTGTAGAGCCTCCCACCGAAGAGAGAATTCAGAATGCGAAAAAGATCCTGGAGTTCAATAAATATAAATAAGCGATTGTGACTAATGATAAAAAATACTAAATAAGACTTGTATTCAAGCCGCATTTATATTACAATACTAATAGTGATATTGATAAATTTGTATCAAACACGATGATTTGATACACGCAAAATAGGAGGAAAAGATTATGGCATTTGTTATTGGTGATGCTTGTGTAGCATGTGGAGCTTGTGAGGCACAGTGCCCCGTTGGCGCTATCAGCATGGGCGACGGAAAGTTCGAAATCGATGCAGATAAGTGCATCAGCTGCGGTTCCTGTGCAGGTCAGTGCCCTGTTGGTGCAATTGCAGAGGATTAATTCCTGATTAAAACTTCAAAAAGTAACTTTGAGAAGGCATTTCAGAAAATGAAATGCCTTTTCTTTTTTTCTGCCTTGTTTTTATTCTTCTTATCACTCTCTTTCAGCTCCTCAGGTACTTCTTTGGGCTGTTTTCGCAGCTGTCCTTTGGTCTTCTTCCGTAACAGCTCGTCCATCTTCTGGTAATACTCTTCGCTGCGCTGTTCCAGTCTGCGGTCTCGTTCTTCCTCTCTCTCCTCTATGTTGCGAAACTGATAGTCCAGCTCCTTGACCATACTCTCTTTCAGTTCCCGGCACAGTTCCTGATTGTTTTCCCGTACTGCCTCCCGGATCATCTGCTGTAAGATCCACTGCAGTCGCTTGACTTTTTCTTCCCGGCTCTCACTCTGCAGAGACGTTTCCTGCGCCTGTACCGGTGTCTTTTTCTCTTCGGTCTTGTCTACGATCTCGATTGCCATCCCGGATGCCGCCGCAGTCCCCTTATCTGCCTTTTCTTCCTGTTCTTCCGGTAATACATCCAGTTTCCCATCCTTCAATATCATTTTGATTGCTTTCAACTGTAATCCCCTTTCTTTCATGCTCTTGATCTCTTTGAATCGCTCTACATCTTCTTTTGTATAATAACGGTGTCCTAGCTCATTTCGTTTGATGGGCAAATGTAATTCCTCTTCCCAGTACCGGAGTACATGGCTCTCCACCTTTACCTGTTTTGCTGCATCCGAAATCAATAAATACTCTCCCATAGTCTCTCCTTTTTTGTTATTTTCTGTAAAATGCAATAAAAAAGAGAACAGGCAGGGAATTTCCCTTACTTGTTCTCTTTCGTGTTTTATGTTCGTAATATCTAAAAGTCTTTTTTCCTGTCGTTCTCCAGATTGGCGAACTTGGTGTACTCCGGCAGCCATGCCAGCTGTACGGTTCCGATGGGACCGTTTCTCTGCTTGGCGATGATGATCTCAGAGATACCCTTGTCCGGTGAATCGTGGTTGTAATAATCATCACGGTAGATAAACATTACCACGTCGGCATCCTGCTCGATGGCTCCGGATTCACGCAGGTCAGACAACATAGGTCTGTGATCCGGTCTCTGCTCTACGGCTCGGCTCAACTGTGACAGTGCCAGCACCGGCACGGACAACTCTCTCGCCACGGCTTTCAGGGATCTGGAAATATCGGAGATCTCCTGCTGTCTGGAATCGCTGCTTCTTCCGCCGCTGCCCGACATCAACTGTAAATAGTCGATGATGATCATAGACAGACCGTTTTCCTGCTTCATTCTTCTGCATTTGGAACGGAGCTCTGCAATGCTGATACCGGGAGTATCGTCGATCATCAGCTTGGATTTGCCGATGACACCGGCGCTCTCGATCAGTCGTTCCCATTCCTGGTCATTTAACTGACCGGTACGGAGCTTCTGCGCATCCACGCTGGATTCCAGGGAAAACATACGGTTAATCAACTGCTCCTTGCTCATTTCCAGACTGAATATGGCTACCGGCAGATTCTGCTTAAAAGCTACATGCTGCGCGATATTCAGTACAAACGCCGTCTTACCCATGGAAGGACGGGCTGCGATCAGCACCAGGTCAGAGGGCTGCATTCCAGCAGTACGATAGTCCAGGTCTATAAATCCGGTGGCAATACCCGTAACGGTTCCATGGAGCTTGGATGCCTTCTCGATCTTGTCCATAGCATTCATGACCACGGTACGGATCGGCACGAATTCTTTGACATTTTTCTTCTGTACGACTTCGTTGATCTTGCTCTCCGTACTCTCCAGGATCGTATCCAGGCTTTCCTTGCCGCTGTAGCAGGTGTTCGCGATTTCTTCATTGGTACGGATCAGGCGCCGTAATGTCGCCTTCTCAGCCACGATTCCCGCATAGTATTTGATGTTGGCAGAGGTAGGCACCGCTGCGATCAGATTCGTCAAAAAGTCCAGTCCGCTGACTTCGGGAGGCACATCCTCCTTGGATCTCAGCCTGTCCTGCAGAGTAACAAAGTCGATGGGCTTTCCTTCATTGTTCAATTCCACAATGGTATCAAACACGATGCCGTACTGGCGATTGTAGAAATCGTCTCCGGATATCTGTTCCGTCGCCGCTGCAATGGCTTCTGCATCAATGAACATAGATCCGATCACAGACTGCTCCGCCTCCAGGCTATGGGGCATTATTCTTTTGATTACATTTTCATCCATTGCCGGCATGGGGTCTTCTATGCCTCCGTAACTTTCACCGTCAGTTTTGCTGCCACCTGGGGATGAAGCTTTACTGTCACTTCATAGGAGCCGAAGTTCTTCAGGCTCTCGGGAAGTACAATTTTCTTCTTATCGATCTCGATACCATGCTGTTCCTTGCAGGCTGTTGCGATCTCCTTGGAGGATACGGAACCGAAGGTTCTGCCGCCTTCTCCCGCCTTGATCTTCACTACGACCTGTTTGGTCTCCAACTCTGCAGCCAGTGCTTTTGCAGCATCCAGGTTCTCCTGAGCTACTTTTTCTTCATTCGCCTTGTGAAGCTTCAGATCATTCATATTTTTGGAAGTTGCTTCCACACCGATCTTTTTCGGTAAAATATAGTTTCTTGCATATCCTTCGCTGGCTTCGATGATATCTCCCTTTTTGCCCAGCTTTTTTTCATCCTGAAGTAAAATAATTTTCATAATAGTAACCTGCCTTTCCTATCTCTAAATCTCTCCGGATTCCAACATATCGTCAATGGTGTGTTTTAATACACCGATGGCTTCCACCAGTCCCACGCCTTCCATCTGACAGGCTGCGGTGTTCATATGACCTCCGCCGCCCATACGCTCCATGATGATCTGTACATTGACTTCATCAATGGATCTGGCGCTGACATAGATCTTGCCCTGATAATCCGTGAGTACAAAGCTTGCCTTGATTCCTTTGATATTCAGCAGTTCGTTGGCTGCCTGCGCCCCGATGATCGTAGGGCTGGGCAGATCTTCTGCGGTACACAGTGAGATTGCGAAGAACTGCTTGTAGATCTCTGCCTGGCTGACGGCATCTGCCTTCGCCTTATATTCTGCGGCATCCTCACGGAACAGCTTTCTGACACGGGTCACATCCGCGCCGTTTCTACGCAGGAAAGCAGCCGCCTCGAAAGTACGGACACCGGTCTTGGTCATAAAGTTGTTGGTATCGATCATGATACCGGAATACATGCAATCCGCCTCTTCGGTACGGATCTTGATATTGTCATAAGTATACTGTAAGATCTCGGATACCATCTCACAGGCGGAGGATGCGTAAGGCTCTACATAAGAGAGAGTCGCATTCTCAATGGTCTCTGTGCCCTGTCTGTGATGATCCAGTACCACCACGGATTTGCAGAAGCGCAGCAGATCCGGGCATTCTGTAATGGAGGGTTTATTGACATCCACGACTACCAGTACCGTATTGCTGCCCGCCATATCGATTGCCTGCTGGCTGGTGATGATCATATCCTCATCGTATTCCGGATTATTCTTAAACAGCTCCACCAACGGCTGTACGGAAGTCGTCGCCTCATTCAGTACGATATGGGCTTTTCTGCCCAGGGTCTGTGCAATGCGGTAGATACCCACTGCGGATCCGAAGCTGTCCACATCCGGCATCCGGTGCCCCATAACAATGACACGATCCTTGCCGGTAATGATCTCCCGCAGGGCGTGGGCTTTTACTCTCGCCTTGACACGGGTATTTTTCTCTACCTGCTGACTCTTACCGCCGTAGTAAGTAATGCTCTCCGGGGTCTTGATAACCGCCTGGTCACCGCCACGTCCCAGCGCCAGGTCAATGGCGGTACGGGCGAACTCGTAATTCTGTGCATAAGTCAGACCATCCAGTCCGATACCGATACTGATGGTCACCGCCATCTCGTTACCGATGTTAACGGTCTTCACTTCTTCCAACAGATCAAAACGGCTCTCCTGCAGCTGCGCCACAGCTTTTTTCCGCATGATTACGAGGTACTTGTCCTTCTCCAGCTTCTTGCTGATACCGTCCAATGCCGCAATGTATTTGTTCACCTTACGGTCGATCAGGGCAATCAGGAGGGATCTGCGGACTTCCTCCACGCTCTCCAGTGCTTCCTCATAGTTATCCAGGTAGATCATGCCCACCGTAAGGCTCTGATCATCTACTTCCTGCAATGCAATATGCAGCGCAGTCTCATCGAACAGATACACGGCAATCAAATAGCCGTTGTATCCTTCTGCATCGATCATATCGCTGTATTCCGCCATCTCTTTCAGAGAAATTTTGCGGAATTTTGCCACATATTCGCCACCCTCATATTCCAGTTCATACTGTGCCTCATCCACGCCGGAATCGTCCGGAAGCCTGTCCCGGGTAATCGTAGGGAACAGGGAGGTAATGGACTTGTTATATCCCTTGGGCTGATGCACCACATTTTCAAAGGCAATATTCGTCCAGATCACTTTGCCGGAATCGTCCAAAAGTGCGTACGGCAGATCCAGATCCCGCAACAGCTTTCGCTGAATCTGACCGTATTCCGTGGCAAAACTGATCAGCTCGTTCATAATGATGGGCTTATTGTAGAAATACAAGGTCAGCGTAATGGCAAAATAGAAAACCGTAAATCCGAAAGTAAGCAGTCCGGCACGGAAATCCAGCATAAATACCGCTGCATCGATTGCCAGCAGCAAAAGTCCCAGATACAGAGTGAACTGAATATATGTACGGATTCTGCCCTTCAGTCTGATTCGTTTTTTCATCAAAGAACACCTCTCAATGTTTGCGTTCGACAATTTCTATTATAACAAATAATGAAGCACTACGCCACCATATTATTTTGACGAATAGACAATATTCCTCTGTCAAATTTGTGCTTTTTGTCAGCATTTCAGATTAAAATCGCTCTTATCTGCATAATTCCCAGAACGCCACTGCGCTGGCTGCCGCCACATTCAAGGAATCCACGCCATGTGCCATGGGAATGCATACGGTGTAATCACAGTCCGCAATGGTATCCGCTGCCAGCCCTTCCCCTTCGGTGCCCAGGATGATGGCTAGCTTTTCTGCTTCGTGTAATTCCCGTGCATCCGGCGGCAGGCTGTCTTCCTTTAACGCCATTGCTGCGGTGCGGTAACCCATACCACGCAGCTGTTCCATAGTGCGGTCTGCCCAGTCTTCCTCTTCTAAGAATGTCCAGGGCACCTGGAATACGGTTCCCATACTGACTCTCGCAGCACGACGGTACAACGGATCACTGCATCCGGCTGTCAGCAGTACCGCTTCCACGCCCAGTGCCGCCGCGGAACGGAAAACAGCACCTACATTCGTAGGGTTCACCACATTTTCCAGGATGGCAATGCGTCTGGGGCTACTGCACAACTCTTCCATCTTCGGCAATTTTCTTCGCCGCATGGCGCAGAGCATGCCCCTTGCCAGCTTGAATCCCGAGATCTCTGATAGCACTTCATTGGAGGACACGTAGACCGGAATCTCCTCCGATATTCTTGTAATCTGTCCCAGGATCTCTCTGCCTCTCTCCGAATCTGCCTCCCGCTGTTCCATCAGGCAGGAGATCGGTTCGTATCCCGCTGCCAGTGCCCGCTGGATCACATTCGGGCTCTCCGCAATGAACAGCCCCAGATCAGGTTCATAATAATGAAGCAGCTGTACCTCCTTGCGCTCATTGTAGATCGCCAGCTCCGGTGTATGTAAATCCGTAATCGGTAGTATTCTCATTTTTACAAAATACCCTTTCCCAGTACTAAAAAGACCAGCCACTTTCGCGACTGGTCTCTTAATTCTGTCTTAGTCTGAATTATTCAGCTACGTAAGGCATAAGTGCAACGTGACGTGCTCTCTTGATAGCAACGGTCAGTGCTCTCTGATGCTTTGCGCAAGTACCGGTAATACGACGAGGAAGGATCTTACCTCTCTCGGAAACGTACTTCTTCAGCTTAGCTGTATCCTTGTAATCGATTACATTATCTTTACCGCAGAATACGCAAACTTTCTTTCTTCTACGCATACCGCCTTTTTTTCTCATCGGAGAATCGGTCTTCTCAGTCTTGTTAAAAGCCATTATTATTACCTCCTATCGGAATCTGTCAGGGCAGAGGCGGGTGTCAGCTCCGCTTGTCACTGAAACTTAGTTAAAGGGTAATTCTTCATCGATGCCGTCAGGGATGTTCATAAAACCATCACCGGCTACGCAAGGAGCGGGGGCATTATTACCACCACCAAAACCAGCGTTCTGGTATCCACCGTCATTATTGCCGGCAGATGCGTTCTTGCTCTCTGCGAACTCTACGTTCTCAGCCACTACATCGGTAGTGTACACACGCTGTCCATCCTTATTGGTATAGCTGCCGGTCTGGATACGTCCTTCCACAACGAACTTTGTTCCCTTGTGGCCGTATCTCTCGATAAACTCACCAGTCCTACCAAACGCTACACAGTTAATAAAATCAGCATCCGGCTCGCCATCACGCTTAAATCTTCTATCTACTGCAATGGAAAAACGAGCGATCGCTGTTGCGGTAGCTCCCTGAGAATATCTTACCTCAGGATCCCTTGTTAAACGTCCCATAAGAATTACTTTATTCATATTTCGCTTCTCGCTTTCTGTTTATGCCTCGTCCTGTCTAACGCATAAGTATCTGATCACGTTGTCCATAATACGAACACGGCTCTCGATCTCAGCAGGAACAGTGCTCTCAGCTTCGAATCTGATGAAGTAGTAGAAAGCTTCTTTCATCTTCTGAACTTCGTAAGCAAGCTTCTTCTTGCCCCACTCGTCCACTTCTGTGATGTTGCCGCCGAATCTCTCAACCAGTGCCTTGCACTTGTCAACAACGGCTGCTCTCTCATCATCCTCGATCTTAGCGCTAACAACAACGGCTAATTCGTACTTGTTCATGTTAGTTACCTCCTTTTGGTCTCTGGCCCATATTTTTCATATGAGCAAGGAATAAAGTGTCTCACGAAGAAACATATTACCATATCCCCGTCCACTTTTCAAGCTTTTTCAACGATTTCTTTCACATTTTTTTCTAATAATTTTCTTGCAATCATGATCTGGTGTCCACAGCCCAGACATTTCAGGCGAAAGTCCGCTCCCACGCGCAGAACTTCCCATTCTCTGCTGCCGCAGGGATGCTGTTTTTTCAGTTTTAATACGTCTCCTACATTGATGTCCATAGTTTATCCTCTTCTATCATAATGTCTGTAAAATAAGCTTATAAATGATTTGCCATGAAGTCCTTCACCACGCCGAATGCTTCCCGGAGCAGATTATTCGGTACGGTGATCGGATAAGTTCCAGATGAAAGTCCCTCCACGTGCAGATATCCCTGTTTTCTCGCAATGGCAAGTGCCCGGAACATATGAAAATTGTTGGTAATAACGACCACGCTGTCCTCCGATCGGTCAAGCAGTTCTCCGCTGTAGATCAGATTCTGTGTGGTATTCGTGGAAGCATCCTCCGTAAAGATCCGTTCCGGATCGATCCCGGCATCTGTAAGGTACCCCTTCATGCCTTCCGCCTCGCTGATGGGCTCGTTGCTGCCCTGTCCGCCGGATACAATGACTTTCGTCTCTGGGTTGGCATTCAGGTATTCTATTGCTTTATCCAAACGCTTCTGCAGCACATAACTGGGACCGGTAGTCTTCCACTGGGCTCCCAATACGATGACATAATCCGCTCCTGCCTCTGCCCTGGCGCCAAACTGACTGAAGATCATCCCTTCTAATATAAGAAGCAACAGTATTCCCGCTGCCACCAGCCCGCGGAACGTCATCCGGATCCAGCGCGGGATTCTCTCCTGCACGGATTTATGCGTCAGTATATAGCCCCACGCCGCACAACCTGCCGCGATCACGCCCCAGATCAGGAAAAAGTAACTGCCAAAACTGACAAACAGACCGATTCCCGCACAGTACAGTGCACAGAGTACTGCCAGGACATACAGCAGCTTTGCGCCGTAATGCTTCTGACCTACACCTCTGCCCCTGGGATCCAGGTAAATCACTTTTTTACTTTTTTCTACGGGAATCAGGCGCTCCTTTCTCATACATCCTCCATTTCTTCTATACCGTCTATTGTAGCATACCTTCCGCGCCGGTCTCAATACCACAGACTTTAGGGTTTTCTTAATTTTTTAAAAAAATTTTCTTTTGCCGGCGCCGGTTGACTTGTCCCCCACGGAAAAATGTGATGTAATAAATATAATGATGTCGGGGTCAAAAGCCCCCGACTTTGATGCCTACGGATTGCTCCGTGCTCCGCACTCCCACAATCCTACCCAATATTCGCATATCGTGGGATTATCATCCCACTTTTATGCTCATATCGGGGCGGGTCTCAAGGTCTTTCACCCACTTATGAGCGAGCTCATGTGGGTTTAGACCTTTTGACCCTGGCATCATATAATACTTAAAAGAAGAAGGATTCTTATGCACAAACTAACCTCGAAAAAAGATTTTACAAAATATCTACCTATTATAATGTTGCTGTTTACCGTCTTCCGGATTCTTGCCGGACTGCGGATTCCCTATATGATCCTCGCCGACCAGCGCTATGACGACCGGATGTTGTTCGAGAATGCCTATGATCTCTTAAGCGGGGTATGGCTGGGCAATTACGACGCTTATACCCTCGCCAAAGGCACCGGCTATCCTATGTTCCTGGTCCTTGCGAAAAAATTGTGTCTGCCTTACTCCGTATTATTATCACTGTTGCAGGCTGCGGGTGCCTGGCTGTTCGTCCGGGCGGTATCTGTCAGATGGCAGAATCCCTATATGCAGACCTTATTGTACCTGCTTCTGCTGTTCTCTCCCATCAGCCTGACACTGCTGGTGACACAGCGGCTATACCGCATGGCAATTATCCCCGGGATGGTGCTGATCGTATTTTCCGGCATGATCGGACTGACGCTGCGCAAGGAGCAGCCCCTGAAAAAGCAGCTCCCCTGGGCGGTTCTGACCGGTGCGGTGCTCGCCTTTTTCTGGCAGATTCGGGAAGATTCCGTATGGATCCTGCCCTTTATGGCGGTGATGACCGTATGGAATGTTGGCTATGTGATCCTGGTGCTGCATAAGAAAAAAAGTGCCCGACAGGTTCTGTTGCATTGTCTTATGCTTTTGCTGCCGATCTTGCTTTTGTTTGCCGGAAATATGGGCATTTCCGCCATGAATCGACTCCACTACGGTGTCTTCCTGACTAATGACCGCGCAGAGGGTAATTTTGCCGAGCTGATGTCACTGCTCTATCGCCTGGACAGCAATACAGAGGTCGATTCCGATATCTGGATCTCCCGGGATACGATTGCCCGGGCAGAAGCCGCCAGCCCCACGCTGCAACAGATCCAGCCTTTGCTGGACACCTATGTGGAAGACTGGTCTACCAGTAACGGTGAGATTCCCGGCGACCATTTCAGCTGGGTGCTGCGGGATGCGGTGCAGGATTCCGGATATTCTTCGGACGCCGTCAGTGCACAGACCTTTTACGGCAATGTCCTCTCCGAACTACAGGCTGCCGTAGACCGTGGGGATTTCGCAGAAAAGCAGGATGGGGCACTCTATTTTTCCTCTCAGTCCAGGGGCATCCTGCCTGCGGAGATTCCCGGGATCCTGTCCGATACCCTGCAAAATGTATGGGAGATCGCAGGCTATACGGATTGTGCCTTAAGCAGTTCCGCCAAAAGCACCGGGCGCCTGTCGGATATCCGCCGGGTGGAGGCACTTACCTCCTGTCTGGCAGTGTACCCGACGCTGTCACAATTCCAGGCAGCGGATTATGACTCCATTGATGACGAGACCTTATATGATTTTAATGAGGTCTATAGCTCCGGTATGGTATCTCTTCTGAATAAAAGTAATGCCGTCTATCAGTTATTGGGAAAGCCTGCATTTGTACTGGCTCTGCTTGCGCTCTGCGTGCTGACGGTCCGCGTGATCTACGGGATCTTTCACAGAGACCGCACCGACCTGGAACTGTGGATTTTGACCTGTGGCGTTCTGCTCAGTGCCGTGCTGCTGCGCTTCGGCTGCAGTCTGTTCACCGGGTGGTTTACCGAAGACATGCAGAAATTCATCAACAGCTTTTATTCCTGCGGTGTGTATATGCTGTTGCAGATGTTTAAATATCTGGCGATCGGCACCACGATCGTCAACCTGAAAACTATATTTACGAAACATCAGTCTTAAAAGGGAGGTCTGACCTATGGAAAATTTGAACGAACAGATCAAAGAACTGCAGAAAATTGTTGAAACTTACGATAACATCGTATTTTTCGGCGGCGCCGGTGTCTCCACTGAGAGTGGGATCCCGGATTTCCGCAGTGTGGACGGACTGTATCACCAACAGTACGATTACCCGCCGGAGACGATTCTCAGTCACACCTTTTACCGCTCCCATACGGAGGAGTTCTTCCGTTTTTACCGGAATAAGATGCTCTTTCCCAAGGCACAGCCCAACGCCGCCCATAAAAAGCTGGCGGAGCTAGAAGAAGCCGGAAAGCTGCGTGCCGTGATCACCCAGAACATTGATGGGCTGCATCAGGCTGCCGGAAGTAAGACAGTATTGGAACTCCACGGTTCCGTGCTTCGCAATTACTGTGAGAAATGTCATCAGTTCTATGGCATTGACGCGATCTTAAACAGCACCGGCATTCCTCGCTGTGAAAAATGCGACGGTATCATCAAACCGGACGTCGTCCTGTATGAAGAGGGTCTGGATGAGGATACATTAAATGCCGCCGTCAGATACATCCACGAGGCAGATATCCTGATCATCGGCGGCACTTCTCTGGCTGTCTATCCCGCAGCCGGTTTGATTGATTATTTTCAGGGAGACAAGCTGGTGGTCATCAACAAGAGTGCGACACCCAGGGATAAGAACGCGGATCTCCTGGTACAGGGACCGATTGGGGAAGTATTCGCTTCACTGTGAAAAAGTGTAGCGCTGTGAGCGCAAATATGATAATCTATAAGAGTGTTTTACATTTATCGTAAAGTTTTACGAATGATAGGAGATTACATTCATGTTATCCACGATTGAAGCAGTCAACAACGTTGTCAACAATTTCATCTGGGGTGTCCCCGCCATGATCTGTATCATCGGCGTCGGTCTGTACTTAAGTATCCGTACGAATTTCCTCCAGATCCGCAAGTTCCCCTACGCCATGAAGGTGACTTTGGGACGTATGATGAAGAAAAAGGAAGCCTCCGACGGTGCCCTGACACCTTTCCAGGCGGTATGTACCGCGCTCGCTGCAACGGTGGGAACCGGTAATGTGGCAGGTGTGGCAGGAGCCATCGCCATCGGCGGTCCCGGTGCCGTATTCTGGATGTGGATCTCCGCAATCCTGGGAATGTGCACCAAGTTCGCCGAGGTTACCCTGGCGGTCCACTTCCGTGAGGCCAACTCCAAGGGCGACCTGGTCGGTGGTCCCATGTATTATATTAAGAACGGACTGGATAATAAGTGGCACTTCCTGGCATATTTGTTTGCCGCTTTCGGTGTGCTGGCAGTGTTCGGTACCGGTAATGCCACACAGGTCAACACCATCACCACCGCCATCGACTCTGCACTGAGCAACTTTAACGTGCTACCCGCAGATGCCGTGAATCTCGTCAATCTGATCATCGGTATTGCCCTGGCGATCATTATCGCCCTGATCCTGATCGGCGGCATCAAGCGTATCGGCAACGTGACTTCCAAGCTGGTTCCTTTCATGGCGATCATGTATATCGTGCTGGCGCTGGGTGTCATTATTTTCCGTATTAAGTCTGTACCCGCTGTATTTGCTTCTATTATCACGGGTGCTTTCAATCCCGCTTCCGTGACCGGTGGCGTGGTGGGAAGCTTCTTCATAAGTATGAAAAAGGGCGTGTCCCGCGGTATTTTCTCCAACGAGGCAGGTCTCGGTACCGGATCCATCGCTCATGCCTGTGCAGATACGAAGAAACCGGTAAAGCAGGGATTCTTCGGTATCTTTGAGGTATTCGTAGACACTATTATCATCTGTACCATGACAGCTCTGGTCATCCTGTGCAGCGGCGTGCCCGTGAATTACGGCGAAGCTGCCGGTGCGGAACTGACTATCAGCGGATTCACCGCTGTCTACGGCAGCTGGGTATCCATTTTCACCGCTGTGGCAATGTGCTGTTTCGCTTTCTCCACCATCATCGGCTGGGGACTGTATGGCACCAGATGTATCGAATTCTTATTCGGCTCCCGCTCCAACAAGCCTTTCATGGTGCTGTATTCCCTCACCGCTATCGTGGGTGCTACCATGAATCTGGGACTCATGTGGAGCATTGCCGAGACTTTCAACGGCCTGATGGTCATCCCCAACCTCATTGCCGTGTTCCTGCTGTCCGGAGTTGTAGTGAAGCTGACCAAGGAATATTTTGCAAAAGAGAATGGGTAATAATATGATGTCGGGGTCAAAAGCCAGGAGCAGATCAAGTCATTTCTAATAGAAGAATTGGGACAGGATCGGGGCAGCGCTTTGTATGATAAACAGGAGCAAATATGCACTCTTCCATGGCAAAAATGGAACGGATTCCCGGATTCTACTTCCTATACAGCAGCATATTCCGGAAGGTCATGCGCTCCTCCGACCTGCATGAGAGCACCCAGGGTCACACTCGAGATTCCTTCGACGTGACTATTACAAAATGTCTCTGGTATACTGCCTGTATCGAGAACGACTGTCCAAAGCTGTGCCACATCTTCTGCGATGCCGACAACGTGACCTACGGCGGTCCGAAAAAGCTGGCCTTCTCCCGGACGAAAACTTTGGGCTACGGCGAGGATTGCTGTGATTTTCATTTCTCCAGAAAATGATTCCGTACACAACAAATAAGAAAGGAAACACTACGAATGAAGCTGGCAATCCTGTCCGATATCCATGGCAACTACATAGCCTTGCAAAGCTGTCTGAAGCATGCTTGGGAACAGCAGGTCGATGCCTATCTTTTTTTAGGCGATTATCTGGGGGAATTTCCCTATCCGCAAAAGACACTGGAAATTCTTTATGAACTACGGAGCAACTATTCCTGTTTTTTCATAAGGGGAAATAAGGAGGACTACTGGATCAACAGCAGAAAAGATATGAGGTGCGACTGGAAAAACGGGAATCACAGCATTATGGCGATGCTTTATAATTATGAAAATCTCACCTCCGCCGATATTGACTTCTTTGAATCTCTGCCCATAAGCTGGAGAATTACGTTCGGTGGAATGGAACCATTACTGGTCTGTCACGGAACACCCTTTGCCAACAATAAATAAATGCATCCTGACAATGAGGATTTCGAAGATATTATCCTTGGCTGTGAGGAGAACTATATAATATGTGGTCATACGCATCTTCAGGGAATCGTTTATGACGGTGAAAAGAAGATAATAAACGCCGGAGCTGTTGGCGTCCCCTTGAAATCTCCCCGCAAAACACAATACACGATATTGACCTCCGATGGTTGCGGCTGGAACCCCGAATTTATTTCACTGGAATATGATGTGGAAAAAGTTATAAAGGTGCTTCACGAATCCGGCCTCTGGGATCTGTCACCTTATTGGTGCCGGATCACCCAGCATTTATTGTATACCGGTGAAGTCCCCCACGGAACCGCATTATTTCATGTGATGAAACTGAACGGATATAAAGATCCCTGGTATAATATTGCTCCTTCTTATTGGGAGGAGGCATTGCGGCAGTTGGGGATTGATTAATAATCATGGTTAAATGGAGAGTTAGTGAAGTAAATATTGGCGAATCTTCGTAGCCCACATTGGGGCTACTGGTTTTTCACACAAATTATTCATAATATGAGTAATTTATGGGTATAAGAAGCTTGTTCCGTGGCTGATACCCACGTTATGGAAAACGGTTGGGTATGACAGGTTTGCTCTGTTGCTGATACCCATGCTATTGAAAACGGTTGGGTATGACAGGCTTGCTCTGTTGCTGATACCCATGCTATTGAAAACGGTTGGGTATGACAGGCTTGCTCTGTTGCTGATACCCATGCTATTGAAAACGGTTGGGTATGACAGGCTTGCTCTGTTGCTGATACCCATGCTATTGAAAACGGTTGGGTATGACAGGCTTGCTCTGTTGCTGATACCCATGTTGCGGAAAGTTGGATGAAAGATACCAAAGGAATGTTGAAACACAGAACGCCCACGGTGGATGGAATGTCCTTCCGAGGATGTTTGTCGGAAGGTGGTGATATTTTCTCGAAAAGTGTTGAAAATTGTCTGAAAATTCCCACCGGGAGACCTTACATCGCGGAGGGATGTTCCGTTCGCCGCGGGTGGGCATGGGGTTATGGCTGCCCTACGCAATGAGCCACGCTATTCATAAGATTGTCAGCAAAAGACGCTTCCAATCTTATGAATAGCGCGGCGTTCGCCGCATCACGGCATAAGTAAAGACAGCGATTTGTGCGCAAGCGCCCATCGCTGTCCTCACTATGCCTATGCGCGGCTCATTGCTCGCGTAACTTTCAATTTACATCAATTCAATGGAAGTAACTTTATATCCCAGCTTCTCCACAGCCTCACGCAGTTCCTCTTCGGGGATGTCTGCACCGAGTTTTACGATTGCTTCGCCTTTCTTAAAGCTTGCCTTGGCATTGACCTGAGCCATACCATTCAAAGCATTTTCAATACGGTTCTGGCAGTTCACGCAGGACATTCCTTCAATCTGAAGCTTTTTCGTCGCTACGATTGTGTCTAAATGCTTCGGCTTGATCTTCACGTCACCGCCTCCGCCGCAACAGCCGCCTTCTCCCTTGAAATGCTTCTTGGAGCCGAACACTGCTGCAATGATTATTATTACCAAAACTCCACATATAATATAAGTTCCCATATGTCAGTTTCTCCTTTAGCATACCTGCTCTGCGCATTCGCAGGGCTTGATGGTCACATTGGTTACTTTCTGGTTGTCCAGGTAACCGCAGGACTTTAAGCCGGCGCGAATCACCGAGTTCCATTTTTTTGCTGACAGATGATGTACGGAACCGTCATCCAGCTCAATGGTGCAGGCATTTTCCATCATACAATTTTCAGAGTAAGCTACCTTGTACATGTTCTTGCGGCTGATCGCACCGATCTCCTCTAAGAGATTGACCATGCGGTATACAGTTGCAACGCCCAACTTGTCATCCTCTTCCAGTGCCCGGTAGAAGATCTCCTTACAGCTGGAGCATTCATTCTGGAGAATAATATCGATCAGACGAAGTCGCTGCTTAGTAATACGGCAACCCTTTTCCTTCAGCTTGGTCAATATGATCTCTCTCTGCATTCTGGTCGTCTGGTAGCTTACCTGTTCTTTACCGTCCACAGTGACCTCCGCAATGACTGCAGTCACCGCCGCATTGCAGGGATTTTCCATTTTTCTTATCCTTGACCATGCCGCGCACGATCAGACCTACGATTCCGGCTAAAATCACCAGTACAATTGCTGTTCCCATAGACTGCCTCCTTACTGTTTTACCCTTACTTACTCTTACTTTGAAATCCTGCGGGTCCCCTTATCGAAGACCCGCAAGTAATATTGCTGTAATTATTTTACTAATTTCTTACTTATGCAGCTTTCTTGGTATCAACCTTCAGAGTGGTGCTCTCCTTATAAGGACGGAAGAGCAGATAAATGAAGCCGATTACCAGAAGGAATGCTACAACAGTTCCGATACCGAAGGTACCTGCGGTGATCAGGCTGCCGATCTGGTTTACGCACAGGGATACAACGTATGCCAGACCACACTGATAACCAACTGCGATCCAGAACCACTTGGTGTTGTTCATCTCACGCTTGATAGCACCCATAGCTGCGAAACAAGGTGCGCACAGCAAGTTGAATGCCAGGAAAGCGTAACCGCTGGCGGTGGTGAACTGTGCTGCCATGTTGGCATATACAGAGCCTTCTCCTGCACTGTAAAGGATACCCATGGTTGCTACAATGTTCTCCTTAGCTACCAGACCGGTGATGGATGCAACCGTTGCCTGCCAGTTACCGAAGCCCTGAGGGATGAAGATCCATGCCAGACACTGACCGATCTTGCCCAGAATACTTACATCAATTTCGTCCTCAGACAGCATACGGAAGCCATCTTCTGCAAATCCAAAGAATGTTGTGAACCATACAATGATGGTGGAAAGCAGGATGATGGTGCCCGCCTTCTTGATGAAGGACCAGCCACGCTCCCACATGCTGCGCAGTACAGTACCTACGGTAGGCCAGTGGTAAGCAGGAAGCTCCATAACGAAAGGAGCGGGATCGCCCTCGAAGATCTTGGTCTTCTTCAGGATAATACCGGAACAAATGATGGCTGCGATTCCCAGGAAGTATGCGGAAGGAGCAACCCAAGCTGCGCCGCCGAAGATAGCACCTGCTACCATGGCGATAAAAGGAAGCTTAGCACCACAAGGAATAAATGTGGTAGTCATAATGGTCATCTTACGGTCTCTGTCGTTCTCGATGGTACGGGAAGCCATGATACCGGGAACACCACATCCGGAACCGATCAGCATAGGAATGAAAGATTTACCGGACAGACCGAACTTACGGAAGATACGGTCCATGATGAAGGCGATACGTGCCATGTAACCACAGGACTCCAGGAATGCCAGGAAGATAAACAGTACCAGCATCTGAGGTACGAAACCAAGTACTGCACCGACACCGGCTACAATACCGTCAAGGATCAGTCCCTTCAGCCAGTCAGCACATCCAATCGCATCCAGACCAGACTCGATCAGAGCAGGAATACTAGGTACCCAGATACCGTAGTCTGCAGAATCGGGAGCTTCTGCACCGTCCGCTGCATATACTTCTACTGCTTCTGCCAGATCAGCACCGGTGTAAGTAACATCCTCTGTTGCCAGAGTCTCTTCATCTTCCAGCGTGTAATCTGCGGTAGCGGATGCATCGATGCCAGCTACGAACTCCTGTACGGCTGCTACTGCCGCTGCGGGATCGTAGTCGTCAGACTCGCTGTCGATCACTTCTGCCAGAGCTTCATCACCATCAGCTTCTACGAAAGCATTAATTACGTTCATTGCATCGTTATAAGGTTCTGCATCTTCTTCGTAAGCGCTGGTTCCAATACCAAACAGGTGCCAGCCATCGCCGAATACACCATCATTTACCCAGTCGTTTGCCGCAGTACCAACGGTAGTTACGGATACATAATATACGATGAACATAACAACTGCGAAGATCGGCAGTGCCAGCCATCTGTTGGTTACGATCTTATCGATCTTATCGGAAGTGCTCAGCTTCTGGCCTTCCTTCTTGGTGTAACATTCTTTGATAATGGAGGAGATGTATGTGTATCTCTCGTTGGTGATGATACTCTCGGTGTCATCATCCATAGCAGCCTCTAACTGCTTGATCTCAGCAGATACATCGGGAACACTCTTCATCTGTGCCTGGATCTTGTCATCCTTCTCCAGCAGCTTGATAGCGAAGAATCTCTTCTGCTCCTCGGGAACATCAGTAAGCTTCTTCTCTACGGTCTCGATCACGCTCTCAACCTCAGGCGCGAATTTATGTACCGCAACTGCTGCACTCTTCTTCTGTGCCAGTTCGATCGCTTTTTTGGTAGCATTCTCGATACCGGTCAGTTTCAGAGCGGAGATCTCAACAACGGGACAGCCCAGCTTCTCAGAAAGCTTTGCTACGTTGATCTTGTCGCCGTTCTTGTTCACGATATCGATCATGTTGACAGCCATGACAACGGGGATACCCAGTTCCATCAGCTGTGTGCTCAGATATAAGTTTCTCTCGATGTTGGTACCGTCTACCAGGTTCAGGATCGCATCGGGTCTCTCACCGATCAGGTAGTTACGTGCTACCACTTCCTCCAGAGTATACGGAGACAGGGAGTAAATACCGGGTAAGTCCATGATGATCACGTCATCACCGTTACCGCCGTACTGTTTCTTTAATTTACCTTCCTTCTTCTCAACGGTAACGCCGGGCCAGTTACCTACGAACTGGTTGGAACCGGTCAGAGCGTTGAAAAGTGTTGTTTTACCGCAGTTAGGGTTACCTGCAAGTGCAATCTTAATTGCCATTTTTCTACCTCTTTCCTCTAAAATCATTTAATAACTATTCAGACCCCATTCGCAAAACGCTCTTTCAGAGCTTCTTTTTTGCTCATGTGGTTACTTCGTCATCTAAATATCATAAAATATTCTTACGAATGCCAGCATTCGACGAATATTTGACGATATTTACCTAACTCTGAATAGTTACACATTGCGATTAGCTTTCACTAATTAGTTCTGGCTAACCTTCCTGCTAAAAAAAAGATAATTTACTCGACGCAAATCATCTCAGCGTCTGCCTTACGAAGAGACAGCTCATAGCCTCTGACAGTTACTTCCACGGGATCTCCCAAAGGAGCAACCTTTCTCACATAGATCTCAACACCTTTGGTAATGCCCATGTCCATGATACGTCTCTTGACAGGACCTTCACCATTCAGTTTGGTTACCTTTACGGTCTGACCGCAGGGAACTTCCTTCAATGTCTTCATTTTCTCCTCCTATTAGCATCTTTTTTGGCACCGTGTTTCCACTATACCATGATTTTATTGGCCATATCCTTGCCGATGGCTACACGTGATTCCTTAATATTCACGATCAGGTTGCCTTCGGTCTGGGACACAACTGTCACTTTTCCACCTACTACAAATCCGAGAGTCTCTAAGAACTTTCTCGTCTCCTCTTTGCCGCCGATCCTCTGGATCGTGTTCTCTTCACCGGCACCTACCATACTCAGGGGCATCATATTCACGTCCTTCCCTTCAATAGTATTGAACTGTTTTCCATGGTTTCTCATTAGTTCTTAATGATATTCATTCTCAATTCATGGGTTAGTATATACTAACCTTTTTTTACTGTCAATATCTTTTTTTACATTTTTTTCATAGAATTTTTGTAGGAAATGGTAAATGATATATTTTCTCATTAAGATGTGTTTTGTATTTTCCTAAGAATATTTTGACCCAAAATGAGCCGCGCCACACGCAGTACAAAGCATGGCACGGCTCTGTTTTTATCCTATTTTCAAAATCTGCATATGAGCCTCTATATCGTAGTCTGTTGTTTCACCATCATCTGAATAATACTCATATTGCCTGATTTTTTCTCCGAAGGAATACAGCTTCAGGTCTTCAAAATCAATATCTCCCACACATTTTCCGCCTTTTGCCACAGGTAACAGATATCCCTCTCTAAGGAAAACATTCACGGTTCCCATCGGCATATTGACATAGGAAAAGCCTTTCTCGAAAATACTGCCCTCTTCTATCCTTCCGTCCTTGAAGACCAATTGTTTCATCCGTTCCGGAAAATATACCGCACGTCCCGATACATTCTGCTCACATACCGGTGCGATCATAATATTTTCTCCAACCAGCAATTGGTCCTCCACCTGTCGGGCGTAAGCGTCTTTGCCGTAAATAAATGACAGTGGATTGAACATCATTGTATTACGGAGTGCTGCCTTCATATACTCGCTGTAAACATACGGCAGAAGCTGATACCTCGCCCCTATGACACTTGAAAACTTCTGAATGTGAGAGAATCGATACACTTCCTGTTTTCTGGTGCCCCTGGCTGAATGATTCCGAAGCAGCGGTGTAAATACTGCAAACTCTAACCATCGGAGTAACAAATCTTCTGTGGTATCCGCACCGAATCCACCAACATCTGCCCCCGTATATAAAAAACCACACATGTTCAAGGACGGCATCATTTTCACATTCATCTTCAGGTGAGACCACCATGCCATATTATCACCCTGCCAGATGCCCCCAAACCGGTGCATTCCAATATAAGACGCCCTGGAAAACAACAAAATACGTTTTTCCGGCAGATAACGTTCAAATGCCTCTGCCGCAGATCTTGTCATATAATATCCAAACAGATTATGCACCTGATCATGCCGATAACGTTTCCCTTTGTAATTGTGATAAAAGGAAGCGTAATCCTCCGGATTATTGGATATGGTGCCGATAAGGTCCGTCATCTCAAAAAAGGTATTCACATCCAGATTTATGGTTTTGTACTCCTCCATCTTATCAAATACTTTTTTCAGCCGCTTCTCGGAATAGAAAATAGCCGGTTCATTCATGTCATTCCAGAATCCGTCAATTCCCTTATCCAACAGGATCCGGTATTTATCTCCAAACCATCTCCTCGCTTCGTCATTTAACATATCCGGGAAACAGCATTTTCCGGGCCACACACCAATAACAAAATCTTCCCCGTTTTCATCCTTACAGAAATAGCCGTTTTCTTTTCCTTCCTCGTAGACATCATACCCATCTTCTTTTTTTACACCACCGTCAATAATGGGCACAAGATGAATATTTTCCTGTTTCATCTCCTCCACAAGGCTTTCAAAATCAGCAAAGCTGTCTCTGTTGATCGTAAAATCCTTGTATCGTTCCATGTAATCGATATCCAGATAAATACTGTCTATGGGAATCTCACGTTTCCTGTATTCTCTTACAACCTCGCGCACTTCATCCGCTGTCTCATAGCTCCAGCGGCTCTGTCCATAGCCGAATGCCCATCTGGGTGCAATGTAGCTTCTTCCTATCATCCCACGGAATTCCCGGACGACATCCTGATAGTTTTCTCCTTCTATCAGATATATTTTATAATTCTCATTTTCTATCGTAATGGTCAGCAGGTCTATATCTGTATATCCCACATCAAAGTTCACCGTTCCCGGTGTATCTACAAATACCCCATAAGTTTTGTTCACACCGTCGCCCAGCATAATAAAATTATGCGCCCCATAGAGAGAGTTTGTGTGTTCGCAATGGTTGGGATTATCCGAGCAGTTGCTTACATATCTCCATCCTCTCTTGTTCATGCCCCGCACATTTTCTCCGAGTCCATACACGATTTCATCCGGTTTTAACGAATATCGGAACGCATTGCCTTCTTTTATGAAAAATTCATCCTTCCAGCCGCTTTCTTTTATTTCTTTGACAACGGCATCCGTTTCTATGGGGTCTCCGAATACGTATTTTTTTATCATATTTTCTGTTGCCGGCTAGCCCTTTACTCCACCAGCCATTAATCCTTCCTTAAAATATTTTTGTGCAAGAGCATATATCACAACGATTGGAATCATGGATAATAAGCTTCCTGCCATCAGTATATTATACTCCGTTCCGTATTGTCCATTTAAACTGTTCAGTGCCAATGTCAAAGTCATTTTATTCTTATCATTCAACATAAGCAAAGGCCATAAATAGTCATTCCAACTTTCCATAAATGTAGTGATCGTCAGTGTTGCTATTGCAGAGCCCGATAGCGGTAATACAACGGTCCGATAAATTCTGAATAACCCGGCTCCATCCAGTTCCGCTGCCTCTATATAGTCATTTGGAATCCCCCTCATCTGCTGTACCAGCATAAATACAGCAAACGCTCTGAATAAGGATGGTAAGATCACACTCGGATATGTATTGATCAGTCCAAGGTTATTCATAATCACAAACAGCGGTATCATAGTCACCTGTGTAGGAATCATCATAGATGCCAGGTACAATTTGAATACGATATTTCCATACGGAAATTGTATTTTCGTAAACGCAAATGCTGCCATGGAGGCTGACAAAATAGTCACTACCGTGTAACTGCAGGTAATAAAAAAGCTATTTAAAATTGCCCTCAAAAAGGGGAATCTCGAGAACACCATCCGATAGCTGTCCAGCGTTGGATTTTTGGGGATCCACTCTATGGGAATCTGCATCAGTGCCCCTTTGCTTTTCAAAGAAGTGGATAACATCCACAAAAAGGGGATCATCACAATAACAGCGATCAGACAGGCTAAAAAGTAATTCCATATGATTTTTAATTTTTCATTCCATTTACTATGACTCATAATGCACCCACTTATTTTGTAATTTCATCTGAATTAAAGTTAATAGGAATATAATAACAAACAGCAGCCAGGAATACGCCGATGCATACCCCATTTTAAAATACTTAAATCCATAAGTATAAATTCTCTCCACCATGACCTGCGTAGCCCCATTCGGTCCACCCTCTGTCATAATCTGTACCTGTGGAAAGAGCTGAAACGCATTGATCAAAGCCATAATAATACAGAAAAACATTGACGGACTAAGCAGCGGTAACGTAATCGAGAAAAACTGTTTCATTTTTCCCGCCCCGTCTACGGTTGCTGCTTCATAATACCCGGTATCAATTGCTTTCAGTCCTGATAAAAGAAATAATCCGTAAAATCCCATGTCTTTCCATACAGACGCCAGTACAATTGCCGGCATAGCCCAGACTTTATCCGTAAGCCATCCCGGACCGGATATCCCGATATATCCCAGCAGTTGGTTCAATATACCATACTGGGGACTCAACACCCATTTCCAGATCAGACTGGCAGCTACCCAAGAGGTCAGCACCGGTATATAGTACATAATCCGGAATACAGTGATTCCTTTCATGTTTTTATTCAATATCGAAGCAATCAGAAGGGACATGATCAAAACCATCGGAATGTAAAGCACAATATAATAACAGGTATGTCCCAAAACCTTCCAGAATTCCGAAGTCCCCAGTATCTGCTTATAATTATCCAAAAATACAAAATTATCCGCCAGCGTCCTGTAGGACAATTTATCCAGACCATTCCAGTTTGTAAAACTGATAGCAATAGAAATTAGAATTGGCAAAAAACTAAAAATAATCATCCCAAGAAAGCTGGGAAGCATAAACGGTATGGCATTTTTCAAAGCTCTTTTCTGTCTTTTCCTGCTCATATTTTTGTCCTGTCATTTTCAGGATCACTGCCGCATGGCTGATGCGCCATACGACAGCTTCCTCATTTAAAATTCCATGTCTACTGTAACTTAATCTGTGCAGTACACTCTTCCTGTGCCTGATCCAGTGCTTCCTTTACTGTGATCTCTCCACTTGCCGCAAGGCTTAACTTATTTGTGATAATATCAGACATCAATGAATAATCCTCGATAATTGGAGCTACTGTAAGGTAATTCAAAGAATCAAATACTGCCTGACGATTCTCAGGAGGGGTCAGCTTCAGATATCCGGAAAGAACCTCCTCGTTGTTGATTGCAGGAAGATCCCAGCCGGCATCAATTCGCATCTGTGCTGCTGTATCACTGGATGCAAGCCAGTTGATCCAGGTAGCCGCTGCTTCCTTTTTATCACTGTCCGCATTTACTACAAGTGCATTACTGAAGAAATGTGTTGCTTTCTGTGTTCCGCCCGGCTCTACACAAATATCCCAGTTAAAATCACATGCATCTGCAAATGTATTAAACGCCCAGATACCGGTAGGAATCATACCAAGTCTTCCGCTTTCAAACAGGTCCCAGTCACCCATTCCTCCCATCTGTGCTTCCGTAGGCTGTACATTCGTCTCAGTCACTTTACTGATCATCATTGTAGCGGCTTTCAGATTTTCCTCGGAATTAATTGTGAACTCTGTCTTGTCCTCATTCAACACTCCACCGCCATACTGCGCTGCTACTTTGAAGAATTCGTTAAAGGTGATCGGCTGATAAATACCATAGATGTCTTCACCCAATGCACTGATTTTCTCGCATGCCTCCATTGCATCATCCCATGTCCAATCATCTGTAGGGTAGGAAATTCCGGCCTGGTCAAACAAATCTTTATTATAAATAAGTACTACATTTGAGAAATTTCCGGGCACACCGTACTGCTTACCGCCTACGGAAAATGCGTTTAATGCAGTCGTATTATAGCCACTGGTATCAATTCCGGTAAGTTCTGCCAGAACACCTTTATTTGCATACGCTGCAAAATTCTCAATATTCAGCTCATAGCAATCCGGTGCTGTTCCACCGGCTACTCTTGTCTGCATCTGTGTAAAGTAGTCGTCATATCCAATAGTTTCAATATTAACGGTTATATTCGGATATTCTTCATGGAATGCATCATACATTTTCTGAAGAGTCTCCTCATTGCCACCGGAAGCATTAAAATTAGCATAAGTAATCTCTGCCGTTTCTTCCGATACTTCCGTATTGGCAAGATCCACAGTCTCCTGTCTGCTCTCTGTTGCGGACGCAGTTCCTTCCGCAGTAGTATCATCTGTGCTTCCGCAGCCTGTCAGTAAAGAGGTTGCCAATACTCCGGTTAATAAAAGTGACATTAATTTTTTTCTCATAAATGTATCCTCTCCTTTTAATAATTTAAACGGTTAACCTCGCATATTTTTACTGTATGAAATCAAAAATAATATTTTCTTCTGTCTCCCCCTTTACTGTTATATTTTTTCCTTTCCAAGTAATATCTATCTGTTCGGAAAGAATAGAGTCTCTGCCTTCCTTTCCGTAGAGGAAAATCTTATTTTTTCCATCCTGTTCCATCTGGATCATTGTCCCGGACTTTACATAAACCGGTAATTTCGTCTCAGGATCCGTGTCCACCCATCTTTTACCTTCATAACACTTATTTGTAAAGAAATCAAACCATTGTCCTTCCGGCAGATACACCTTTCTGGCCGTCTGATTCTCTTCCATAAAAGGAGCTACCAGCATGCTGTTTCCAAACAGGTATTCCTCCTCTAAATTAATAACATTGCTGTCTTCCTGAAAATCATAGACCAGCGGACGCATCATAGGTTTACTTTCTTTTACCGCAATTTGCGCCGTTTGATAAATATACGGGATAAGCTGTTCCCTAAGTGTATGCCAGTAACGCATCTCATCCATAAATTTTGGTTGTCCGTACGCCATGGCAATGTTCCAGGGACTTCTTTCATTATTCCCGTCACTTCCCGGCATCAGTTCTCTGAACTGACCCCCATCCGGCTCCGAATGCCATTGCATTACAGGGGAAAATACCGCCATCTGTGTAGATCGTCTGTACAAATCAATGCTTGGAAGCGGTCCCGCAAATCCACCAATATCAAAGCTCCAGAAAAGGATGCCACTCATGGCTGCTGAAAGTGCTGCCCGTAAGACATTTTTCAATTCATCATTGGTTGACTGATGATCTCCTGCCCACAAAATAGGGGTTCCGGAGGCTCCTGCATATCCTGCCCGGCTGAACAGCACCTGCTCTTCCGATATTTCATTACTGTATGCATTCACATAATCTTGGCAATATTGGTTTTTACCTTCGGCTCCGCTTGTTCCGTCCGAAAAATTCACTTCTTGGGAATATATGAACTCTCCACCGTCTGTCTTGAATCCATCCACGCCGATATCTGACAGGTATTTTCTCTTTTGGAACCAGAAATTCCTCGTTTCTTCCTTTGTGAAGTCTGGAAGATAAGAGCCTTCAAACCAATTGCCCGTCGGGATCTCATAAGGCGTTCCTGCTTTATTCATTACAAGCAGTCCATGTTCCAGTGCATATTCCTTGTCCAGGTCAAGTTGTTCCGATACTCTTCCCGGTTCCATTCCTTTAAAAACAGGAATTTGCCAAAGCACCAGCTTTTTCCCTTTTTCATGAAGCCTCTCAATCATACGTTTCGGGTTTTTCCAGTGTTTACTATTGCTAAAGTCAAAATCATCATAGGAAAAACCTTCTGCCGACTTCTTCGGTGAATAGGCAGCTCCGTTCCAAATATAGAAAGTTGCTTCATCACTCCATGCTTCCAATACAATAACACTGGCCGGAAAATGATATTTTTCCAATTCCTCAAGCAGTCTGTCTACATCTGCTTCAGAATTCCAATGATTGGCTGACGCCCATATTCCAAATGCATAACGAGGTGGTATCTGCGGTTTTTGAAACAAACCGGTATAATCGCGAATAACCTCACCTATTGTACCTGTAAATACATAGATTTTAGATTCCTTCGGTATCTGACATCGAATCGCATGATCAAGCGTGATTGTCGTTTTCTTCTTTGTCTCAATGTAAATACCCAGTCCCGAATCTGTCACGAAAAAAGGAGTCACGCAGTAACTGATATTTCCCTGATTACAGAATTTTTCTATCACCTGTGTCTCTACTGTTTTTCCTTTCTGGTTCACTGCATCGAATTTCTCGCCCAGACCATATACACCTTTATAATCCACATTAATGATTAATTGTGTACCCTCTTTGCGTTCTATCTCCGCATAGGAACCATTTGCCAGTAATATTTTTTTATTATATTCCTGATCTTTTACCGTTTCTAAAATCATATTATCTCCGTTCTTTTTCTTACACTTTGTCTTTCCATTAATTTTACCGGAAATACTTCTTCCACTTTTTCCATCTGTGGATTTTCAATGTTCTCGATCAATATTTCAACTGCCCGCTCTCCTTTGGCTGAAATAGGCTGTTTTACTGTAGTAAGCCCCGGAGTCGTATACTTGGAAATATCCAGATCATCAAATCCTATGATGGATATATCCTCCGGCACCCGGACACCCCGTTCGTAAAATCCCTTCATCAGTCCAATTGCAAGAACATCTGCTGTTGCTACCACAGCTGTAATATCCGACTTATTATCTACAAACCATTTTGCAGCATTCACTCCGCTTTCGTAATCGACAGTTGCTTCATAGAGATTTTTTCCCTGAAATTCCAATCCATTTTCCTCAATTGCTTTCAGGAAACCGCTGTATCGCTTCTGCATAACACCGTCTTCCTGAAGATGTCCGGTCACCATTGCAATTTTTTTGTGCCCCTGGTGAATGACATATTCCGTAGCAAGATAGGAGCAATTCTCGTCATCAATTCTCAGTTTATGAAAATAATCATATTTGCAATAACTATCAATCAGCACTACCGGTACATCCAGCGTTTTCAATTCACTAAAGAACTGATTCTGATAAGTACCGATAATAATCACTCCTGCCAAATTCCGTTCCTGGATCAGCTGAAGGTAGTCCTCTGTTACATCTGTAGCTGAAATTATTACGTGGTACCCTCTCTGTCTTGCAGCGTACTCTATGCTCCCCAGTAATTCACTGTAAAAAATATTATGAAACATCAGCTTACTGCCGGGCTCTGTCTGTGGAACGACTACTCCCAGCAATTTCGTATCTTTCACGGTCAATCCCCGTGCATTCAAATCCGGTACGAATCCAAGCTCTTCAATTACTGTCAGAATCTTTTGCTTCGTCTCTTCCGATACTTTTTTCTTTCCGTTTAATACGTAAGATACTGTCGCTACAGACACATTTGATGCTGCTGCAACATCCCTGATGGTCACTCTGTTTTTCATACTATCTCTTTTCATACAATTTCATTATGCGTTTTGTTAACCGGTTAACTAAATTATATTCTATTATTCTCTGATGTCAATTATTTTTCTTAAAAAAATATTTTTTTGGATAAAATAAACAAACATTATATTTTCATTTTATAGATATTTCACGATGCTCCTGCCTTCCTGTCTTTCCTGTAATTCATAATGTATTTTTCATTATCTTCTCTCTTATTTTCGCTCAGCTACATTTTTATCATTATGCAGTATTAAAAGGTAAAAATAATTCGCACTAAATTTGTAGAATTTAAGGCTAT
>CAVFMG010000016.1:0-30500 GCA_963623435.1 Odoribacter splanchnicus
CCCCGGTACTGGGCTTTATCTCCCATATGGATACCTCTCCGGCAGTGACGGATACCAATGTGAATCCCCGGATCGTGGAGAATTACGATGGAAAAGATATCGTGTTAAACGCGGGAGAGAATATCGTGATGAAGACGGCGGATTTCCCGGAGTTGTTGCATTATGTGGGACAGGATCTGATCGTGACGGACGGAACAACTCTGCTGGGTGCAGACGATAAGGCAGGCATTGCCGAGATTATGACCATGGCGGAGACCTTACTGCAGCATCCTGAAAAAAAGCACGGCAAGATCCGCATCGGTTTTACCCCGGATGAGGAAGTAGGTGCCGGTGCTGATCATTTTGATGTAAAGCTGTTTGGCGCAGATTACGCGTATACGGTAGACGGCGGCGCACTGGGCGAGCTGGAATATGAGAACTTTAACGCAGCGGGAGCAAAGCTTCATGTCTACGGAAGAAGCGTACATCCCGGTTCCGCCAAGGGTAAAATGAAAAATGCGATTCTGATCGCACAGGAGTTCCAGAGTGAACTGCCCACAGAGCAGAATCCTATGTATACCGAAGGCTACGAGGGATTTTTCCATCTGGATGCCATAAACGGTAATGTGGAAGAAGTGACAGCGGATTATATTATCCGCGATCATAACAGACAGCTGTTTGAACAGAAGAAGGAGCTGTTTTTATCCTGTGCGAATTTCCTGAACTGGAAGTACGGGGAAGGCACGGTCGTAGTGGATCTGAAGGATTCCTATTATAATATGCGGGAGATCATGGAGCAGCATATGCATCTGATCGACAATGCCAAGGCTGCCATGGAGGAGCTGGGCATCGAGCCGAAGATATCCCCCATCCGCGGCGGTACCGACGGTGCCAGACTGTCCTTCATGGGATTACCCTGCCCGAATCTGTGCACTGGTGGGGAGAACTACCACGGCAGATACGAATATGCCTGTGTACAGTCTATGGAGAAGACGACAGAACTGCTGATCGCCATTGCGGCAAAATACGCAGACAGATAACAGATATCGATATTAGAAATAGAAAGGCAACACTTTTTATATGACAAATGTAACACAAATGAATGAAACCGAAAGACAATACTATTTCATGGAGAAAGCCTCCGGTCATGTGGCAAAGCTCGGCGAAGAACTGGGCAGGAAGCCCACCTGCTGTGTGACCACTTTTGGCTGTCAGATGAACGCCAGGGATTCCGAAAAACTGGTGGGAATCTTAGAAAAAGTCGGCTATGAGATCATCGAGGATGAAAACGCCGATTTCGTGATCTACAATACCTGTACCGTAAGAGACAATGCCAACCAGCGTGTCTACGGAAGACTGGGAGTTTTAAACGGCTATAAGAAGAAAAATCCCCACATGAAGATCGCCCTGTGCGGCTGTATGATGCAGGAACCTTCCGTGATCGAGAAGATCAAGACCAGCTACCGTTTCGTAGATCTGATCTTCGGAACCCACAATATTTTCAAATTCGCAGAGCTGTTGTGCTCCTTATTTGAAAACGAAGGAATGGTCATCGACATCTGGAGGGATACGGACAAGATCGTGGAGGATCTCCCGGTGGAGCGAAAGTATCCCTTCAAGTCCGGTATCAATATTATGTTCGGCTGTAATAATTTCTGCAGCTACTGTATTGTGCCTTATGTCCGTGGCAGAGAGCGCAGCCGTAACCCGAAGGATATCATCCGGGAGATCGAGGGACTGGTAGCGGACGGCGTGGTAGAGATCATGCTGTTAGGACAGAATGTGAACTCTTACGGCAAGAATCTTGAGGAGCCCATTACCTTTGCACAGCTTCTGCAGGAAGTGGAGAAGATTGAAGGGTTGGAGCGGATCCGCTTCATGACTTCCCATCCCAAGGATCTGTCCGATGAACTCATTGAGGTCATGAAAAACTCAAAGAAGATCTGCAGACATCTGCATCTGCCCTTACAGTCCGGCTCCACGAAGATCTTAAAGGCGATGAACCGCCGCTATACCAAGGAACAGTACCTGGAACTGGCGGAGAAGATTCGTAAGGAGATCCCGGATATGGCGATCACCACGGATATTATCGTAGGATTCCCGGGAGAGACGAAGGAAGATGTGGATGAGACCATCGATGTGATCCGTCGTGTAAAATATGACAATGCCTTTACTTTTATCTATTCCAAGCGTACCGGAACTCCGGCGGCAGCTATGGAACAGGTACCGGAAGCCCAGGTGAAGGAGCAGTTCGATCGGGTGCTTAAGACCGTGCAGGAGACCGCCAGAGAACAGGTATCCCGTTATCAGGGACAGATTGCAGACGTGCTGGTGGAAGAGATCAATGAAAATGACGGTTCTCTAGTGACCGGAAGAATGTCCAACAACACGCTGGTACATTTTCCGGGAGATGCATCACTCGTGGGGAAAATCGTGAACGTATCACTGGATGAGTGCCATGGTTTTTACTATATGGGACACCCAGTTCAGGCATGAACCTGTTTGAGAGCGAAAAGCATGATAATGCGACTTTGCGAATGGCGCGGCTGAACTGGTTGAGCTGAATGCGTTTTGTAAAAAATCCTTGCAAACCAAACGAAATAGAGATATGATAAAACCCGTGTGACTTTATAAAAATTTTATAATTTCACACGGGCTTATTTTATGCAAGTAAGAGGCGAGGAGATTATTATGGAAAAACTAAAACCTAAGCTTTTCTCTGTGATGAAGAGCTACACGAAAGAACAGTTTGTAAAAGACGTGGTCGCAGGTATTATCGTGGCGATCATTGCACTGCCCTTATCCATTGCATTGGCATTGGCATCCGGCGTGACCCCGGAAAAGGGTATCTACACAGCCATTACCGCAGGCTTTGTGATCTCATTCTTAGGCGGCAGCCGCGTGCAGATTGCAGGACCGACGGCGGCATTTGCCACCATCGTAGCCGGAATTGTGGCGAAGAACGGCATGGACGGTCTGATCATTGCCACACTGCTTGCCGGTGTGATCCTGATCCTGATGGGACTTTTACGACTTGGTAACCTGATCAAGTTTATCCCTTATACCATTACGACCGGTTTTACCTCCGGTATCGCTGTGACGATTTTTATCGGACAGATCAAGGATTTCCTGGGGTTGACCATCGTCAGTGAGGAACCGCTGATCGAGACCATGGATAAATTAAAAGCAGTATTTCAGTTTATTTCCACCACCAATTTACAGGCACTTTTGGTGGGCGTGATCAGCCTGCTGATCCTGATCCTGTGGCAGTATCTGCCGGGCTTCTGCAAGAAGATTCCCCCTTCTCTGATTGCAGTACTGGTGGGGAGTGCCATGGTAGCTTTGCTTAACATGAATGTAAATACCATTGGTGATCTGTATGAGATCTCCAATAAGCTTCCGACGATCTCCCTGCCGGCGTTCAGCCTGAAGACCGTACAGAATGTCCTGCCGGATGCTTTTACCATTGCCATTCTGGCAGCAATCGAATCTCTGCTGTCCTGCGTGGTGGCAGACAGTATGGTGAACAGCAGACACCGTTCCAATATGGAACTGATCGCCCAGGGTGCCGGTAACATTACCTCCGCATTGTTCGGAGGAATCCCTGCCACCGGAGCCATTGCCAGAACTGCTGCCAACGTGAAAAACGGCGGACGTACTCCCATTGCCGGCATGGTGCACTCCGTGACATTGCTTTTGATCCTGGTAGTGCTGATGCCTTATGCGGCGCTGATCCCCATGCCCACCATCGCAGCGATCCTGTTCATGGTGGCTTATAATATGTGTGACTGGCGGAAATTCGTGGGACTGTGTAAGACCGCACCCAAGAGTGATATTATTGTACTGGTGACTACCTTTGTACTGACTGTCGTATTCGATCTGGTAGTGGCAATTGAAGTAGGTATTCTGCTGGCAGCGATCCTGTTCATGAAACGTATGAGCGATGTGACCGAGGTAGAAGGATGGAAATACGTGGATGATGAGGATGACGCGGACAGCCTGTCCTTAAGAGTCGTACCTCACAATACTATGGTCTACGAAGTAAGCGGTCCTCTGTTCTTCGGTGCAGCAGACAAGATTTTGAAGATCACCCTGGATGAGAAAATGAACTGTCTGGTGCTGCGTATGCGCAGCGTGAGCGCCATTGACGCCACCGCCATGCACAATTTAGAGCAGTTGTACGCTGACTGCAAGAAGAAAAACATCCAGATCATCCTGTCCCACGTAGGAGAACAGCCCATGCATGTCATGGAGAAGAGCGGGTTCTTAGACAAGGTGGGTAGAGAGAATGTATGTGCCCATATTGATGATGCATTAGAGCGCGCAGCACAGCTTCAATAATTTACAACCTCAATATTTTGTGCTAAGATAGATGCGGATACGCAAGCTTTTGCGTGTCCGCTTTGTCGTGTATTCTTTTACAGAACAGGAGAAAATCATGGCTGAATTGACACCAATGATGCAAAAATATATGGAGACAAAGGAACAGTATAAGGACTGTATCCTTTTTTACCGTCTGGGGGATTTTTATGAAATGTTTTTTGATGATGCACTGGTGGCATCCAAAGAACTGGAGATTACTCTGACCGGAAAAAGCTGTGGACTGGATGAGAGGGCTCCCATGTGCGGGATCCCTTACCATGCGGTAGAAGGGTATCTCGCCAAACTGGTGAGCCGCGGCTATAAAGTGGCGATCTGTGAACAGGTGGAGGATCCCAAGCTTGCCAAGGGACTGGTGAAGAGAGAGGTCATCCGTGTGGTGACACCCGGTACGAACTTGAATGTCCAGTCGCTGGAAGCCAGCAAAAACAATTACCTGATGAGCATTGCCTATACCTCTGACGGCATCGGCATCTCCGCAGCGGATGTAACTACCGGTGATTATTATGTGACGGAAGTGGAAGACTTGAAAAAACTGAACGATGAACTGATGAAGTATGAGCCTTCCGAGATCATCTGCAATGAGGCATTTTTAGTCAGTGGTTTCGATGTGAACGACTTAAAGTCCCGGTTACATATCTCTGTCAACGCACTGGAATCCCACATGTTCGACGATGACGGCTGCAGACGGATCCTGATGAAGCATTTTAAAGTAAATACTTTGATCGGTCTGGGCATCGAGGAATTCCCTACGGGACTTTTGGCTGCCGGTGCACTGTTACAGTATCTATATGATACCCAGAAGACGGATCTGGAGCATTTTACCCATATTTATCCGTACCTTACCAGTAAATACATGCTGTTAGACAGTTCCACCAGGAGAAATCTGGAACTGACGGAGACTTTAAGAGAAAAGCAGAAGAGAGGTTCTCTTCTGTGGGTGTTAGACAAGACGAAGACTGCTATGGGCGCCAGACTTCTGCGCAATTATATCGAGCAGCCCTTAATTGAAAAAGAGGAGATGGAGAAGCGTCTGGATGCCATCCAGGAGCTGAATCAGGATTCCATTTCCAGGGATGAGATCAGAGAGTACTTAAATCCCATCTACGATCTGGAACGCCTGCTCAGCAAGGTGACGTATAAGACGGCGAATCCCAGAGACCTGATCGCTTTCCGGAATTCCTTACAGATGCTGCCGCCCATTAAGACGGTGCTTGCGGCTTTTGAAAAAGAAGAACTTACGGGAATCCGGGAACAGATCGACGGGCTGGAGGATATCTACCAGCTGATCGATGAAGCTATCATCGACGAACCGCCCATATCTATCCGGGAGGGAGGAATGATCAAGGATCAGTTCGATGAGACCATAGACCGCCTTCGCAGTGCCAAACATGACGGAAAACAGTGGCTGGCACAGCTGGAGGAAGAGGACAGAGAACGTACCGGTATCAAGAATCTGAAGATCAAATACAATAAAGTGTTTGGCTATTATTTTGAGGTGACCAATTCTTACAAAGATCTGGTGCCAGAGGACTATATCCGTAAGCAGACGCTTGCCAATGCAGAGCGGTATACTACACCGCGGTTAAAAGAATTGGAAGATACGATCTTGAATGCGGAGGATAAGCTCCAGACGCTGGAATATGATGTTTTCTGCAGAATCAGGGATACCATTGCCCAGGAACTGGTGAGGATCCAGAATACGGCGAAAGCCATTGCAAAGCTGGATGTGTATGCGTCTCTGTCACTGGTGTCGGAGCGTAATCATTATGTGCGCCCTAAGCTAAACGAAAAGGGTGTCATCGACATCAAGGACGGCAGACATCCCGTGGTGGAGCAGATGATCACCAATGACATGTTCATTGCCAACGATACTTATCTGGACAATGGCAGCCATTGCATCAGTGTCATTACCGGACCCAATATGGCGGGTAAGTCTACTTACATGCGTCAGACGGCACTGATCGTACTGATGGCACAGATCGGCTGCTTCGTGCCTGCTAGAAGTGCCAATATCGGCATTGTGGACCGGATCTTTACCCGTGTGGGCGCGTCGGATGACCTTGCCAGCGGTCAGTCCACCTTCATGGTGGAGATGAACGAAGTGGCGAACATTTTGCGGAATGCCACCTCCAAGAGTCTTTTGATCTTAGACGAGATCGGCAGAGGTACTTCTACTTTCGACGGCTTAAGCATCGCCTGGGCGGTGATTGAACATATCAGCAATCGTAAGCTGCTGGGAGCCAAGACACTGTTTGCCACCCATTATCACGAGTTGACTGAGCTGGAAGGTAAAATGAACAATGTGAACAATTACTGCATTGCCGTCAAGGAATGCGGTGACGATATTGTGTTCCTGCGCAAGATTGTAAAAGGCGGCGCAGACAAGAGCTACGGTATTCAGGTAGCGAAACTGGCAGGCGTGCCGGACATGGTCATCGACCGCGCCAAGGAGATCGTGGAACAACTGTCGGACAACGACATTACGGAAAAGGTACAGAGCATCGCCATCGACAATAAGGGCGAAGGCAAGGCGAAAAAACAGCCCAAATACGATGAGGTGGATCTGGCGCAGATGTCTCTGTTCGATACGGTGACGGATGAGGATATTCTGAAAGAACTGATGGAGATTGAAGTAACGACGCTGACACCGCTAGATGCACTGAATACCCTGTACCGGCTGCAGAATAAGCTGAAGAACCGCTGGAACGGTTAACGGAGGAGATTTATGGGAATACATGTACTGGACTCCCGGACGATCGACAGGATCGCTGCAGGAGAGGTAGTGGAGAGACCTGCCAGCGTGGTAAAAGAACTGGTAGAGAACGCTATAGACGCCGGTTCCACGGCGATCACCGTGGAGGCAAAAGAAGGCGGTATCGAATTCATCCGCGTGACGGATAACGGCTGTGGTATCGAAAGAGATCAGCTGCCCACTGCATTCCTGCGGCATGCCACCAGTAAGATCGAGGATGCGGATGACCTGAATCATATTGTAAGCCTGGGCTTCCGCGGTGAGGCGCTGTCTAGTATTGCGGCAGTGTCCCGGGTGGAGATCATCACCAAGAGAAAAGAAAACCTTACCGGAACCCGTATGGTATTGGAAGGGGCAAAGGAACAGTCCGTTGATGAGATCGGCGCGCCGGACGGCACGACATTCCTCATGCGGAATCTGTTCTTCAATACGCCGGTACGAAGAAAGTTCTTAAAGCAGCCTGCCACGGAAGGCAGTTATATCACAGATCTGATGGAACATCTGGCGTTGTCCAGACCGGATATTTCCTTTAAATTCGTGCTGGGGAATCAGACCAGATTCCATACCTCAGGAAACGGTGACCTAAGAGAGGTCATCTACCGGATCTACGGCAGGGAGATTGCTTCCGAACTGGTGCCCATCCAGATCGAAGAGAACGGCATTAAGGTGGAAGGGTATCTTGGCAAACCGGTACTGGTGCGTTCCAACCGTAATTTTGAGATCTATTTTATCAACGGTCGTTTTATCCGCAGCGGTGTGATCGCGAAAGCCATCGAAGAGGGTTACAAGCAATACCTGATGCAGCATAAATTCCCGCTGTGCGTACTGCATATCACCATGGATACAGAGACGGTGGATGTGAACGTACATCCTTCCAAGATGGATGTGCGGTTCTCCGATGGCATGGCGTTCGCCCGGATGCTCAGCGAGAAGATTGCTACCACACTGCGGAACCGGGAGATGATTCCAGATGCTTCCTTAGAGGATGAGAAAGCCATTCAGAAAAAGGAACAGGAAGACAGAAAAGCTTCCTGGAAAGAGCATACTCCGGAGGTATTTGAAAAAAAGAGAGAAGAAAGTTACCGCGTCATGGAGGCTGCGAAATACGAGGCAGCACCGAAAGACCGGAAAGAATTTATACAGAAGCCCATCTGGCAGGAAGCACATGCAAGCGTGCAGACCAGTATCCGTAACCCCAAGCCAGTAAGTGCGCAGACAGAGGAACAAAGCCCTGTACCGGCGGCAGCACCGGAACCAAAAGAGGATGATTTCTTCGTAGAAGCAGAACCGATGGAACAAAAGCAGGAGCAAAAGGCGGGGACACTTTCCGAGCCTGTCATCTGCCCGGAGACCGCGGAAGTGATCGAGCCTGAGGTGAAGGATGCCCAACAGATGAATCTGTTTGAAGAAAAACTATTGTCCATGCAGAACCGCAGCCACTACCGTATCATCGGTCAGGTTTTTGACACCTACTGGATGATTCAGTTCGAGGATAAGCTGTTTATCATCGACCAGCATGCGGCCCACGAGAAAGTAAAATACGAACGGCTGATGAAGCAGTTCCATGAAAAAAGTGTGGTATCCCAGCGCCTGATGCCTCCTATTATTGTCAGTCTGACAGGACAGGAGGAGAGTATTCTTCACACCTATGAGGACGCTTTTGCACAGCTGGGATTTGAGATCGAGGCTTTCGGAGGCAACGAATATGCCCTGCGCAGCGTGCCGGTGGATCTCTACGGATGCAGTGAGAGAGAACTTTTCTTAGCAGTACTGGATGAACTGTCCCAGGAGACCGGCAACCGCGGCAGTTTCCAGGTCATTGAGGAGAAGATTGCCTCTATGTCCTGCAAGGCGGCGGTCAAGGGCAACAACCGCCTGAGTTTTCAGGAGGCAGAGGAACTGATCGATGAACTGCTGACACTGGATAACCCCTATAACTGTCCCCATGGCAGACCTACTATTATTACCATGACAGAGACAGATCTGGAGAAGAAATTTAAGAGGATCGTATAATGCGTTTACTGATCAAACAACGAGTATTTTCCTGGACAGATTCCTATGATGTCTATGATGAGAATGAAAATGCAAAATATTTTGTGAAGGCGGAGTTTTTCTCCTTAGGACACCAGCTGCATGTCTACGACAGAAATGAATTTCGCGGATCCTATGGATGAACTGGAGGGACTGATGTTAGTCATCGCCATCGATGCGGCAAACTGCACCCAGAACAACGGATAATTTTAAAGTGTGAGGAAAAAATTATGTCGGCAACTGAAACGAAAAAGAGACCGCTGGTCGTGCTGACCGGTCCTACCGCAGTGGGCAAGACGAAACTGTCCATTGCCCTGGCAAAAGCCATAGGAGGAGAGATTCTGTCAGCAGATTCCATGCAGGTATATAAACATATGGATATCGGGTCTGCCAAGATCCGCCCGGAGGAAATGCAGGGAGTTCCCCATCACCTGATCGATATCTTAGAGCCTTGGGACGAGTTTAATGTCGTGGTGTTCCAAAAGCGTTGTCTGGAATGTATGGAACAGATCTATGGCAGAGGGCATATCCCCATCCTGGTGGGAGGCACCGGATTCTACATTCAGGCGGTGCTAAGGGGTATTGATTTTACGGAAAGCGAAGAGAACACCGAATACCGTAAAGAACTGGAACAGCTGGCGGAGAAACAGGGACCGGAGGTACTGCATGAAATGCTGCGGAAGGTCGACCCTGTATCGGCGGAAGCTATTCATGCCAATAATATCAAGAGGACCATCCGGGCACTGGAATACTATGAACTGACAAAAGAGCCGATCTCTGCCCATAACGAACGGGAAAAAGAACGGAGGAGTCCATATAATTTCAGCTATTTTGTCCTGACAGATGACCGGGAAAAGCTCTATGCCCGGATCGAAACACGCATCGATGAAATGCTGTCGGAGGGACTGTTGGAAGAAGTAAAACATTTGAAAGAAATGGGCTGCCACAGAGGAATGGTATCCATGCAGGGACTGGGCTATAAGGAGATCCTGGAATACCTTGACGGAGAAAGCAGTCTGGAGGAAGCGGTGTATACCCTGAAACGGGACACCAGACATTTTGCCAAGAGACAGCTGACGTGGTTTCGCAGAGAAAAAGAGGTCACCTGGATCGACAAGCGGCAGTTTGATTACAACGAAGAGAAAATTTTAGATTTTATGATAAAGGAATTAGGAGAAAAAGGGATCTATGAAAAACAACAGTAACGAACAAATGTATTTATCCATGGGAATCAGCAAGACCGTATATGATTACGGCTGTGCCATTGAGAAAAATTTAAGAGACCGCTTCGATGAAGTGGATCAAAATGCAGAATACAATCAGTTAAAAGTGGTAAAAGCCATGCAACAGCACCAGGTGAGTGAAGCCTGTCTGCTGGGCACCACCGGCTACGGCTATAACGACCTGGGAAGAGATACCTTAGAGGCGGTCTATGCAGCAACCTTCCATACAGAGGATGCCCTGGTACGTCCCCAGATCACCTGCGGCACCCATGCACTGGCATTGGCACTGATGAGTAATTTAAGACCCGGCGATGAACTGTTATCCCCGGTGGGCAAGCCTTATGACACTCTGGAGGAAGTCATCGGCATCCGCCCGTCGAAGGGATCCCTGGCAGAATACGGCGTGACGTATCGCCAGGTAGATCTGCAGCCGGACGGAAGCTTTGATTATGACAAAATCCGGGAGAATATCAACGAGAAGACCCACCTGGTAACGATTCAGCGTTCCAAGGGTTATCAGACCAGACCAACCCTGTCCGTACAGCGGATCGGCGAACTGATTGCCTTTATTAAGGGCATTAAGCCGGATGTCATCTGCATGGTGGACAATTGCTACGGTGAATTCGTGGAGACCATCGAACCCTCCGATGTGGGTGCGGATATGATCGTAGGATCCCTGATTAAAAATCCCGGTGGCGGACTGGCTCCCATCGGTGGCTATATTGCCGGAAAAAAAGAATGCGTGGAAAACGCAGCATACCGTCTGACGTCCCCGGGACTGGGCAAAGAGGTCGGCGCATCCCTCGGTATTCTGAAGGACTTTTATCAGGGATTTTTCCTGGCACCTACCGTAACAGCGGGAGCATTAAAAGGTGCAATCTTTGCGGCAAATGTTTACGAGAAATTAGGCTTTGCGGTCGTTCCGAACGGCACGGAGAGCAGACACGATATTATCCAGGCGGTGACCTTCGGACAGCCGGAGGGCGTCATCGGCTTCTGCCAGGGCATCCAGGCGGCAGCGCCGGTGGACAGCCATGTAACGCCCGAACCCTGGGATATGCCCGGCTATGATGCACAGGTGATCATGGCGGCGGGAGCTTTCGTATCCGGTTCTTCCATTGAATTGTCCGCAGACGGTCCCATCAAGCCTCCTTACGCAGTGTATTTCCAGGGAGGACTGACCTGGCAGCATGCCAAATTCGGCATTCTGAAATCCCTGCAGGCACTGCTTACGAAGGGAATTGTGACGGAAGACCAGATCCGACAGGCAATGTAAACAGCATAAAGAAATACGAATTCTGTAGAAAAAGCGCAAAATAAAATCCACTAAATTTGTGTACAGAAGTCTCTTTTTGTGATAGTATAAAAAGACGTATGGAAGATGGGCTCACGGGGAGACCCTGACGGATCCAGAGAGTACACAAGAAAAGAAAGAAGAGGAAATGCCTTGAAGAGAATTAATTGGGTATTGATCGTCCTGGTACTGGTGGGATTTGTGATCGGAAGATTTATCGGCACTTATTTCGAGGGTACTTTTCTGAATTACGGACAAAATTTCGGACTCAGCAGTCCGGTGGAACTGAATCTTGGTTTTATCATCCTGACCTTTGGCCTGGAGTTTAATATTACCATTGCAAGTGTGATCGGTGTGATCATCGCTTTTGTGGTATACCGTTTTATCCGTTAGAGAACATACGTCGGAGAAGGCAGAAGGAGACTTATGCCTGCAAAACTGACACAACATGTAACTGATTCACAACTGCCTTATGAGAGATTTTTGAACTTCGGACCGGAGAATCTTACAGAAGCGGAACTTCTGGCGGTCATCCTGCGCACCGGAACCAAAGATACTTCCGCAGTGGAACTGGCGAAGGAAGTACTGGCACTGGCGAAGTACCCAAGAGAGGGACTGCTTGGACTGCACGATGTAAGCGTGGAGGAGCTGACAGCGATCCGAGGGATCGGTATGGTGAAGGCAGTGAAGTTAAAATGCATTGCCGAATTATCCAACCGGATGAGCCGGGCAAGGGCGAGTGCCGGAATCTGTTTTACCAGAGCGGATATGGTGGCGGAATACTTCATGGAAAAGCTGCGCCACAAGGACACCGAGTGTGTGTACCTGATCTGTCTGGATGCCAAGGGACAGCTGATCCGGGAGAAAAAGCTGTCGGACGGCTGTGTGAATATGGCACTGATCTCTCCGAGAGAAGTGTTTTTAGAGGCATTGAAGGAAAAAGCGGTAAATATCATACTGCTACACAATCATCCAAGCGGTGACCCGACGCCCAGCAGGGCAGACCGGGAACTTACCGAAAATGTGGCGAGCGTAGGAGAACAGATGGATATTCCTCTCTTAGACCACATTATTATCGGGGATAACAGGTATACTAGCTTTAAAGAACAAAAATTATTGTTATAAGAAAGGAAAATAACAGTGGCAAACAACGCATTCGGTATCGATCTCGGTACCAACAATATAAAGATCTATAATCGCAATGATGACAACATTATGATCGAGAAAAATATGATTGCCATCGAGAATAAGAATACTTTATTTGCATACGGTAACTCTGCATTTGAAATGTATGAGAAAGCACCCAGCAATATTCATATTTCTTATCCGCTTTCCAACGGCGTGATCGCGGATATCAAGAATATGGAGACTTTGGTGAAGTATTTTATCGGAGATCTGCAGAAGGGGAATACCAAGCCCTCCGATTTCTTTATTGCGGTGCCGACGGATGTTACCGAG
The DNA here is from genome assembly GCA_963623435.1 of Odoribacter splanchnicus. GTDB lineage: Bacteria > Bacillota > Clostridia > Lachnospirales > Lachnospiraceae > Acetatifactor. Next base: position 13,121 of record CAVFMG010000016.1, read on the forward strand.
GTGGAGAAGAGAGCGTTCTACGACCTGATCAAGGGTGCCAACGTAAAGGCGAAAAAGATCATGGTAGTGGAGAAGGCAGTGGCAGACGGTCTGGGACTGGACATCGATGTGAAAAATTCCCAGGGTGTTCTGGTGGTGAATGTCGGATATGAGACCACGGAGATCTCTATTTTATCTTTGGGAGGTATCGTATTAAGCCGTCTGATCAAGGTAGGCGGCATGAAGTTCGATGATGCCATCCGTGCAGTGGTCAGAAGAGAATTTTCTCTGATCATCGGCGGCAAGACTGCGGAAAATGTGAAGATTGCCCTGAAAGAACTGGAGGAAGAGGGCAAGGGTGCCATTGTATACGGCAGAGATATTGTGACCGGACTTCCGGTGGAGCGTGAGATCCCCACGAAGATGGTGGACGAGTCCTTAGAAGAGCACTTCAACACGATCACTGATAACGTGAAAGTGATCCTGGAGAGAACTCCTCCCGAACTGGCTGCGGATATTTACCGTCACGGCATCTATCTGACCGGCGGCGCATCCCAGGTAAGCCATCTGGCAGAGCGTCTGGCAACGGGTACTGGACTGCATGTGAATGTGGCGGAGAATCCTCTGACCAGTGTGGCAACGGGACTTGCCAAGATCATCAAGGATGATAACTATAAAACGGTAGCTTATGCAATTGAAGGGATGAGTAAATGAGCCCAGTCGTAAAAAGAAAAGGGGAGAGGTTTACTTTACCGAGTAAATATCTCCTTTTAATTTTGACTATCCTGTGCACCATTATGATGCTGGTAACCTTTGGCACCAATGTGTTCAACCGTCCGTTCAACCGTGTGGTGGGATATGTGATTGTTCCCTTTGAACAGGGCATTGCTAAGGCGGGAGAATGGCTGTCCAACCGTTCGGATGAACTGGTTCAGATCAGGACACTTTTGGAGGAAAACAGCGCGCTGAAAGAGCAGGTGGCATCACTCACGGAGGAGAACACCTTACTGCAGCAGGATAAATATGAATTAAATGAATTAAGAGGTCTGCTGGAACTGGATGAAGAATACGGGGATTATAATAAGATCGGGGCCCGGATCATCAGCAGAGATTCCGGCAATTGGTATTCTTCCTTTGTCATTGACAAGGGCTCCAACGATGGTCTGGCAGACGATATGAATGTGATCGCCGGCGGCGGACTGGTAGGCAGGATCACTTCCGTGGGTCCGAACTGGTCCAGGGTAACATCCATCATATCCGATAATTCCAACGTCAGCGGTATGACACTTGCCACGGGAGACAATCTGATCGTATCCGGAGACTTACAGTTGATGGCACAGGGCGTGATTCCCTTCAGCAAACTGGTGGACAGTCAGGATGCCGTCACAGAGGGAGATAAGGTCGTAACTTCCGACATCAGTGACAAGTATCTGCCCAATATTCTGATCGGCTATATCAGTACGATCAATAAGGATACGAACAACCTGACCAAATCAGGTTATCTGACACCGGTGGTGGATTTTGAACATCTGAGCGAAGTACTTGTCATTACGGACAAAAAGCAGCAGATTCCCGGAGGAGGCACAGATGGAGAATAATAGCAGTATCCTGCGCAAGATTGTGGTCGTGTTACTGATCATTGTCTTTTTCGTTCTGCAGTGCAGCGTATTCAACAGCCTGGCTTTGGGCGGCATCATTCCCAATCTGATGATCCTTCTGACTTCTTCTTTCGGCTTTATGAGAGGAGAAAAGGAAGGGCTTCTGATTGGATTCGCCTGTGGGCTTTTATGTGATATCTTTTTTGGCAGTTTCTTAGGGTTTTACGCTATGGTCATGATGTACATAGGCTTTGTGAACGGAAAGTTCTGCCGCATCTTTTATCCGGAAGACATCAAGCTGCCGCTGGCACTGATCGTGGTAAGTGATATCTCTTACGGATTGATTTGTTATATTCTGATGTTTCTTTTGAGAGGGCGTTTTCATTTCCCGTATTATTTTACCAAGGTGATCCTGCCGGAAGCACTTTACACCATTGTTGTTACGATTATTTTGTATCCTCTGATCCTGAAGATCAATCAGAAGCTGGAGGAAAGGAGCGCACAGAAATTTGTTTCGTGAAATCAGAGATCGCATTATAAATATTGTGACCAGCAGACTGACGGTGCTGGCAATTATGTTTGTTGTCTTTGCTGGAGTGCTGATCTACCGCTGTTTTAATCTGCAGATCGTAAACGGAGAATCCTATCTGAATGATTTTATTCTCCAGATTGAGAAGACCAGGGATATTTCCAGTACCAGAGGGCGGATTTTAGACCGTAACGGCAACGTGCTGGCGGAAAACGAGCTGGCATATTCCGTGAAGATCGAGGATGTATTTGAGTCCAGCCGGAATAAAAATGCCAGAGTGAATGACGTAGTCTACCGTCTGATCAAACTGATCGAGAAGAACGGGGACAATGTCATTACGGACTTTAAGATCGTAATCGATGAGGATGGTGATTATGCCTATTCCGTGGAAGGTACGGCACTGCTTCGTTTTCAGGCGGATGTACTGGGTTATAAGACCATTGATAAGCTGACCGAAGAAGAGAAGGCAATGACGGCCCAGGAGTTGATGGAGTATTTAAGCCGTGCCAAGGGATTTGCCATTGGGCAGTACGAAGATCCCGAGGACCGTACGACGACATTTATACCCGGCAAAGGCTATACGAAGGAAGAGTGGCTGCAGATGGTGACTATCCGCTATGCCATGAATCTGACTTCCTTCCGCAAATATGTAGGTACGACCGTGGCGACGAATGTCAGTGAAGAGACTGTGGCTGTGATCATGGAGAACTCCGATCAGTTAGACGGCGTTTCTATTGTGGAAGATACGGTGAGACATTACATAGACAGCAAATATTTTGCACATGTACTGGGATACACTGGCAAAATCTCTTCCGACGAATTGACGGACTTAAATGCACAGGTCGTGGCGGAAGGCGGAAGTGAAGATACCTATACCATTAATGACGTGGTAGGAAAAAGCGGCATGGAAGCCTATATGGAGACGACACTGCAGGGTACCAAGGGCAGTGAAAAAGTAGTGGTGGATAACACCGGTAAGGTAATCAGCATTTTGGAACGCAAGGAAGCGCAGCCGGGTGCGGATGTGTATCTGACCATTGACAAGGATCTCACGGAAGCGGTCTATAATATCGTGGAACAGAAGCTTGCCGGTCTGGTGGCGAGCAAGATCATAAATGCCAAGGAATTCAATCTGCCGGAAAATGCCAAGAGTTCTTCCATCAAGATACCCATCTACGATGTGTATTTTGCCATGATTAATAATAATATTCTGGACAGAAAGCATTTTGAAGCAGAGGATGCCGGGGAAACAGAAAAGGCTGTCTATGCCGCTTATCTCGAATACAAGCAGGGAGTTTATGACAAACTGAGATATGAGCTTACAGAAGGTGCTACGACATATAATCAGCTGTCCAAGGAATACCAGGTCTACCAGAGTAATATTGTAAGCCTCCTCCGTGAGGAAGGCGTAATCATGAAAGAACTAGTGGATGATAACGATGCCACCCAGATCGCATGGGCAAAGGATGAGGTCATTTCACTGAAAGAGTACCTGCAATACTGTATCGCCATGAACTGGATCGATGTCAGCAAACTGGAACTGAATGACAAGTATTCTGATTCCACAGAAGTGTATGACAAGCTTTTGGAGTACATCATTGACAAAGTGGATCACACCTCGGAGTTCCAGAAACGTTTTTATAAATATATGCTCTTAAATGACAAGATCACCGGAAAACAGATCTGCATGCTCTTATGTGAACAGCAGGTGGTGGACATCCCTGCGGAGGATGAGGAAGCCCTATATTCCGGAAAATTATCGGCATACCAGTTCATGATGAACCGGATAAACAACCTGGAGATCACGCCGGCGCAGCTGGCACTGGATCCCTGTAATGCCTCCGTAGTCATTACGGACGTCAATACGGGAGATGTACTGGCGATGGTGTCCTACCCCGGATATGACAATAACAAGATGGCAAATACCGTGGATGCGGAATATTATGCCCAGCTGAATGTGGACAAGTCCAGCCCACAGCTGAATTTTGCCACCCAGTATAAGGCGGCACCCGGATCCACGTTCAAGATTGTATCCGCGACCGCCGGACTGATGGAAAATGTGATCAATCTACAGACCAGAATAAACTGTGTCGGTACCTTTACGGAGATCACACCGTCTCCGAGATGTTGGAGGATTTCCGGACATGGTTACGAAAATGTGACATCTGCCATCAAGGATTCTTGTAACTACTTTTTCTACAACGTAGGTTACCAGCTGGCAACGAGATCCGGTACCTACAATGAGGAAGCCGGACTGGATACCTTGAGCAAATATGCGGATCTGTACGGACTGACGGATAAGTCAGGTGTGGAGATCGGGGAATATGCCCCGGATGTATCTACCAAGGACCCGGTACGTTCCGCCATAGGTCAGGGCAGCAACAGTTATACCACCGTGGGACTGGCAAGATATGTTACGACGATTGCCAACAGCGGCACCTGCTATAACCTAACACTACTTGACAAGACCACAGACTCCGAAGGAAATATTCTGAAGGAATATCATGCGGAGGTGCGGAACCAGATCGATCTGCCGCAGGAATACTGGGATGCCTTCCATTTGGGAATGCGTCAGGTGGTGCAGAATAAGAGCTATTTCAATGATCTGGCAGTAAATGTGGCAGGTAAGACCGGTACCGCAGAGCAGACGGCATCGAGACCGAACCACGCACTGTTTATCTGCTATGCACCCTATGAGAATCCGGAGATCGCCATTGCAACCCGAATTCCCTTCGGATATTCCTCCGATTATGCTGCACAGTTTACCAGAGATATTATCAAGTACTATTACGGACTGGCGGAAGAGGATGATCTGATCACCGGTACCGCAGATGCGCTGGATAATGCAGTGTCCAACGAGATGTAACTATCCGGAGTCAGGTAAACACAGGCGGATGAACGTCGAATGCTGGTATTCGTAAGAGAATCTGACTGTGTTTATATGACGAAGTAACCACATTCGCAGAAGGAAAACTTCGAAGAAGCGATTATGCGAATGGGGTACTCCGGATAGATAAAGAAAAAAGACAGGTATAAAACATGAAAGACGCAGTATTGATTAAAAGTTTTCCCAACGGTATCACACTTCGGATGAGAGAGGATGCCTCTCTGGATGAAATATTACAGGAGCTTACGGTAAAATTCACAGAGGCAAGGAACTTTTTCGGCACATCTACCATGGCACTGTCCATGGAGGGGCGGAAGGTTACGGAGGTGGAAGAAATCCGCATCCTGGATACAATAAGAGAGAACAGCAATGTCCGGATTGCCTGCATTGTGGGGCATGATGACGACACCAATAAAAACTTTATCAAAGCACTTCAGCATATGGAGAAAAAGCTTTCCGGCGGTGATGAAGGACAGTTCTATAAGGGAACGTTAAAGAACCGGGAAGTGATCGAGACCGAGAACAGTATTGTGGTACTGGGGGATGTCTATCCGGGAAGTGCGGTGATCTCTGCAGGTAATATTATTATTTTAGGCGGACTGTACGGCGAGGCATATGCCGGAGGATCCGGACGGGATGACGCCTATATTGTAGCGCTTGAAATGGAGCCGGAAAGATTAAAAATCGGCGATTTCAAATATAAAACCAATGCGAAACAGTCGAAATGGGGCATACGTCCCAAAGTACAGCCGAAAATTGCACACCTGAAGAACGGGAAGATCGTATTTGATCCCCTTACCAAAGAATTACTGGGTACTTTTTAAGAGCATCCAGGGGACGACAAATAAAAACAGGAGGAATCCAATATGGAACAAAACGTTTCCACGGAGAAGAAAAGCTCCGAAGTCATTGTCGTCACTTCAGGAAAAGGCGGTGTAGGTAAGACCACTACATCCGCAAACGTTGGAACTGGTCTTGCAAAGACGGGTTGTAAGGTCTGCCTCATCGATACGGATATCGGTCTGCGCAACCTTGATGTTGTCATGGGACTGGAGAACCGTATCGTCTACAATCTGGTGGATGTGGTGGAAGGTAACTGCCGTATCAAGCAGGCACTGATCCGGGACAAGAGGCATCCGGGGCTCTACCTGATGCCATCGGCACAGACCAGAGACAAGTCGGCGGTAACCCCGGGACAGATGGTAAAAGTAATCGACCATCTCAGAGAACAGTTTGATTATATTATTCTCGACTGCCCGGCAGGCATCGAACAGGGCTTCCAGAATGCTATTGCGGGAGCGGACAGAGCGCTGGTGGTAACCACACCGGAAGTGTCCGCCATCCGCGATGCGGATCGTATCATAGGACTTTTGGAGGCAAACGGATTCAAACAGATGGATCTTATCATCAACAGGCTGCGCATGGATATGGTGCGTCGGGGGGATATGATGTCTGCGGACGATGTGGTGGACATTCTGGCAATACCTCTCATCGGCATCATTCCGGATGATGAGAACGTGGTGATCGCGACGAACCAGGGAGAACCATTGGTGGGAAGCGATACCCCGGCGGGAAAAGCATACCACAACGTCGTGGAACGACTTAAGGGAAGAGAAATTCCCTTCCTGGATTTTGAAAAAGGAGTGTCCTTTTGGACAAAGGTAACCGGTATTTTTCGAAAGGCATAGGAAGGGGACAGATGAATATGAAACATTTTTTTCACAGGAAAAGTTCCTGCCAGGTGGCAAAGGATCGTCTGAAGATCCTGCTGATCTCGGACAGGGTGAACTGTTCGCCGGAGATGATGGAACTGATCAAGGCGGATATTACCAAGGTGATCTCCAAATATATGCGCATCGATACCGACCATATGGAGATTGAGATACAGGCGAAGGGCAACAGCAAAGGCGGACGGAATAAAACACCGAGCCTGATCGCCAATATACCGATTCTGGACTTACAGAAAAATGCAAAAATGCCGTGAATACATAAGAAATAAAATAGAAGGGCTGATAAATGTTTAAGAATTATAGATTACGGGATTATGATTTCAAATTGATCATATTGGTGCTGACACTGTCGATCGTGGGAATACTGACTATCGGCAGTGCCGAACCGGCACAGCAGACCAAGCAGATCGCGGGTGTGGCAGCTGGTCTGGTCATTATGATTGTCCTTTCTTTTTTTAATTATTCCATTATTCTGAAGCTTTACTGGCTGATGTATATCGGTAATCTGGTACTGCTAGGGCTGGTAATTCTGATGGGTGAGGAAGGCAACGGTGCACAGCGGTGGCTGAAGATCGGCGGACTGCAATTTCAACCTTCAGAACTTGCAAAAATTTTATTGATTTTATTCTTTGCACAGTTTATTATGAAATATAAGGAAAAGCTGAACACTTTCCGTGTGATCGTTTCACTTGCTGTACTGATGGGAGTACCCTGGATCATGGTACTGAAGCAGCCGGCACTGTCTACCAGTATTGTGCTGATCTTTATCTTCTGTGTGATTCTGTTTGTCGGAGGCATCAGTTATAAGCTGATATTCGGCGCACTGGCGGTAGCGATACCGGCGGTGGTAATACTGGTATCTCTGGCGTTACAGCCGGACAGTACCATATTGGAAGCCTATCAGAAAAATCGTATCCTTGCCTTTGTTAATCCTGAGGAATATTCCACGGATCTGGCATATCAGCAGTTGAATTCCGTTATGGCGATCGGATCCGGTGAACTGGACGGCAAAGGATATAAAAACAACGAGATCACTTCGGTAAAAAACGGCAATTTCCTGTCAGAAGCGGAAACAGATTTCATATTTGCGGTAATCGGTGAAGAGTTCGGATTTAAGGGAAGTATAGTGGTTATCATCCTGTTACTTTTAACGGCAATGGAATGTATCTCCATCGCTTCAAAAGCAAAGGATGTCGCGGGATCCATTATTGCCGCGTCTATGGGAGGGCTGATCGCATTCCAAAGTTTTGTGAATATCGGGGTTGCCACATTTATTCTTCCGAACACAGGGCTTCCGTTGCCTTTTGTGAGTTACGGACTGACCTCGTTACTCAGTCTGTATATCGGTATGGGAGTCGTGATGAACGTGCGGCTGCAGGCGAAAAAAGGCGAAAGATAGAAGAAAAGAAGGGGTATAGAGTATGAACATTGCACTGATTGCACATGATGCCAAAAAGAAATTAATGCAAAATTTCTGCATCGCTTATCGGGGGATCCTGAGCAAAAATGAATTATATGCTACCGGAACCACCGGAAGACTGATCGAAGAGGTTACGAACCTGAATGTTCACAAATATCTGGCAGGTCACCTGGGCGGTGAACAGCAGATCGGTGCGCAGATCGAGCACAATGAGATCGATTTGGTGATCTTTTTGCGGGATCCGCTGGCACCGAAGGCTCATGAGCCGGATGTAAGTAATGTAATGCGTCTCTGTGATATGCATAATATCCCACTGGCAACGAACCTAGCCAGCGCAGAACTGTTGATCAAGTCCTTAGACAGAGGAGATTTAGAGTGGCGTGAGATGTACAAATAAATTCCGTAAGATTACTTCCTGCATTTCGGCAGCCTTATGTATCGTAATGCTGACCGGATGCGGTAATGTCTCTTATAGTTTCCCATATGATGTGAATTCCAGTGTCAGCAGTTTCAATGTTTTGGCAGGGACGGGAGAAGATAAAGTGGCGACTTTCGCGCAGAATCTGTGTGTGGTCACAGGGGACAATACCGGAGATGGCAGTGTGGATATGACACAGGCATCTGCAGCAGTACTTTGTGATGTGAACAACAAAGAAGTACTGTATGCCAAGAATGCTCATGAGAAACTTTATCCCGCCAGTCTGACGAAAATTATGACAGCGCTGGTAGCATTACAAAATGCTTCCCTGGATACTGTTCTTACGGCAACGGACAGTGTGAATATCACGGAATCCGGAGCACAACTGTGCGGATTGAAGTCCGGTGATACCATGACACTGGATCAGGCATTGCATATTCTTCTGATGTATTCAGCCAATGATGCGGCTATGATGATTGCAGAGAATGTGGGAGGCAGCGTAGATCATTTCGTGGAGATGATGAACGAAGAAGCCTTGCGGTTGGGCGCAACCAACACCAGCTTTGCCAATCCCCATGGCTTGTCGGATGACAATCACTATACTACAGCGTATGATCTGTACCTTATTTTCAATGAAGTAATTAAATATGATTCTTTTAATGAAATCATCCATATGACATCTTACCAAACGACATACTATGACAGAGATGGTAAGGCAAAAGAACTTACAGTGAATACCACTAATCGATTTCTAAAAGGTGATTTTCAGGCACCGGAGAATATCACCGTGATCGGAGGTAAAACCGGCACCACCAACGCTGCCGGACACTGTCTGATACTTTTGTCAAGGGATGTAAGTGGATCCCCGTACATTTCTGTTATTTTGAATTCTTCAGCGAGCGATGTGCTGTATCCGGAGATGGTGCAACTACTGGAGCAAATCAACAAATAGATGTTGTTTTTTGAAGGTATATAAACTATAATAAAGTAAATAGGTTGCGTGAAGTTCCTATAAATTTTACGACAGGAGGGTTACACCAATGGTTCAGTTGATTGTAGGCAAAAAGGGTAAGGGCAAGACGAAACAGCTGTTGAACAAAGTAAACAGCGAGGTAAAGGATATTGCGGGCAGCATCGTATATCTGGACAAAAGTACGAAACACATGTATGAACTGAACAACAAGGTGCGTCTGATCGACGTTTCCCGTTATATGATCGAGAATGAGAGCGAATTTTTGGGGTTCGTGTGCGGTATCATTTCTCAGGATCATGATCTGGAGCAGATGTATTTTGACAGCTTTTTGAAGATCGCAGCACTGGAAGACAAGGATATTTCCGCAGTGGTTGAGAAGCTGGAGAGAATGAGCGATTTCTTCCAGGTTGATTTTATCCTCAGCGTATCCAAGGACGAATCCGAATTACCGGAATCCGTTAAGGATAAGATCGTTGTATCTTTGTAAGAAGAATGTATTATAATTTTCACTTATGAGAAGCCTCGGATGCAACCGGGGCTTCTCAAATGTAAGGGAGAGGAAAGGAGGTTTTCCTATGGCACAGCAACGAAATCCTAAGAATAATAAAGTAAGACAATACAGAAAACCTTTGAACCTCAATATTGGTATGCTGATTTTCAGCGCCATTTTTATTTACGTGGTCATCTGCGTGATCATGTATTTTCAGACGGATCATATTGTTCGTTATGAAGTAACGGAAGGGTCTTTGGCTACAAACAATATTTACCGGGGAATTGCCATTCGCAGTGAGAGCGTTGTGAGTACGGACACTGCGGGGTATGTGAATTTCTATGCAAGAGAAGGAGAGCGCGTTGCCAAGGGAGATACGGTATATATTGTGGATGAGACCGGACGCTTAAGCCAGGAACTGGAAGATGCCAGCCTCGGAGAAAACACTCTGAGTAATCAGGAGCTTTCGGAATTTCGGAATGAGATCGTGAATTTTATGCATGGGTATGAGGATACGAATTATCAGAGCACCTATGATTTCAAATATTCTTTGAAAAATACAGTATTGAAGCTGGCAAATGTCAATATGCTGCAGAGCATTGAAAATGAGAACGGTGGTTCTGCTGCCAATATTGTGAACTTTTGTTACGCACCGGAGACGGGAATCGTTGCCTACTGGACGGATGGATATGAAGATCTGACCGTGGATGCAGTGACGGAAGCGGTATTTGACAATAAAGACTACGAGAAAAAGCAGATGTTGGGCAATGAGCTGATGACGGTAGGTGATCCGGTATATAAACTATCCACGGACGAGAACTGGTCCATTGTGATCCCCATTGATGCGGAGCGCGGTGCACAGATCCAGCAGGAAGATTATGTGAAAGTGCGCTTTCTGAAGAACCAGTATGAGTCTTGGGGACAGGCGAAGCTGTTCACCGGAAGTGATGGGAATACTTTTCTGTCTCTTAGTTTTACCAACTCCATGGTAACCTTCGTGTCGGACCGTTTTCTGGATATTGAGTTGATCTTAAATGATGAGACGGGACTGAAGATTCCGAATTCATCCATTGTGGAGAAGGAATTCTTCTTAGTCGATGAGGATTTCGTGTCGACGGATGAAAATTCGGGAACACAGGGCGTCATCAGACAGTGTTATCTGGAGAATGGCAATATCTCCAGTGAATTTGTGGAGACGGATCCCTACAGCTACGACGAGTCGGAAGGTGTTTATTACATGGATACTTCTGTGCTGAAGACAGGAGATGTCCTGTACAAGACCGACAGCCAGGAGACCTATACGGTAAGCAAGCGTGCCACACTGATCGGCGTATACAATGTGAATAAGGGATATGCGGATTTCAAGCAGATCAATATCCTGTATCAGAATGACGAATATTCTATTGTTAAGGCAAATACGACCTATGGTCTGAATGTATATGATTATATTGTACTGGATGGATCCGCAGTATCGGATGACCAGATCATTACCAATGTAAAAAAGACCGATACGAACAAGACGGATACCGCGACGACTGTTACAGAACCCACATCGGAAGAGCCCACGCAGGATGATACGCAGCCGGAGGATACCGTCAGCAGTGATACGGTGAGTGTGGATACGATCCCGGAGGAGAATTAAAATGACAGAACAGAGCAGATGGCTGGAAGAAAACTATAATGCTGTGAAGGAACAGATTTGTAAAGCCTGCGAACAGGCAGGCAGACCTGCGGAGGAAGTTACCCTGTTAGCGGTAAGCAAGACCAAACCCGTAGACATGCTGATGGACGCCTACCGTGCGGGAGCCAGGGATTTCGGTGAGAATAAAGTACAGGAACTGGTGGACAAGATTCCCCAGATGCCTTCGGATATCAGATGGCACCTGATCGGGCACCTGCAGCGCAATAAAGTAAAATATATCGTAGATAAGGTCTATCTGATCCACAGCGTGGACAGCCTCCGGCTGGCGGAAGAGATCAGCAGGGAAGCTGTGAAAAAACAGGTGGAAGTCAATATCCTGATCGAAGTAAATGTGGCGCAGGAAGAAAGCAAATTCGGTACCACAACGGAAGAAACGGAAAAACTGGTGCGCGATATTTCGATTCTGCCCGGCGTACATATCAAAGGGCTGATGACAATCGCACCTTACGTGGAAGATCCGGAGGAAAACCGGATATATTTTCAGAAACTTCGGCAATTAGCTGTTGACATCGGAAATAAAAACATCGATAATGTTTCTATGAGCATACTTTCCATGGGCATGACCGGCGATTACACCGTAGCGGCACAGGAAGGTGCTACGATCGTCAGAGTCGGAACCGGTATATTCGGTGAGAGAGATTACAGCAAGACGATATAAAGAAGATATTACAAAAGAGATTAGAAAGATATTAAATAAGATATAAATAAAGGAGACTCGTAAGCATGGGTGTAATGGATAAGTTCCTGAATTATATGAAACTGAACGATGAGGATGATGAAGGTTTCTATGATGACGATTATCTGGATGATGAGGAAGAAGTAGAACCGGTGAAAAAGTTCAGTCCGGTCAAGAACAGACAGCAGGTACCGGAAGAAGACGATCTGGATGATAAGGGAAAACGTTCTTCACAGCCCAAGGTCACTCCGATTCATCGTACTGTCACCAAGAAAATGCCCGGAACCGGCATGGAGGTCTGCGTGATCAAGCCCACTTCTGTAGAGGATGCAAGAGAGATCACAGAGACTTTGCTTGCGAACCGTACTGTAGTTCTGAATCTGGAAGGCTTAGATGTGGACATTGCACAGAGAATTATTGATTTCACTTCTGGATCCTGCTTTGCAATCTCCGGTAATTTACAGAAGATATCTCATTATATATTTATTATTACACCGGCAAGCGTAGATATCTCCGGTGATTTCCAGGATATTTTCGGCGGTGCCGGATCCTTTGAAATGCCGATCAACAACGGAATGTCATAAAATGTTATGAGGAGATAACTTCCTGCAGCAGGCTGTAGGGAGTTTTTTCAAATAAAACGAACTTAAAATACAAAATAATCTGGAAAGAACGGTTACGAATAAACCGTAGGGTGAAGAACATGGCACAGAGATTACCGGTGCTTTATAACAAAAAGCCTTGTTATGATATTGTATTTCAGCAGTCGTTCGATGGCTTAGGGGAAGAGCTGGCAGAACTTGAAGCTGCGGAGAAGAAATTATGTATCGTTACGGACTCCACCGTGGACGAACTGTACGGAGAACAGCTGTTTAAACTTTTGGCAGGGAAATGCCGTAAAATCGTAAAATATGTTTTCCCCGCAGGAGAGGAAAACAAAAATCTGGATACTGTAAAAAAAGTATACAGTTATCTGATCGAAGAAGGCTTTGACAGAAAAGATATGCTATTGGCTCTCGGTGGCGGCGTGACCGGAGACCTAACCGGCTTCGTGGCGGCAACGTATCTGCGAGGTATCGATTTTGTACAGATCCCCACGACACTGTTAGCTCAGGTGGATAGCAGCATCGGCGGCAAGACCGGTGTGGACTTCGACAGCTATAAAAATATGGTGGGTGCATTCAAAATGCCCCGTCTGGTATACATGAACCTGTCAGTGCTTAAGACACTGGAAGAGAGACAGTTCTATTCCGGCTTTGCGGAGGTTATGAAATCCGCTTTGATCAAGGATGCCCCGTTCTATGAGTGGCTGATCGAGAATATGTATGAGATTTGCGAGAGAGATCCCAAAACTTTGGAAGAGATGGTTATTCGTACCTGCTCTATCAAGAAGATGGTGGTAGAGAAGGATCCCACCGAACAGGGAGACCGTGCCCTCTTAAATTTGGGACATACCATCGGACATGCCATCGAGAAATACAAAAATTTTGAACTGTATCACGGCGAATGCGTGGCACTGGGTACGGTGGCAGCGGCATACATTTCCTGGAAAAAGGAAATGCTCAGCATGGAGGAATTCTATGAGATACGCGACATGTTCGTACCGTTCTACCTGCCGATCTCCGTGGATGATATCGATCCGAAGGAGATCCTGAGACTTACCAAATCCGATAAAAAGATGGAAGCCGGTACGATCAAGTTCATCCTGCTTAAGAAGATCGGTAAGGCTGTCATCGACAGAACCGTTACGGATGATGAGATCCTGGCAGCTATCGAAGAGATAAATTTTAGTGAAGAGGACGCCCATGAATAAAGAAAAAAAGAGTCGTATTATTATGTTGCTCATAGATGCGCTGGTGGCTGCGGTACTTTTAGTACTGGATCAGTTCACCAAGCACCTGGCGGTGGTACATCTTAAGGATAAGTCTCCCTATGTGATCATTGACGGAGTACTGGAACTGCAATATCTGGAGAACAGAGGTTCCGCATTCGGTATGCTGCAGAACCAGAAGGTGTTTATTCTGTTTGTGGGAATCGTATTTTTAGCGGTGCTTTTGTTTTTCATGTTAAAGCTTCCCGAGCAGAAGAAATTCCGTATCGTTCATATTCTGTTATCTGTGATCATTGCCGGAGGCATCGGGAATATGATCGACAGATTCCGCCTGGATTATGTAGTGGATTTTGTCTCCTTTGTACTGATCAACTATCCGATCTTCAATGTGGCGGACATTTATGTGGTAGTGGCGACTATCGGTCTGTTTATCCTGTTTTTGTTCGTCTATAAGGAAAAGGATCTGGAATTCTTGAACTTTAAGCAGAACCGTTATCGGGAGATGAAATAGGAGAGAAAACAATGAAAGAGGAAGAACTCCGATTTCAGATTGCGGAAGAGATGGAAGACGAGCGAATCGATAAATGTATGAGCCTCCTGGTGGAGAATCTGTCCCGTTCGTTTATCCAGAAGCTGATCAAGGACGGTAACGTGCTGGTAAACGGTGGTCCTGTCAAGGGAAGTTATCGTGTCAGATGTGAGGATGAAGTGGTGTTCTCTGTGCCGGAGTCCGTGGAGCCGGATATCGAGCCGGAAAATATTCCGTTGGACATTCTGTATGAGGATGCGGATCTGATCGTGGTAAATAAGCCCAAGGGAATGGTGGTTCATCCGGCGGCGGGACATTACACAGGAACACTTGTCAATGCGCTGATGTATCATTGCGGAAATGAACTGTCCGGGATCAACGGAGTCTTACGTCCCGGCATTGTCCACCGGATCGACAGAGATACGACCGGTTCCGTCATTGCCTGCAAAAATGACAAGGCACACCGGTGCATTGCGGAACAGTTGAAAGAACATTCCATCAACAGAAGGTACCGTGCCATCTGCTTCGGAGAACTGAAGCAGGAGGAAGGCACCATCGACCAGCCCATCGGCAGACATCCGAATGACCGCAAAAAAATGGCAATCAATCATCAGAACGGCAAACGGGCAGTGACCCATTACCGGGTATTGCAGAGATTTCAGGGATATACTTATATAGAGTGTGTGTTAGAGACCGGAAGAACGCATCAGATCCGCGTGCATATGGCAAGCATCGGGCATCCTCTTTTGGGAGATGAGGTATATTCCAACCGGAAGAGCCCTTTTAAATTACAGGGACAGACATTGCATGCCAAAACTTTGGGATTTATCCATCCCACCACCGGTGAATATCTGGAGATCGACGCACCCCTGCCGGAATATTTTGCACATCTTCTGACGGTTTTAGTGTGAAAATTAGCCTTAGGGCTTATTTTCGCACGGAAATGAGGCTTCTATGAATCTGTTTGATATTTTGGGACCCGTGATGGTCGGACCCAGTAGTTCCCATACTGCGGGAGCCGTCCGAATCGGTTATATTTCAGGTAAATTACTTCAGGACCATGTAGTGAAGGCCGAGATCCTTCTGCATGGTTCCTTTGCTACCACGGGAATCGGTCATGGAACGGATAAAGCTCTGATTGCAGGGCTTCTGGGAATGCATCCGGACAATATCCTGATCCCAGATAGTTTTACACTGGCGAAAAAGGCAGGCATGGAATTTTCCTTTGCCACTGTTACCTTAAAGGATGCCCACCCGAATACAGCAGTTCTCAGACTGTATGGAGAACACGGGCGGAAGCTAGAGGTGCAGGCAGCTTCCATCGGCGGCGGACGCATCATGATCGCCAAGCTGGACGGCATCGAAGTGAATTTCTCTGCGGAGAAGCCCACACTGATCGTACACAATGTAGATCAGCCCGGGCATGTAGCACAGGTCACAAGTATGTTAGCGGAGCGGGGCGTCAATATTGCAACCTTGCAGCTGTACCGGGATAAAAGAGGCGGCTATGCCGTCATGGTCATAGAGACAGACCAGGAAGTACCACAGGATTCCGTGACCTGGCTGGAACAGCTGAATGGTATCATTAAGGTGACTTACATCAACGTGGAGGATTAACATGTCTTATCAGTCATTTGAGCAGGTATTACAGAAATGTCATACAGAAGAAAAAGAATTCTGGCAGGTGATCCTGGAAGACGATATGGCGGAGCGGAATGTATCCGCACAGGATAGCATGGAACACATGCGGGCGACCTGGGATGCCATGCTACTTGCTGCAGCTACCTATGAAGGGAATCGTACCTCCTCCAGCGGTCTAGTGGGCGGTGACGGCAGGAGGATGGAAGAATATACCCATAACACCGAAAAAGAGTCTCTGTGTGGCGAATACGTGGATGAATGTATTGCCGGTGCACTGCAGATGGGGGAGTCCAACGCCTGCATGAAACGAATCGTGGCAGCCCCCACCGCCGGTGCCTGCGGAGTACTGCCTGCGGTGCTGGTACCTTATTTTCAGAAACGATGCAGGAATACCGACAAAATTCTGAAAGCCATGTATGTAGCAGCCGGGATCGGTCAGATCATAGCTACTCGTTCCTCCATCAGCGGTGCTGCGGGCGGATGCCAGGCAGAGATCGGTTCTGCCAGTTCGATGGCGGCAGGAGCACTTGTATATTTGCAGGGTGGCGACTGTGACCAAATCGCCGCAGCTGCAGCTATGGCAATGAAAAATCTGCTGGGACTGGTCTGTGATCCGGTGGCAGGATTGGTGGAAGTACCCTGTGTGAAGCGGAATGTGATCGGTACAGTAAATGCCATGTCTGCAGCAGATATGGCAATAGCGGGAATCGTAAGCCGGATTCCGCCGGATCAGGTCATGGATGCCATGAAGGAAGTTGGGGATAAAATGGATGCCTCCCTGCGGGAAACAGCGCTGGGTGGACTGGCGCAGACGGAAGAAGGTATAAAAATTACAGAAAAAATGCATTCATCACATGAAAATTGATGATTTTCGGTTGAAGAATCTGATAATTAGTTGATTTTTTGCCAAATATCACGTATAATACCTGACTTTCGGAGTTGAAGTATAAAACATGGTGCTAAGCCCAGGATTAAAA